>JADCGK010000054.1 GCA_020249045.1 Azospirillum sp. | reverse complement strand
TGCGGAGGCCGGCCACTTCGAGCGCGCGGAACAGATACCCGCACAGCCCGACCACATAATAAGTGATGGCCGCGACCGACAGCCCTTCGACGGTTTCCTGCAGGCGTAATTGCAATTGTGCGCGCCGGTCCATCGAGGCGAGCAAATCCTGGTTTTGCGCCTCCACCGCGATGTCCACGCGGGTGCGCAACAACGCGCCCGCCCGCGCGAGCCGGCGCGACATCTGCCCGAGCCGTTCGGCGGTCGCCTCGCATGTGCGCAAAGCCGGCACGAAGCGCCGATCCATGAACTCGCGATAGGTCTGCAGCCCTTCGATCCGCCCTTCGCGCATCTCGGCGATCCGCTTGTCGACGAGATCGCCGTAGGCGCGCGCCGCGCCGAACCGGTATTCGGCCGCCCCGGTCGCGCGTTCGATGTCGGCGGACACCGTCGTCAAACGATCGAGCAGTCCGCGTTGTTCGACGATGCTGGTCGCCGTCCCCATCGCGTTCATGATCGACAGCAATTCGGCGTCCGCGCGGGCGATCAGCGGGCCCAATTGGCGCGCCACCGGCAGCGCCAGCAAAGCCATCGTGCGGTAGGTCTCGATTTCGAGCAGCCGCTGGGTCAAGCGCCCGCCGCGCCGTTCGCCCAGACCGCGGTCGTGCAGGACGATGCGCCCGAAACCGTCGGCGTGGACGCGGAAATCGGTCCACACGCACGCGGCCCCGCCGGCCACTTCGCTGCCCGCGAGGAAATCGAGATGCAGCCATTTGGCCATCAGATCCGGACCCGGCGCGCTTTGCGTGCGCTCGATCATCGCCACATGCGCGGCGACCAAGCGCTCGCCGGGGATCGTCTCGACCCATTCGGGCGGCGCGGCGGCGATGGCCGGCTCGGCGAAAGGCTCGACGAAGGCGCCCGGCTTCAGAAACGTCCAGGTGCAGAATTCGGTGTGCCGCTCCCATTTGAGGGAGAAGCCGTCGAACGCGGCGACGTAGTGGTTCGCACCTTCGGGCGGATGGCCGACGCCGTAGCGCTCGCACAACGCGACCAGATGCGCCCGATCGGCCGCCGCCCCGCCCTCGCCCGAGGTCATGGCCAGGTGCGAGGCGCGGATCGGCGCCACCAGCGACAGGAACGGACGCGCGTGCGCCTCGTTCACCAACGCCATTCGCAAAGGATGTTCGCGCGGCACCCGAAAGCTCCCGTTTCGCGTTACGATGACCAATATTGCCGGTTTTCGGACCGGTGCGATTGGAAAAAGCGTCGCGATCCCCCTAAATTCCCGTTCGACCCTCGAACCCGCCGGAGCCCCATGAGCCATCTCGCCACGACCGACCGCCTGTTTTTCGAGGAAGCGGGGCTGGACCGCGCCAAGCTCGAACGCCAAACGGCGGAGGCTTTGGCCGGGGCGGACGACGGCGAGCTTTATCTCGAATACCGGCAGAGCGAGGCTTTGTCGTTCGACGACGGGAAGCTGAAGAGCGCCTCTTTCGATACCGCCCAGGGGTTCGGCTTGCGCGCGATCCTGGGCGAGACGGCCGCCTACGCCCACGCCTCCGATCTGAGCCACGATGCGATCGCACGCGCCGCGCGCACCGTCGGCGCGGTCAAGGCTGGCCATTCGGGATCGGTCGCCGCCGAAAGCCCCGCGGGCACCAACGCACGGCTTTACACCGACGAAAATCCGCTTTCCCTGATGCCCTTCGCCGACAAGGTGAAGCTGCTGGGCGAGATCGACGCCTACGCGCGCGCCAAGGATTCCCGGGTGCGCCAGGTCATGTGCTCGATCGCGGGCGAGTGGCAGGCCGTGCAGATCGTGCGCGGCGACGGCAATCGCTTGGCCGACGTGCGGCCCTTGGTGCGGATCAACGTTTCGGTCGTGGTCGGCGACGGCGACAAGCAGGAAACCGGCAGCTACGGCTGGGGCGGACGGTTCGCCTTCGGCCGGGTGATCGCACCGGAGAATTGGCGCCATGCGGTCGATGAGGCCGTGCGCCAAGCGCTCGTCAACCTCGCCTCCGTGCCGGCGCCGGCGGGCGAAATGGCCGTCGTGCTTGGGCCCGGCTGGCCGGGCATTTTGCTGCACGAGGCGATCGGTCACGGTCTTGAAGGCGACTTCAACCGCAAGAAAACCTCGGCCTTCGCGGGGTTGATGGGCCAGCGCGTGGCCGCCCCCGGCGTGACCGTGCTCGACGACGGCACGATCGGCGACCGGCGCGGCTCGCTCACCATCGACGACGAAGGCACGCCCAGCCAGCGCACCGTGTTGATCGAGGACGGGATTCTACGCGGCTACATGCAGGACCGGCAGAACGCGCGCCTGATGGGCATGAAGCCGACCGGCAACGGCCGGCGCGAAAGCTTCGCCCATCATCCGATGCCGCGCATGACCAACACGGTCATGCTGGGCGGCGCGCACGCGCCCGAGGAAATCCTGAAATCGGTCAAAAAGGGCCTCTACGCCGTCAATTTCGGCGGCGGGCAGGTCGACATAACGTCGGGCAAGTTCGTGTTCAATGCGGCGGAGGCCTATCTGATCGAGGACGGGAAGGTCGGCCCGGCCGTGAAGGGCGCGATGCTGATCGGCAACGGGCCCGAAGCGCTCAAGCAGGTCAAGATGATCGGCAATGACATGAAGCTCGACCCCGGGATCGGCACGTGCGGCAAGGATGGCCAAGGCGTGCCGGTGGGCGTGGGGCAGCCCACGCTGCTGATCGACCGGTTGACCGTCGGGGGTACGGCGGCGTAACACCCTCGCCCAGCGTCAGGGATCGGCCGTCCGGGGGGAGCGGCGACTCCAATTGCGAAAGTGCGCCTCCCCCGATGACCGAACCCGCCGCGCAGCCCCTTCCTTTCCGTCGCCCCGCGGCGCGCGCGCGCGCCCACGCCGCGCCGATCGTCGGCGCCTTCGACCCCGGAGTTCCCGTGAACGACCACGCCCATCCCGACTCGCTTTCCGAGGTGTTCCAGCGGCTGGTCGATCCCGCGCGCGGGCAGAAGATTTCGCTGCGCGAAATCCTCGATGAACTCGGCGAACGCGGCTACGGCGCGTTGATCGTGCTGCTGTGCCTGCCGAACTTCCTGCCCTTCTCGGTGCCGGGATTTTCGGCGCTGACCGGCCTGCCGATCGCTTTCTTCTGTCTGCTGCTGCTGCTCGGCGTCAAAAAGCCGTGGCTGCCGGCGGCGCTGATGGATCGCAGCGTGGATCGGTCGAGCTACGCGAGCGTCGTGACCCGTTTCGTGCCCTGGCTCGTGAAGATGGAAGGCTGGGTCAAGCCGCGTTTGCCCGCATTGACGTCGACCGCGGGCGAACGGGTCATCGGATTGGTCGGCATTCCGGTCGCGATCCTGCTGGCGGCACCGATCCCGTTCGGCAACCCGCCGCCGGCCATCGCGCTCGCATTGCTCGCGTTGGGCGTGCTCGAACGCGACGGGCGCTGCGTGATCTTGGGTTACGCGGCATCGGCGCTGGCGTTCGGCTTGGTCGGCGCGCTGGTTTTCGGGCTTTACAGCGCGGGTAGCGCCGTCCTCGGCGGCTGAGTCAAACTCTCCCGATGGACTCGCAAACGCTGTTGGGCGCCCTGTTCCTGGGCGTCGTCGAAGGGTTGACGGAATTCGTTCCCGTCTCGTCGACCGGACATCTCATTCTGCTCGTCGATCTGCTCGGCTTCGACGGTCCGCCGGGCCGGACGTTCGAAATCGCCGTGCAGTTCGGCGCGATCCTGGCGATCTGCTGGATCTATCGGGCGAAGCTGTTCGGCGTGGCGCTCGGCGTGATTTCCGAACCGGCGGACCGGCGGTTCGCGCTCAACGTGGCGCTCGCGTTCCTGCCGGCGATGGTGCTGGGGTTCACGCTGCACGGCTTCATCAAAAACGTGCTGTTCGATCCGTGGGTCGTTTCGATCGCGCTGATCGCCGGCGGCGTGGCGATCTTGTGGATCGAGCGCAACCTTCCCGTCCCCGTCCATCGCGAGATCGACGCGATGACGCCCTGGCTCGCCTTCAAGATCGGCTGCTGCCAAGTGCTGGCGATGATCCCGGGCGTCTCGCGCTCGGGTGCCACGATCATGGGCGCGCTGTTGATGCGCGTCGAACGCAAGACGGCGACCGAATTCTCGTTCTTCCTGGCGATCCCGACGATGCTGGGGGCGACGGTTTACGACCTCTACAAAAACCGCGCGAATCTGACGCTCGACGATATTCACATCATCGGCGTGGGGTTCGCGGCGGCCTTCGTGGCCGCGATGCTGGTCGTGCGCTGGGTGGTCAAGTTCGTGCAAACGCATGGTTTTGCGCCGTTCGGTTGGTACCGGATCGCGATCGGCGGCGGGATGCTGGCGCTGCTGATCTGGCGCGGTTGACGTTGAACTCGGCCGCCGATCGCCTAAATTAGCGGTATGCGCAAACTTCTCCTCGCCTCCGCCGCAGCTCTCGCCCTCGCCGCGTGCGACGACGCCAACCAACTCGGGTCGGAGTTCGTCCGCGACGACGCGCAATGCGCCTCGCAAAGCGATCCGTCGGCTTGCCGCCAAGCGCTGATGGACGCGCGCACGGCGCACGCGCGCACCGCACCGGCCTTCGCCACGCGCGAATCGTGCGAGGCGGCCTTCGGCGCCGAGAATTGCCAGCCGGCCGCCGCACCGCCCAGCGCCGCGCAGGTCGAAGCCGCGCGCGCCCACGATCCGAATCAGCCCCAGCAAGTCCAGCAAGCCGGCGGCGGTTATTTCCTGCCGCTGTTGATGGGGTACATGATGGGCCGCATGTCCGGCGGCGGCATGGCCGCACAGCCCGTCTATCGCGACGCGCAGAACCGCGCCTATACCGGCGCGGGCGCGCGGCCGTTGGGCCGTTTCGACGACCGCTTGATGCCCCCGCCGCGCGCGGTCGGCCAAGCCGCAGCCACCCCGCGCGGCCCGCAGCAGACGGCCACCGCCCCCGTTCAGGAACGCCGCGCCGCCAGCCAACCCGTCCGCCGCGGCGGGTTCGGCGCCAGCGGCATGGGCCGCGCCTCGGGCGGCTGAACCCGGTGGTCCGCGCTTTCTCCGTGCGGCCGCGCGCCGACTGGCAGTCGCGCGTCGAAGCGCTGGGCTTGCGCGACCCGTTCCTGGCCGACGGGACGCCCTATTGGACCGAAGAACGCGGCTACGCGGTCGAAAAGGCGCAGATCGACGCGCTGTACGACGCTGCCGCCGAGTTGGAGCGGATCTGCCTCGACGCCGTCGACCGGATCGTCCAGCACGATCTGTTCGACCGGTTCGATCTGCCGCCGCTGGCCGCCCGGCTGGCGGGCGATTCCTGGGACCGCGGCGCGCGCAATCTGATCGGCCGCTTCGATCTCGCGTTCGCGCCGGGCGGGGCGCCCAAGCTCATCGAATACAACGCCGACGGCGCCGTCGCGATGATCGAAGCCGCGCGCTGCCAGGCCGAGTGGCGCGACCATCATCGGCCCGGCGCGCCGCAATGGAACGAGATCGAAGCCCATCTGCACGCGGCGTGGGGCGCGCTCGGCTTGCCGCGCTTGCCCGCGCATTTCGCCGGCCTGAAGGACGACGCGGAGGCCGACGCCACGCTCGATTGGCTCGCCGAGACCGCGCGGGCGGCGGGGATCGACGCGCGGCGCATCGATCTCGACGAAATCGGCTGGGACGGCGAGAAATTCGTCGATCTCGACGGCCAGACCGTGCGCACGCTCGCCAAGCTCTATCCGTGGTGCTGGCTCGCGCGCGACGATTTCGCCCGGCACATCGAATTCGCGAACACGACCGTAATCGAACCCGCATGGCGCCTGCTGCTCGCCGACAAGCGCATGCTGGCATTGCTGTGGGAGATGTTCCCGGACCATCCCAATCTGCTGCCCGCGTCGCTCGATCCGCTCGCCGGCCCCTGCGCGGCCAAACCGGCGCTGGGCCGCGACGGCGCGGGCGTCCGCCTTTACGCCGACGGCGCCGACCGCCCCGCGACCGGCGGGGACACGCAAGCACCCACCCCCGAAGACGGCCCGCTCGTCTGGCAGGAATTGGCGCCAAGCGCCGCGGTCGACGGCAAGCATCTGATCGCCGGCGTATGGTGCGTGGCCTCGCAGCCGTCGGGCCTGGGCTTGCGCGAATCCGACGACGCTTTCGTGGGCGGCCAAGCCCGCTTCGTTCCCCATATCGTGGAGTGACCCCCCGTGATCTACCTCCAAACGATTCCGAACTTCCTGATGTTCTTCGCCGCCGCGATCGCCTACGGCGCCGCGTTCCTGTTCGTCTACACGCGCGTGACGCCGTGGGCGGAGCTCGACCTGATCCGCAAGGGCAACGATGCCGCCGCCATCAGTCTGGCGGGGGCCGCACTCGGCTTCGCGATCCCGCTGGCCGCGGCCACGGCCAACAGCCTCAACCTCGTCGATATGGCCGTATGGGGGTTCGTCGCGATGGTCGTGCAGCTCGCGGTCTACTTCGCCGCACGCGCCTTCAAGCCCAATCTCGCGGCCGACATCGAAGCGGGAAAGACGGCCACGAGCGTGTCCTACGCGGCCTTCGCGCTGGGCGTGGGCCTGCTCAACGCCGCGTGCATGACCTGATCGGTCAGTACTGGAAATCCCGGTAGAGACGGTCGATCGACCCGCCCCATTCGCCGTGGAACAGCGCGAGCTTGCGCTCCGCCGGCGTCACGCCCGATTCCGCGATCTCCGAAAGCGGGTCCAGGAAGTGGCTCTCGTTCGAATCGCCCATGCGGTTCACGCGGCCGCGCGCGTTCAAACCGGCGCGCGCGATCTTCACCACCTCGCGGGCGACATCCAGCACCGTGCCTTTGCGAAACGGCGTCTTCAGCGCCAGACGCGGCACATCGCGGCGCAAAGCGAGCATTTCGGGCACCGTCCAGTCCTTGACGATGTCCGCCGCGGCGTCGAGCGCCGTCGAATCGTAGAGCAGCCCCACCCAAAGCGCGGGCAACGCGCAGAGCCGCTTCCAGGGGCCGCCGTCGGCGCCGCGCATTTCGATGTACTTTTTGAGCCGAACCTCCGGGAAGGCGGTCGTCACATGATCGGCCCAATCGCCGGTGCGCGCCACGTCGCCGACTTCCCCGCGGAATTTGCCGGCCATGAAGTCGCGGAAAGAGCGGCCCGCGAGATCGACGTAGCGCCCGTCGCGGTAGGCGAAATACATCGGCACGTCGAGCATCCAGTCGGCGTAGCGCTCGTAGCCCATGCCGTCCTCGAACACGAAGGCGGGCAGCCCGCAGCGATCGGGATCGGTGTCGGTCCAGGTATGGCTTCGATACGATAGGAAGCCGTTGGGTTTGCCTTCGGCGAAGGGCGAGGTCGCGAACAGCGCCGTCGCGATCGGCTGGAGGGCGAGCGACACGCGGAACTTGCGGACCATGTCCGCTTCGCTGTCGAAATCGAGATTGACCTGCACGGTGCAGGTGCGCGCCATCATGTCGAGCCCGAGCCCGCCCTTCTTGGGCATGTAGCGGCGCATGATGTCGGTGCGCCCTTTGGGCATCCATTGCACGTCCGCGCGCGTCCATTTCGGCATGAACCCGACGCCGAGCAAGCCCACGCCCAATTCCTCGCCCACCGTCTTGCATTCGACGAGATGCTTGTTGGTCTCGTCGCACGTCTGGTGGATCGTTTCGAGCGGCGCGCCGGACAACTCGAATTGCCCGCCCGGCTCCAACGTGACCGAACAGCCGTCGCGCAACAGCGCCACGGGCTTGCCGTTTTCCTCCACGCGGGTCCAACCGAACCGCTCGAGCCCTTCGAGCATCCCGCGCACGCTCGCCGTGTCGCCGTCGTAAGGCAACGGCCGCAAATCGTCCTGCCGGAACATGAATTTTTCGTGCTCGGTACCGATCCGCCACGCGGATTTCGGCTTCGCCCCCGAGGCGAAGTACTCGACGAGTTGGCGCTTGTTCTCCAACTCTTCGCCGCGCGAAGTGGGCGGTGCCGACATGCGATCCCCTTTCAGTCGAACGCGCGGGGCGGTTTGCGGCCCCGCGGACTCATGGCCTGGAACACGGCGAGTGCCGCCAGCGCGGCGGTGTCGGCCCGCAGGATCCCCGGCCCCAGACCGACCCGGATAACAAAGGAAGATCGCGCGAGCATTTCAAGCTCTACCGGCGCAAACCCGCCTTCCGGCCCCGTCATGATCGCCCAAGGTGCGGCCAAATCGCGTGCCGCCAAAGCTTCCGCCAGGGGAAGGCTGTCCCCGGCTTCCGCGCACAGCAAGATCGCGCGGTCCTTGGGCCAATTCGCGAGTTTGGCGCGCAAGGTTTCCGGTTCGGCGATGTCGGGCGGCGCCAGTCTTTCGCACTGCTCGGCCGCCGCCACGCCGATTTCGCGCAAGCGGCCGACGTTCACGCGCTCGACGTTCGTGCGTTCGGTCAGGATCGGATGGATGGCGGCCGCGCCGAGTTCGGTCGCCTTCTCGACGAGATGATCGAAGGGCGCGCGCTTGATCGCGGCCGGGACGAGCCAGGGTCCGCCCTCGGCGCCCGGCGCGCGCATGCGCGCGCCCAAGCGCAGCGTCGCGCGCGATTTGCCGAGATCGGCGATCGTCGTGGCGACCTCGCCCAGATCGGCGTTGAAGACGCGCACGCCGTCGCCCGGCGAAAGCCGCAGGACGTTGCGCAGACGATGCGCGTCCGCCCCCCCCAGATCGAGCGTGTCGCCGGAAGGCACGGCTTCGACGTAAAGACGCGGGCT
>JADCGK010000053.1 GCA_020249045.1 Azospirillum sp. | reverse complement strand
TCGATCCAACGAACAAGCAACGTAGCTATTTCGCTAAAGGGGCCGGCACGGCTCGCTTTGCCTATAACTGGGCGCTCGGCGAGTGGCGGCGTTTGTACGAGGCGCGCAAAACAGACCCGGCTCTGCCGCAGCCGACCGACGCAGTGTTGCGTCGCCGCCTCAACGAGATCAAGCGCGCAACCTTTCCATGGATGTTCGACGTCACCAAATGCGCGGCGCAGGAGGCGATCATCGACCTCGGATCGGCGTTCCGGTCGTTCTTCGAAAAGCGCGGGCGCTATCCGCGATTCAAGAAAAAGGGCGCCAGCGACAGCTTCTGCGCGGCCAATGAAGTCGGCACGTTCCGTATCGAAGATCGGCGTATCAAGTTGCCGGTCATCGGCTGGGTTCGCCTGCACGAATCGCCGCGGTTCGATGGTGTCGCCAAGCGCGTGACTGTCTCGCGAACGGCGGACAGATGGTTCGCTTCGATCCTATTCGAAGTGGCCGACACGGTTGCGGACATGCCGCCGATCTCCGCCGTCGGTGTCGATCTTGGCGTAACTGATCTTGCGGTATTGAGCGACGGAACGAAGATCGCGGGGTCGAAGCCGCACAAGAAGCTTCTCGGTCGCCTCCGGCGCGCGAACAAAGCCCTATCCCGCAAGAAGCGCGGCTCGCGCAACGCACTCAAGGCGAAACGGCGCCTCGCGCGCATCCACGCAAGGATCAGCAATATTCGGAAAGACGCCCTGAACAAACTCACGACGCGACTGGTTGGGAGGTACCGACGTATTGGGATCGAAGACCTGAACGTCCGAGGCATGGTCAAGAACCGGCGCTTGGCCAGGTCGATCATGGACGCGTCGTTCTTCGAGTTGCGGCGTCAACTCGAATACAAAGCGCGGATGCACGGCGCCACGATCGTCGTCGCGGACAGATTTTTTGCTTCGAGCAAGACTTGTTCTTGCTGCGGCTCGGTAAAGGCCGAGCTGGATCTTTCGCAGCGCGTCTATAGCTGTGAGGACTGCGGATACGAAGCGGACCGGGATATCAATGCAGCCCGGAATCTTGAGAAATTGGCCGCGAGCTTTGCGGTAACAGCCTGTGGAGAGGACCGCTCTGGCGGGCGGCGCAAGCCGCGCGTGAAACGAGCCTCGACGAAGCAGGAACCGGACAATAGACACGCGGCATGATTACACCATGCGCAAGTCTGTATAGGTTCCGGAAAGCGGAATAACCCGCGCGCGCCCGGCGTTCCTGGTACGGGAGCCCAAGGAGGCCCGCCATGCCCCGCACATCAGGACCGAAGCTCGTCGTCGCGATCGCCGCCCTTTCCTTGCTGTCCGCGTGCGCCGCGGGCCCGGGCGAAATGGGCTTCAACAAAACCACCGCCGGCGGTTTGGCCGGGGCGGCAGGTGGCGCCTTCGCCGGGGCGCGTCTGTTCGGCGGGTCGAACGGTTTCATCGGCAAGGGTTCGACCACGCAAATGGCGGGCGTGGCGGCCGGGACGTTGCTGGGCGCGTTGGTCGGCGGATCGGTCGGCTCGTCGCTCGACCGCGCCGATCAGGCCCCTGCTCCCCGCGCGCAAGCGCGCCAAGCGCCGCCGGAAATCCGCTGGACCGATCCGGACTCCGAATCCGCCCGGCCGGCGCCTGGGCCCGCAAAAATCCTCCGCGAAGGCCGGGACCGCGAAACCGGCCAGCTTTGCCGCGAATTCGTACAAGATATCGAAGTCGGCGGCCGGGCCGAAAAAGGCTGGGGGATCGCTTGCCGACAGGACGACGGGACATGGCGGGTGGTTCAGCGCTGAAACCACACGACCAGTAGGCAAAATAGGGGTTTTCCCTTACGGTCGTTCCGATGTGCGGGAGGTTCGGCCGGATGGTGACGATCCTCGCCGGTCTTTTGTCGGGGATCGGCGCCGTCGCGCACGCCCAAACGCCGTCGGATTTCGAACACCAGCGCCGCGCGGCCGAGCGTGAGGCCGGCCCGGCCGCGGTGGGCGACTCGCTGTTGCGGCCCACCCGCGTCGTCACGTTCCTGGACGTGCTCGCCAATCCCGACGACGTCGAACTCAATTTCGCCTACGCCCAACTCCAGATCGCGCGCGGCGACGTGCGCGGGGCGGCCGCCACGCTCGAACGCATCCTGTTGGTCGACCCCGATTTGCCGCGCGTGCGGCTGCTTTACGCGATCGTGCTGTTCCGCCTCGATCAGCTCGACGAGGCCGAGCGCGAATTCCGCACGGTGCGCGATCTCGACATGCCCGATTCGCTGCGCGCCGAGATCGAGCGCTATTCGCGCGAAGCCCGGCTGCGCCGGCAAAGCACGCGCACGACCGCGACCCTTTCCTTCGGACAATTCTGGGACTCGAACGTCAATTCCGCGCCCCGGCGCGGCCAGTCGCTGGCGAGCGATCTCGAACTCAAACTCGACGAATCCTCGCTGCGCACGTCGGATTTCGGCAGCCAGACCCTGGTGCGCCTGGATATGTCGCACGACGCGGGCTATCAGGCGCGTCATCGCTGGCTGGTCGGTGCCCGGTACTTGCGCGAGGATTACCAGCGCATGGAGCGCTACGTGCCGCAATTGGGCGGCGTGGATGGCGGGCTTGCGGTGGACCTCGCCCCGTTCACGCTGACCCCGATGCTCTACGCGAACCATTATCGGATCGCCAAGCAACAGGCGGTCAACTCGGTGGGCTTGCGCGTGCGGCTCGACTACGCGCCGACCGGCACGATCCAGCTTTACGGCTTCCAGGAAATCGAGCGCCAGCGCTATTACCCGATCGCGCTGTCGAGCGTCGCCCCGGACGATACCGGCACCCAATACGCGACCGGCTTGGGCGCCGCCGCGCAATACCGGCCCGACATGCGCCTGTCGCTGGAGGTCGCGCGCACGCGCAAACTCGCCGTCCACGGCTATCGCTCGTCGGCCGGGCACGCGTTGACGCTCGGCCATACCTGGCTGTTGGGCGGCGGCGCGTTCGCCACGCTCGAAGGCTATTGGCGGGTCGACAGCTACGATTCGGGCGACGCCACGATCAGCGAAACCACGCGCCGGCGCGACCGGCCGCTGGAGGCGCGCGCGATGCTGGGTGTGCCGGCGGCCCTCGTCCTCGATCCCGAGGGCGTCTCTGACATGCTGCGCGATTTGACGTTCACCGCCGCCGCACGGCTCGCGCGCAACGGCTCGAACATCGTGAACTACGAATACCACCGCGACCGCTATTCGGTCGCACTCGTCAAGCGCATCGAGTTCTGAGGCTCAGGCCGTCTTGAACTCGCGGACCATGGCTTTGAGGCGGGCGGGCGCCGCCACCACCATCGCGTCGCGCTCCTTGACCACCACGTTGGCCCGCGCGAGTTCGGAGAACACGCGCGCGACCGTTTCGCGGGTCGTCGAAACCCGCGCGGCGAGATCCGAATGCACCGGGATCGGCCGAATCGCCGGCCGCCCGTCCAGGCCGGGCTTCGCCAACCGCAGGATTTCGGCGTAGACGCGGTTGTGGGCGCCGAGCGTGGAAAGATCGAGGATGCGCTCGGTCGACGCGCGGACCATCGCGGCCATGCGCTTGAGCAGCGCCATCGCCGCCGCGGGCGACGTGGCGATCACGTCGAGAAAAATCCGGTGCGGCAGGATCGCGCATAAAGTCGGCTCCAGCGCCTCGACCGACGCCGTGCGCGGGCAGCCATCGATCGCCGCGATTTCGCCCACGCAAGCCCCCGGCCCCATGTCGTCGAACGCGACCGCACGGCCCGATTCCGAATGGATCAGAACGCGCACCGCACCGGCGACGACGAAGTAAACCTCCGTTCCCGGGGCCTCGCGGTCGATGACCGAAGCGCCCACCGGGTATTCGCGCCACTGGCAGCGCGCTTCGATCGCGTTGCGCTGCGCCTCGCCCAATGCTGCGAAAAGGTCGATCTTGGCGAGCGTGCGCACGGCCCGGATCGGCGCTGATTTGCGGCTCGGCATCGGTTTGTCCTCCCCCGGGCGACGGGCTTTCGCACCGGCGTTGCCGCCTCGCGGGCCCGTGGCTATAGTCGCAAAGCGCGTGTTGCGCCGCAACAGAGGCGAGGTCCGTCCGCAGATGAGCACCAACGACGAGCTCCACGGCCTTTACTTCGAGGATCTGCATGTCGGACAGACGGCGGTCTACGCGCGCACGCTGACCGAAACCGACATCGTGCTGTTCGCGGGCGTGACCGGCGACAACAACCCGGTCCACATCAACGAGATCTTCGCCCAGGGCACGCCGTTTTCGGGCCGCATCGCCCACGGCATGCTGACGGCGGCGTTCATCTCGACCGTGCTGGGCACCAAATTGCCCGGACCGGGGGCGATCTACCTGTCGCAGACCGTGCGCTTCAAAGCGCCGGTGCGCGCGGGCGACACGCTGGTCGCGCGCGCGACCGTGAAGGAATTGGTGGCCGAAAAACGCCGCTGCACGCTGATCACGACCGTCAGCGTCGACGACAAGACCGTACTGGAAGGCGAGGCCGTCGTGCTGGTCGCAACCAAGCCGGCCGCGGCTTCCGCACCGGCGCGCGCGGCGGCCTCGGCCGCCGACTGATCCCGGCGCCGATGTTGCTTTATCGCGATCGGCGGCTTCTTCCGGAAGCCGCCCGGGGTGCCGTCGCCGCGATCGGAAATTTCGACGGCGTGCATCTCGGCCACCGCAAGGTCATCGGCGAAGCGGTCAGACGCGCGCGCGAAACCGGCCGCAAAGCGGCGATCGTCACCTTCGAGCCGCATCCGCGCCGCTTCTTCAAGCCGGACCTTCCGCCCTTCCTGCTGGCCGGACCGCGCCTAAAGGTCGAAGCGCTACGCGCATGCGGCGTGGAGATCTGCTTCGCCTTGCGTTTCGATGCCGCGCTCGCCGCGATGCCGGCCGAAGCCTTCGTGCGCGAAGTGCTTATCGACGCGCTGGGATTGGCTGCGGTCGTCGCGGGCTACGATTTCGTATTCGGCAAAGGCCGCGGCGGCACGCCCGAAACGCTGGTCGCCGCGATGCGCGCGGCGGGGCGGGAGGCGGCGATCGTGCCCGCCGCCCTCGACGCGGCGGCGGCCGCGCGCGCAGGCCTGGACGGCGATCCCGAAGCCTTCGTCTATTCCTCCACTGCCGTGCGCGAGGCGCTGAAGCTCGGCGATCCGCGCGCGGCCGCGCGGATTCTCGGCCGGCCCTTCGCCATCGATGGGCGCGTGCGCAAGGGCGACGCGCGCGGGCGCACGATCGGTTTTCCGACCGCCAATCTGGCGCTCGACGGCTACATGCCGCCGAAATTCGGAGTCTACGCGGTGCGCGTGCGCGGGGTGCTCGACCATCCCGTGCCGGGTGTCGCCAATCTCGGCGTGCGGCCGACCGTCGGCGGGGATCCGCGCCCCCGCCTGGAGGTCCACGTGTTCGATTTCGCCGGCGATCTTTACGGCAAGCGCCTGATCGTCGAGTTCGTCGACTTTCTGCGCGCCGAGCGCAAATTCGCGGGCCTCGAGGAACTCAAGGCGCAGATCGCCTCGGACGCCGAGGCCGCGCGGCGGGCCCTCGCTTCGCAGGCCCTCACTTCATCGTCGGCATGACGAATTCGGCGCCCGACCGGATGCCGGTGGGCCAGCGCGCGGTCGTCGTTTTGATCTTGGTGTAGAAGCCCACCGCCTCCATGCCGTAGGCGTTGCGGTCGCCGAACGCCGAACGTTTCCAGCCGCCGAAGGAATGGTACGCCACCGGCACCGGGATCGGCACGTTCACGCCGACCATGCCGACCTTCACGTCGTTGGCGAAGCTGCGCGCGGCGTCGCCGTCGCGGGTGAAGATCGCGGTCCCGTTGCCGTATTCGTGGTCGTTCACGAGCTTGAGCGCCTCGTCGTAGCTCTTGGCGCGGACGACGCCGAGCACGGGGCCGAAGATCTCCTCTTTGTAGATCTTCATGTCGGGCGTCACGTTGTCGAACAGGCAGCCGCCCATGAAATAGCCGTTCTCGTAGCCCTG
>JADCGK010000052.1 GCA_020249045.1 Azospirillum sp. | reverse complement strand
AGATCGAGCAATTTCGCCTGGACCGACACGTCCAGCCCGCCCGTGGGTTCGTCCATGAACACGAGACGGGGTTTCGTGACGAGGTTGCGGGCGATCTGCACGCGCTGTTGCATGCCGCCGGAGAACGCCGAGGGCCGCTCGTCCATCCGATCGGGATCGACCTCAAGCCGGGCCAACCAGTCTCGTGCTTGCGCGCGCAGCCCCGCGTAGTTCCGTGCGCCCAGCGCCATCAGCCGTTCGCCGACATTCGCCCCGGCAGAAACTCCGAACCGCAAACCGTCGCGCGGGTTCTGATGGATCAACCCCCATTCCGTGCGTTGCAGTCGACGCCTGTCGGTTTCATCGAGTGCGGGCACGTCCACGATCCGGCCGTCGGCGCGCGTATAGAGTGCGCGCCCGGCATCGGCGGCTTCCTGGCCCGACAGACATTTGAGCAATGTGGTCTTGCCCGCGCCCGACTCGCCAACCACGGCGAGAATTTCGCCGGGGTAGAGATCGAAATCGACGTCGCGGCAAGCCCAGCGCGCACCGTAGCGGCGGCCGAGCCCGCGGACCGAGAATAGTGGGGCTTGTCCGTCGATCATTGCGCGGCGTCCTCGACGGGCGCGGGAACGGCGGCGGGGCCGTGACCCTGGCGGCGGCGTTCGGCGCAGTAGTCCGTATCCGAGCACACGTGCATGCGCCCGCCCGCGTCGTCGACAATCACCTCGTCGAGAAATGAATCCGCAGCGCCGCATAGCGCGCATGTTTTGTCCCACCGCTCGATCTCGAAGGGATGGTCCTCGAAGTCCAGCGACTTCACCTCCGTGTGCGGCGGAACCGCGTAGATACGTTTTTCACGGCCCGCGCCGAACAGCATCAGGGCCGGGCTGCGGTCGAGCTTCGGATTGTCGAATTTCGGGATCGGCGAGGGGCGCATCAGATAGCGGCCTGCGACCTTGACCGGATAATCGTAGCCGGTCGCGATCCGGCCATGGCGCGCGATATCCTCGTAGAGTTTGACCGACATGACCGCGTATTCCGCATGCGCGTGCATGCGTCGGGTTTCGGTCTCGCGCGGTTCGAGCCAGCGCAGCGGCTCGGGGATCGGGACTTGGAAGACGACGATCTGGCCTTCCCGCAGCTTGGTCTCGGGGATGCGATGGCGCGTCTGGATGATCGTCGCGTCGACAGTCCGCTCGGTCGTGGCGACGCCGGCGGTCTTCGCGAAGAATCGGCGGATCGAAACGGCGTTTGTGGTGTCGTCGGCACCCTGGTCGATCACTTTGAGCGTATCGTCCGAACCGACGACCGCGGCCGTCACCTGGATACCGCCCGTTCCCCAGCCATACGGCAAGGGCATCTCCCGGCTTCCGAACGGCACTTGATAGCCGGGGATCGCGACCGCCTTGAGGATCGCGCGCCGGATCATCCGTTTCGTCTGCTCGTCGAGATAAGCGAAGTTGTAACCTTGGATCATTCGGCGGCCTCCCGCTTGGACGCCGCCGCGGCTCGGATGCGCCGGATAACGTCCAGTTCCGATTGGAAGTCGACGTAATGCGGCAGTTTCAGATGCTGCACGAAGCCCGAGGCTTCGACGTTGTCGCAATGGGCGAGGACGAATTCCTCGTCCTGGGCCGGCGCCGTGCGCGGCTCGCCCAGTTCGTCGGCGCGCAAGGCCCGATCGACCAACGCCATCGCCATCGACTTTCGTTCCTGTTCGCCGAACGCGAGCCCGTAGCCGCGCGTGAATTGCGCCGGCCTGTCGGGTCCGCCGACGAACTGGTTGATCATTTCGCACTCGGTCAGATCGATCTCGCCGATGCAGACCGGAAAACCGAGCTCCTCGGGTACGATTTCGACGTCGACTTTGCCGGTACGGATCTCGCCGGCGAAAGGATGGTTGTTGGCATAGCCGCGCTGGGTCGAGTAGGCGAGCGCCAGCAGATAGCCCTCGTCGCCGCGCGCGAGGGCTTGCAGACGCGTGCGGCGGTCGGCCGGGTAGTCGAGGGGCGCGCGCGTGATGTCGGGTACGGCGCCCGGTTCGGGCGCAGCGGCGGGTTCGATCAGCCCTTCCTTGTTCAGAAAGCCGGCAACGCGAGGGCAGGGGGCGACGGGATCGGGGGCTTCGGGCGTCGCCTCGCCCGCAGGCGCGCCGCCTTCGGCGGCGAGCGCGAAGTCGAGCAGACGATGCGTATAGTCGAATGTCGGCCCCAATACCTGTCCGCCTGGCAGGTCCTTGAACGCGGCGGAAATCCGACGCCGGATGCGCATCGTTCCGGTATCGACCGGCTCGCTCGCGGCCAACCGGGGCAATGTCGTGCGGTAGGCGCGCAGCAGAAAGATTGCTTCGACCAGATCGCCGCGGGCCTGCTTGATCGCCAGAGCGGCGAGCGTCCGATCGTAAAGCGAGGCTTCGCCCATCACGCGATCCGCGGCCAGCGACAATTGGCCTTCGATCTGGGCGAGCGAGACCTCCGCCACCGTGCCGTCGCCGCGACGCGCGCGCGCGAGCAGACGATGGGCGGCATCGATGGCGACTTCGCCGCCTTTCACCGCGACATACATCAGGCCCCCTCCACGCGCGTGCCGCGCGGCAGAGCCAGTGCCCGCGCGCCGTCGGTCAACACCAGATCGAGCCCTCGGGGAAAAAGCTCCGCCAGTTCCGCGCGTGCCGCAAAGAACGCACGTGGCAACGGCAACGTTGCGCGCGTCGTACCCGCGATCCCCGGACCGGAAAGAAGGGCGTTACCACCGGCGGCCAACCCGGGTGTTTCGATGATCAATGTCGTCGAGCGATCGGGGTAGGCGTCGGTGCCGAGGTCGAAAGCGCCGGGTGCGGGCAGTTCCCCCGCCTCCGCAAATGCGAAGCGTGCCCCGTCGGGGCGTGGGGCCGCCGGCGCGCCCGTGTGAAACGCGATCCAGGGCCGTGCGGACGCGCAAGGCCCGGCAAGCCAGACGGGCGTGTCCCCGTCAAGCAGCGCCAGGGCGATCGCCGATTGGGCGATCGACAATCCCTCGGGCCGTCCTGCGGGGCCGGGGATGTCCACGATACGGCCGGGATGCGCGATCGCGTCCAAGAGCGCGCGGAACGCGCGTTGCGACTCAGCGACGGGATCGGCGAAACCGGGTTCGGGCAAGGGCATCGAGGTCACTCCCGCGTCATCGCGAAGAAATCGACTTTGCTTGCGGCGATCCGGCGGCTCTCGGCCGCCTCCCGCGCTCGGCGGGCATTGTCCAATCGGGCGACGGCGGCATGCGCGGCGGCGGCGCCGGTCTGCAACAGCGCGTCGAACGCCGCGGCGAGTTCGGCGTGGCGCGCGTCCCGGCCAAGCACGAATCCGAACCCCATCGTCTCGGTTCCGTCGAGCCGGATGGCCGCGCGCGTCGCCGACGCTTCGCCGAGATTGAAGGCCGACCCGTCGCCGCCGATGCGACCGCGGATCATGGCGAGCCCCGTTTCCGGCCGGCGCAGGAAGCTATAGGCCGGCCGCGAGGGCAACGCGGCCCATTCGGCCGCCAGCTCCGCCGGAGCGGCTTTGGCGAGAACCCGGATCCAGGCCTGGCGGGCCTTCGGACTGTCATCATCCTGTCTAGACATCGAGCGTAGGTTTGCCTCGGCAGCCCCCGCCGCGGAAATCGCGAACCCGTGAAGTTTTGGTGGCGGTATGGCGACAGGCCCTTGCGGCCGGACAGGAGGACCGATGTTCGACATTGCGGACGGCGAAGCGCAGACAGCCCTCTATCGGCGTATCGAGGCGGCACTGGTCGCCGAAATCGCGCAAGGCGCCACGAAGCCAGGCGATCGTTTGCCGTCGGAGGGCGAGCTCGCCCGCCGATTCGGCGTGAACCGGCATACCGTGCGCCACGCCATCACGGGACTGGTGCAACGGGGCTTGGTGCGCGTCGAACGTGGCCGCGGCGCCTTCCTCATCGGGGCGGCGGTCGAGTACGCGCTGGGGCCACGCACGCGCTTCTCGGAAAATCTGCAACGGCTCGGGCGCGTGCCGCGGCACGACATCCTGGAAATCGCCGAGAGCTTCGCGACCAAACCTGTCGCCAAAGCGCTCGGGATTCGGGTCGGCCGCCGGATCGTGACATGGCGATCGATCGGCCGGGCCGACGGCTGCCCGATCAGCTACGCGACGCACCATTTCCCGTCCGAGCGCTTGCCCGGTCTGGCGGAGGCGTTGAGGCAGACCCGGTCGATTTCCAAGGCCATGGCGGATCTGGGTGCTGGCGACTACGCCCGCGCTTGGACGCGGATCGTTGCGCGCGCGCCCTCCGCCGACGAAGCCGCCGCACTCGACATCTCGGCGGTCCGTCCCGTGCTTGCGACCGAGAGTCTCAATCTGGGGCCGAAAGGTCTCGCGGTCGACTACGGCGCCACCGTTTTCGCGGCCGACCGCGTGCAACTCGTCGTCGATGGGCGTTGACTCAGGCGGGTAGCGGCTGTTTGCCGACCAGCCGTTCGCGCAGGATCCGGGACAGGAGATCGATGATCGAAACCGTCACGAGGATCATGATCACGATGAAGCATACCTGATCCCAATCGTTGATCCGTATGCGGTCGGAGAGGGCAAGGCCGATCCCCCCGGCGCCGACGACGCCAAGCACCGTCGCAGAGCGGGTATTGGACTCGAAATAGTAAAGAACGTTCGACACGAAGATCGGCAGCACCTGTGGCAAGATGCCGAAGCGCGTTTCGGTCGCTCGGTCGGCGCCCGCGGCGCGAACGCCTTCGCTCTGTTCGCGCTCGACGTTCTCGATCGCCTCGGAAAACAGTTTGGCGAGGGTGCCGACGTCCGACATCGCCAGCGCCATGACCCCTGCAAACGGGCCGAGACCGACCGCGCTGACGAACACCAACGCCCAAATCAACGCGTCCACGCCGCGCAGACCATCGAGCGATCGGCGCACGCCGAAATGGAAGAATCGATTGGAAACGATGTTCCGCGCCGCAAGGAAGCCCAGCGGAATTGCGCCCAGTGCGGCGAGCAGCGTGCCCAGGAATGCCATGGCGAGCGTTTCGCCCATCCCTTCAAGGAAATAGAGTAGCCAACCGCCATGCGACGGCGGAAACAGGAACTGGAACAGCCAGCCGAGCTTGAACAGTCCGTTCCAAATCCGCTCCGCCGAAAAGCCGACCCACCACAATCCGAAAACGATGAACGCGGCGACGGCCCCCGCCGCCGCCCAACGTCGGGCCCGAATGGCCGGCGATGCGCCGAACGCGCCGGGATGGCGCGCACGCAGCGCCGCGATCTCCGCCGAGCCGGGTAACGCCGACGTACTTGTGTGCGGGGCCGTCATGCGCGGTTCGCTCCGCCCATCAGGCGGGTACGCAGGCGTTCGCAGACGATGTCGATGACGGCGACGGTCGCCACGATCATCAGCACGATGGCCGAGATCTCGGGATAGATGAATTGCCGCACGGCGAGCAGCAGCTCCTCGCCGATGCCGCCCGCTCCGACGAAGCCGAGCACGGCCGCCTCGCGCACGTTGATTTCGAACCGGAGCAACGCGTAACTCGCGTAGTTCGGCATCACCTGCGGCGATACGCCGTAGCGCATCGTCTGCCACCACGAAGCGCCCGCCGCCTGGACGCCCTCGACGGACCGCGGATCGACGTTTTCGTTGACTTCGGCGAAAAGTTTGCCGAGCGCGCCCGCCGAATGGACCATCACGGCCAGCATCCCCGGCAACGCCCCCAACCCGAAGGCGAAAACGAAGATCAGCGCGTAGACGAGCGTCGGTACCGCGCGGGCCACTTCCAGGGCGCGGCGCACGATCCAGACGCTCCAGCCGTTCGGATTGAGATTGGCCGAAGCGGGGAAGCAGGCGACGTAGGCGATGGCGAACGCGAGAAGCGTGGCGAGACCGGCCACGACGACGGTTTCGAACAGCAGCTTCGACCATTTGCCGAAGCCCCAGTACCACTCGGCCATATCGGTGCGGAACGTTTCGATCCGGAGCACGGGCACGGTGCGCCAGATGTAATCGAATGCGCCGGGAATACCGTCCACGAGGTTGCGGACGTTTACCTCTGCCATCCAGGCCGAAGCGGCAACGCACACGGTAAGAACGACAGCGCCAAGCGCGACCGCGCGGCGCTTTTCGCGCCGCTGCGCCGCCCAGGCGTGTTCGAACCGGTCGACCGCGTCGACGGCCGCGAGCGTCATGCCGGCTCAGCCCGACCGGCGCTGGGCTTGGTTGAACCGGATCATCTCGATGATCGGTTGAAACTGATCATGGCTAGACGGCACAAACCCTTTCGATTTGCCGTCCAGAATGTGGCGGAATTGCTCCGGAGCACGTGTCGGCATTTCGATCATGGCTTGCCGTATCGCGTCGCGCATCGGCTGTGGAAGATCCCGGCGTGCGGTCCATGGACTCTCCGGAATGCGCGGTGACGTCCAAACGACGCGCAGTGAATCGCGCGGGATTAGGTTCCTGTCCATCATCCGATGGAACGATGAATTGTTCTCGTTTCGCCACCAGACTGCGGCCGACTCGTACTGACCGTTCACGACCGACAAGGCGCCGTTGTCGTGGCTGCCCGCGAAGCCAGTACGCCCAAAGAATTGCGCCGCTGGCGTGCCTTGTTGGTGAAGGAAATAGTTCGGCACGACGAACCCTGACGTCGAATTGGGATCAACGAAAGCAAAAGTTCTGCCACGCAAGTCCTCGAGTTTGCGATGAGGGCTGTCGGCACGCACAACGATGACCGAGTGGTAGAACGCCGTCCCGTTCTCGTCGAGTTCGATCACCAGCGGATCGGTGTTTCCGCCGGTGACCTCGAATGCGCGCGCGTAGGCAGCTGGACCGAAGAATGCGAGATCGACGCGCCGGGCGCGCATCGCTTCGATGATCCCGGCATAGTCGTTCGCGGTATGCAGACGAACATCACGAAAGCCCAAAGCATTCCTGAAGTAGTCGGCCAACGGCTGGAAGCGTGCGAGCACGGCCTGCTGGTTTTCATTCGGAACGACGGCGACGTTGAAGACCGGATGCTGGGTACGCCAGTCTGTCTGCGCTGCGGCGGCTGCGGGTAGCGCCGCTACGGCGGACAGTCCGGCGAGGACGGAACGGCGGTGGAGCTTCATCGCATGTCTCCTGGAACGGCGTCAGTGGACGAGAAGATGGGGCAGTTCATCGCCCGCGCGACGCGCGAGGGCGGGATCGAGGCGCGATAACCCTT
>JADCGK010000051.1 GCA_020249045.1 Azospirillum sp. | reverse complement strand
GGAACCGAGGAATCGCGATGCGTCTTTTCGCTTTGGCCATCATGGCCGCCACGTTGATCATCGCCGGTCTGCAGATCTGGGCCGAGGAAGCGTCCGCCCGCGCCGCCGGAACGGCGACGGCGCCGATCGAAGCGCGCTGACCCCGGCCTGACGCCCGCGCGCTATTTGCGCGCGACCATCAGCTTCTTGATTTCGCCGATCGCCTTGGCCGGATTGAGGCCCTTCGGGCACGTCTTCGTGCAGTTCATGATCGTGTGGCAGCGGTAGAGGCGGAACGGATCCTCGAGATTGTCGAGCCGTTCGCCGGTCGCTTCGTCGCGGCTGTCGGCGATCCACCGATAGGCCTGCAGCAGCACGGCGGGCCCGAGATACCGGTCGCCATTCCACCAATAGCTCGGGCACGACGTCGAGCACGAGAAGCACAGAATGCATTCCCACAGCCCGTCGAGCTTGGCGCGTTCTTCGGGCGTCTGCAGCCGCTCGCGGTCGGGCGGCGGCGTCTCGCTCTTCAGCCACGGCTCGACCGAACGCAATTGCGCGTAGGCTTGGCTGAGATCGGGCACCAGGTCCTTGACCACCGGCATGTGCGGCAGCGGGTAGATGTGCACCTCGCCCTTCACATCGTCGATCGCCTTGGTGCAGGCGAGCGTGTTCGTGCCGTCGATGTTCATCGCACACGAACCGCACACGCCTTCGCGGCACGAGCGGCGGAAAGTCAGCGTCGAATCGGTCTCGTTCTTGATCTTGATCAGCGCGTCCAGAACCATCGGCGAGCACGTCGCCATGTCCACGGTGTAGGTGTCCACGCGCGGATTTTCGCCCGTGTCGGGATCCCAGCGGTAGATCTTGAACGTCTTGGTCTTGGCGGCACCCGCGGGGGCGGGCCACGTCTTGCCCTGACGGACCTTCGAATTGGCGGGAAGTGCGAACTCGGCCATCGGCTGTTCCTCAGTACACCCGCGCCTTGGGCGGGAAGGATTGGACTTCGTTGGTGAGCGTGGTCAGCGTGACCGGCCGGTAATCGAAGCGCACCTTGCCCTTGGCGTCGATCCACGCGAGCGTGTGCTTCATCCATTCCTTGTCGTCGCGGTTCGGATAATCCTCGCGCGCGTGCGCGCCGCGGCTTTCCTTGCGATTGGCGGCGGAATTGATCGTGATCGCGGCCTGGACGATGAGGTTGTCGTATTCGAGCGTCTCGACGAGATCCGAATTCCAGACGAGGCCGCGATCCTTGCAGCCGATATCGCCCGATTTCGACAGCGTCTTGTCGATCAGCTTGACGCCCTCCTCGAGCACGTCGCCGGTGCGGTAGACCGCGCAGTTGTTCTGCATGATCCCCTGCATTTCCGCGCGCAGCGCGGCCGTCGGCGCAGGGCCCGAGGCGTGGCGCAGGCGGTCGAACCGCGCCAGCGCCGAATCGCCCGCGTCCTTCGCCACGGGCTTGTGCGGCGCGCCGGGCTTGACGAGCTCGGCCGCCCGGATGGCGGCCGAGCGGCCGAACACCACGAGATCGAGCAGCGAGTTCGAGCCGAGGCGGTTGGCGCCGTGCACCGAAACGCACGCCGCTTCGCCGATCGCCATCAGGCCGGGAACCACCGTCGCCGAGCCGTTCTTCATGGTGACGACTTCGCCGCGGTAGTTCGTCGGCACGCCGCCCATGTTGTAGTGCACGGTCGGCAGCACGGGGATCGGCTCCTTCGTCACGTCCACGCCCGCGAAGATCTTCGCGGTCTCGGAGATGCCGGGCAGGCGCTCGTGCAGCAGCTTGGCGTCCAGGTGTTCGAGATGCAGATGGATGTGGTCCTTCTTCGGACCGACGCCGCGCCCCTCGCGAATCTCCATCGTCATCGCGCGGGAGACGACGTCGCGCGAGGCCAAGTCCTTGGCCGACGGCGCGTAGCGCTCCATGAAGCGCTCGCCGTTCGAATTGGTCAGGTAGCCGCCTTCGCCGCGCGAGCCTTCGGTGATGAGGCAGCCCGACCCGTAGATGCCGGTCGGGTGGAACTGGACGAACTCCATGTCCTGCAGCGGCAGCCCCGCGCGCAGAACCATGGCGTTGCCGTCGCCCGTGCAGGTATGCGCCGAGGTCGCCGAGAAATAGGCGCGTCCGTAGCCGCCCGTGGCCAGCACGACGAGGTGACCCAGGAAGCGGTGCAGCGTGCCGTCGAGCAGGTTCCACGCCATCACGCCGCGGCACGCGCCGTCGTCGTCCATGATGAGGTCGAGCGCGAAATACTCGATGAAGAACTCGGCGTTGTTGCGCAGGGATTGCTGGTAGAGCGTGTGCAGGATCGCGTGGCCCGTGCGGTCGGCCGCCGCACAGGTGCGTTGCGCCGTGCCCTTGCCGTATTCGGTCGTCATCCCGCCGAAGGGGCGCTGGTAGATGCGGCCCTCCTTCGTGCGGCTGAACGGCACGCCGTAATGCTCGAGTTCGATGATCGCCGGGATGGCTTCCTTGCACATGTACTCGATCGCGTCCTGGTCGCCGAGCCAGTCGGATCCCTTGACGGTGTCGTACATGTGCCAGCGCCAATCGTCGGCACCCATGTTGCCGAGCGCGGCCGAAATGCCGCCTTGCGCCGCCACCGTATGGCTGCGCGTTGGGAAAACCTTGGTGATGCAGGCTGTCTTGAGGCCCTTGGCGGCCATGCCGAACGTGGCGCGCAAGCCTGCCCCGCCGGCGCCGACCACGACGACGTCGTAAAGATGGTCGACGACCTTGTAGGCCTTGCCGCCGAGGTTGGGCCCCGGCGCGGAAGAGGTACCGTCGGGCATGATCAGCCTCCGAACGCGAGCTTGAGAACCGAGAAAGCGGACAGGCCGCCGAACAGCAGCGCCGCACCCTTGACCAGCAGCAAGGCCGCGATCTTGACGCCCTCGGCGTGCACGTAGTCTTCGATCACGACCTGCAGGCCCAATTGGGCGTGGTGGAACACCGCTACGATGAGGGCCAGCAACAGCACCGCGGCGATGGGCGAGGCGAGCCACGCCTTGACCTCGGCCAAGGGCGCGCCGGCGAGCGACACCACGCTCGCCACGAACCACAGCAGCAGCGGCACCAGGGCGATCGCCGTCACGCGCTGCGCCCACCAATGATGCGTGCCGTCCTTGGCCGACCCGAGGCCGCGCACGCGGCCCAGCGGCGAACGGAGGGATTTGCCTTGCATGCTCAGCGCCCT
>JADCGK010000050.1 GCA_020249045.1 Azospirillum sp. | reverse complement strand
TCGATTTTGAACGTGTAGGTCGAGATGAACGCGGTTTTGGCCATTGCCCGCGCCGACTTTCGTGGACCGTCCCCGTTGCCCAACCCTTTGGAAGATCGAGGTAATTGCCTCCCGCCGGGATCCCCCGACTCCGACCTTCGCGAAAGGCGGTTTTCGTGGGACAATATGGGATATCATGGGTGTATATGGGCGTCAACGACTTAAGTGCTTGTTTTTGCATGGACACGGTCTGTTCTTTTTGGCGGCGACGCCGCAAAATTAACTTTTCGGTAGGGACAGTTTGGCGGCCGCGCGCGGCGCAGCCGAGGCGATGGGGCGGCAAGAAAAAGGAGAAGTGCCAGACGGCCTGTAAGCCGGGTTCTGTGGCGCCCGTTGCCGGGCGTCGACGACCATTCCTCTGGGACCGTCCTTGCGGACGGCCTCAAGCAACCGACCCGGGCGGCGGTCCGGAAACAGACTTGCGCGAACTCGCGTCCGCGCGTGCCGCCCCTATTTGGTCTTGCTCCGGGTGGGGTTTGCCGTGCCGTCCGCGTTGCCGCGTCCGCGGTGGGCTCTTACCCCACCGTTTCACCCTTGCCGGCCTGGTTTGCGGGGGAACCCCGCACGCCCGGCTTTGGCGGTCTTTCTCTGTTGCACTGTCCCTGGGCTCGCGCCCGCCGGGCGTTACCCGGCACCCTCGTTTCCGTGGAGCCCGGACTTTCCTCGGGCGCCGAAGCGCCCGCGGCCGTCCGGCCGTCTGGCGGGGTGCATATGCGCCCGAGACGCGGCGAGCGTCAACCGCCCTCGGCCAACGCCAGCAGCATTCGGCGCATGATGAGGCCCGGCTTGTCCGACGGCATGTGCCGTTCGGCGGTCAGGTAAGCGCGCAGCGGCGTTTCGGGATCGACGGTTTCGAGCACGGCTTTGTCCTCGAGCGTGACGGCGCGGTCGAAGGCGATCGCCTTGGCCGCGGGCACGTCGGCGTCGGTGTCGTTGCGATAGACCCATTGCACGAGGCGGGTGTGCGTATCGTCCACCGGGACGGTCGCGGTGACGATGCGATGGCGAAGGCCGTTGGGAAATTCGAGATCGAGCTTGCGCAAGAACGGCACCCACCACCGATGCACGGTCGTGCGCGTCGTCGCCCCCGTGGCGAGGCCGGTATAATCGGCGCCGATGTTCCGATTGGCCGCGCGCACGACCGAGCGCGCGACGAAGCCGTCGGCGAATTCCTCGATCTCGTTCTCCGCCGGGGCGGGATCGCGCGTGTTGCCGAACGTGGCTTGGTGGACGAATTCGATATGCGCGTTGTCGAACTCGTTCTCCATCAGGCGCAGCGCGCCGCAGGCCCAGTTTTCGGCGAATTCGGGAATGCGCCGCCACGCGGGATCGCCGTCCTCGGCGAAAACGGGGATGTCGGCGCGCGGGCTGTCGAGCGCCACCCACACATGCCCCGCGTAGGCCCGCGCATGGAAAGCCGCAACGCCCATCTTGCCGCCCGTCGCGGCCGGTTCGGCGCGCTGGGGAATGCGCACGCACTTGCCGTCGCGGCCGAACGCCCAACCGTGATAGCCGCAAACGATGTTGCCGTTTTCGACGAAGCCTTTGGAAAGCTTGGCCGTGCGATGCGGGCAGCGATCGCGCGCGACGGCCGGTGCGCCGTCCGCATCCTTCCACAGCACGAGATCGACGCCGAGCAAGCGCTGGGCGACCGGCCCGGCGTCGAGCTCTTCGACGCGCACGAGCGGATACCAGAAGCCGCGAAGAGCGGGAATTTGGGATGGGTGCATGGGGGCGGACCCTGCAAGCCCGGGGCCAGATCAAGCCCCCGCCAAGGCGATCACCGCGCGCAGCCGCGCATGGGTTTCGCCGTCGAGGCGGCCATCGAAATTCCAGGCGCGGAAGCGGCGCTGGAAGGCGACCAGCACCGCGTGGGTGGCATCGTCGAGTACGCCCGTCGCCGGACATTCGTAGCCATAGCGCCCGAGCAGGGTCTGCGCGTCCAAGACGGCCTCGTCCGCATCGCCGGGGCCGAAACTGCGCGTCGTGCGATGCCGGGGGGCGACGTGGCTCGGGTAAAGTCCGAGACCGGCCTGCGCAAGGCGCTCCCACGCAAACAACTCGCCGGGGTCTTTTTTGCGCGACGGTGCGACGTCCGAGTGTGCGAGCACATCGCGTGCGGCGATGCCGTGGCGCGTCACGATCGCCCGGCCCAGCGCGATCACCGCGTCGATCTGCGCGGCCGGGAAGTCGCGATAACCGCAGCGATGGCCGGGGTTCTGGATTTCGATCCCGATCGAGCGCGCGTTGACGTCGCGCATTCCGCGCCAGCACGCTTTGCCGGCGTGCCAGGCGCGCTTGGCCTCGGGCACCAAGCGGATGACCGCGCCGTCCTCGTCGACCAGATAATGCGCGCTGACCTCGCGCGCGGGATCGAGCAGGTAGGATAGCGTCTCCGCGCGGTCGGTCGTGTCGGTGTAGTGCAGCACCAGCAATTCGGCGCCGACGCCCGGCGGCCGGTCGTCGAAATTGGGCGAGGGGATATCGAGGATCGTCACGACATTTTGCTCGTCGAATCGCCGCCCACGTCCGCGGGGCGGCGCAGCACGAGAATGGCGACGCCGGTTATCGTCGCCAAGCCCCCCGCGATCGTCCGCCAGCCCAGCGGATCGTCCATGATGGCGACGCCCGACAGCACCCCGAATACGGGCACCAGCAACGTGAACGGCATCACGACGTTGACCGGGTGGCGCCGGATCAGCCGGTACCAGATCCAGTACGTGACGATCGTGACCATGATCGCCTGGTAGGCGAGTGCGGCGAACGCCGCGGGGCTGGCGCTTGTCAGCGCCGCGAGTTGCCCGGTCTCCAACGCCACCGAAAAGCCGAGTTGGAAAATCACGCTCCACAGCGCCGAATAGGCGTTGAGCGCGAACCCGTCGACATGCGCTAGCGCCTTGAACTGGAAATTCGCGACCGCCCACATGAACGAGGCAAACAACACCAGTGCCACGTAGAACGGCGCACCGCCGACGCGCGGTTCGCCCGAGGCGAGCCAAATCCCGAAGAACGCGAGCCCCATGCCGAGCCAGCGCCGCCAGCCCGGATAATCCTTGAGAAACACGGCCGACAACAAGGCCGCGAAGGGCACCTGGGCTTGGCTGGCGATCGCCGCCATGCCCGCGTCGAGCCCCGAAAGACCGGTGAACATGCTGGAGAAATGCAAACCCCCGAGCGTGAAGCCCAGTAACGCGATCGCCTTCATGTCGCCGCGCGGCGCCTTGACGAAGGGCAGCAGCAACACGGCGACCAGCGCGAAACGCAAAGCCATCGAGAAAATCGGCGGCAACTCGGCGAGCGCGAACTTCGCGAGCGGAAAATTGAGCCCCCAGACCGCCATGACGAAGACGGCGAGGGCGGCGTCGGCGGCCTTCATGCGCGGGCCTTCAGCTTTTCGTAGGCGGCGTTGATCTTGGCCAGGCGTTTTTCGGCCAGCGCCACGAACTCGGCCGGCATGCCCTGGCCGGTCAACGCGTCCGGATGATGGGTGCGCGCGAGCTCGCGCCATGCGCGCTTGATCGTTTCGGGATCGGCCCCCGGCGCCACGCCGAGGATCGCGTATGGATCGTCGGCCTCCGGCCCCAAATGGTTCGCGCGCACGGCGCGGTAAGTCGCTTCGTCCAAACCCAAATGCCGGGCGACGTCGGCCAGGTAGGCGAGCTCCGCCTCGGTCACTGCGTGGTCGGCGGTGGCGATGTGGAACAGGCAGTCGAGCAATTCCTCGAGCGCGGGTGCGCCCTTGTCGAACAGGCCCGCGACTTGGCGGGCGTAGCTTTCGAAGCCCACCGTCGAACGCGAGGCGAGATCGAACACGCGCTCGACGTTCGCGCGTTCGGCCGGATCGAAATGGAACAGCCGGGCGAAGGCGGCCTTTTCGCGCGCGCAGACGGCGCCGTCGGCCTTGGCCATTTTGGCGGCGAGCGCCACGGCCGCGATGGTGAAGGCGAGATTTTTTTCGGCTTGGGCGTCCGCCGGGGATTTGCGCAACGCGCGGCCGACCGCATGACCCGCCGCCAAGCCCAGCAACGCCCCCAGCGGCCCGCCCAAAGCGTAGCCCGCGCCGCCGCCGATGATGCTCCCCCAGATCGACATTTCCGTGTATGACCCCCGGCAATTCATAGCGGGAGAACGCCCATGCGCAAACACAAGATCGCCGCCATGCCCGGGGATGGGATCGGCAAGGAAGTGATACCGGCCGGCTTGCGCGTCCTCGAAGCCCTCGCGGCGCGCGAAGGCTTCGCGCTCGACGTCGCCCATTTCGACTGGGGCTCGGACCACTACAAGCGGACCGGCCGGATGATGCCCGAGGACGGGCTCGACCGCTTGCGGCCCTTCGATGCGATCTATTTCGGGGCCGTCGGCATGCCCGACGTGCCCGACCACGTGACGCTGTGGGGGTTGCGCCTCGCGATCTGCCAGCCTTTTGACCAATACGCCAACGTCCGGCCCACGCGCATTCTGCCGGGGATCGTCTCCCCGCTCGCGGGCGTGACCGCCAAGGATCTCGATTGGGTCATCGTGCGCGAGAACTCCGAAGGCGAATACGCCGGCCAGGGCGGACGCTCGCACAAAGGCCTGCCCGAGGAGATCGCGACCGAAGTGTCGATCTTCACCCGCGCGGGCGTGACGCGGATCATGCGCTTCGCGTTCGAACTGGCGCGGTCGCGGCCGCGCAAGAAGCTGACCGTCGTCACCAAATCCAACGCCCAACGTCACGGCATGGTGCTGTGGGACGAAATCGCCGCCGAAACCGCCAAGGCGTATCCCGACGTGGCATGGGACAAGGAATTGGTCGACGCGATGACCGTGCGCATGGTGCGCAAGCCCGCCACGCTCGACACGATCGTCGCAACCAACCTGCACGCCGACATCCTGTCGGATCTCGCCGCGGCGCTGGCGGGTTCGATCGGGATCGCGCCCACGGCCAACCTCAACCCCGAGCGCCAATTCCCCTCGATGTTCGAACCCATCCACGGGTCGGCCTTCGACATCATGGGCAAGGGCATCGCCAATCCGGTCGGCACGTTCTGGTCGGGGGCGATGATGCTCGAGCATCTGGGCGAGGGGGCGGCCGCGCGACGTCTGATGGCCGCGATCGAGCGCGTGCTCGCCGATGCGCGCAACCACACCCCCGATTTGGGCGGACGCGCGGACACCGCGACCGTCACCGATGCGGTCGTCGAAGCGATCCGCACCGGGAATGTATGAGGTTTGAAACACCCGGCGGCCCGTGCTAGGGAACGTGAAAGCCGCAAATAAAAGAGTCTTTCCCGAGGCGCCCGTCTTGACCGATTCGAACGTACTTTTGTCCGTCGAAGATCTGCACGTGCATTTCGTCACGTCGCGCGGCGTCGTGCGCGCGGTGGAGGGCGTGTCCTATCAGGTGCGCCGGGGCGAGGTGCTCGCGATCGTCGGCGAGTCCGGCTGCGGCAAGTCGGTGTCCTCGCTCGCGATCATGCGGCTGCTCGCGAAGCCGGCGGGCCGGGTCGTCCACGGCAAGATCATGTTCGAGGGGGTGAACCTCCTCGATCTCTCGGACGAGGAGATGCGCGAACGCCGCGGGCGCGACATCTCGATGATCTTCCAGGAGCCGATGACCTCGCTCAACCCGGTCCTGCCGATCGGGCTGCAGATCATGGAGCCGCTGTTCATCCATCTGAACATGACGCAAGAGCAGGCGCGCGCCCGCGCGGTGGAGCTGCTCGGGCTCGTCGGCATCACCGATCCCGAGCGGCGGCTCGACCAGTATCCGCACCAGTTTTCGGGCGGCATGCGCCAGCGCGTGATGATCGCCATCGGCCTCGCGTGCAATCCAAAGCTCATCATCGCCGACGAGCCGACGACGGCGCTCGACGTCACGATCCAGGCGCAGATCCTGGAGCTGATGAGGGAGCTGTCGCGCAAGCTCAACATCGCGCTCGTGATCATCACGCACAATCTCGGCGTCGTGGCGCGCTACGCCGACCGCGTGAACGTGATGTACGCCGCGCGCGTGGTCGAACAGGGTACGGCCGACGACGTGTTCTTGCGTCCGCGCCATCCCTACGCGATGGGGTTGATGCGCTCGGTGCCGCGCCTCGACCGGCCGCGCGGGGCGAAGCTCGAAACCATCGAAGGCCTGCCGCCCAATCTGCTCGATCCGCCCAAAGGCTGCCGCTTTGCGGCGCGCTGCCAGTTCCGCCAGGACGCATGCGCCGCCGACCCGCCTTTGGTCGAGGTCGAGGCCGGGCATTTCTCGGCGTGCCTGCGCGCGGGCGAGATCGCGGCCGGCGGTATCGGCGGCGAAACGCTTGTGCGCGAGGCCGGGGGCAAGCGCGAAGGCCGCGCGGGCGAAAAGCTGCTCGCCGTCAAAGGCCTCAAGAAATTCTTCAAGGTCACGCGCAAGACCGGCACGTTCAGCTCGGTCGAAAGCGAAGTGCGCGCGGTCAACGACGTCAGCTTCGACATCTCGCCGGGCGAAACGCTGGGTCTGGTCGGCGAATCCGGCTGCGGCAAGACCACGGTCGGTCGCACCATCCTGCGCCTGGAATCGCCGACGGCGGGCGAGATCGTCTTCAAGGGCCAGGACATCGCCAAGCTCGGCTCGGCCGAGTTGCGGCCGATCCGGCGCAAGATCCAGGTGATCTTCCAGGATCCGTATTCGTCGCTCAATCCGCGCATGACGATCGGCCAGATCATCGCCGAGCCGTTGCTGGTCTACGGCATCGTCAAGGACAAGGAAGCGGCCAAGAAGCGCGTCGCGGAGCTGCTCGAAGGCGTGGGCCTGTTCGCCTACATGGCGGAGCGCTATCCGCACGAGATGTCCGGCGGCCAGCGCCAGCGCGTGGGCATCGCGCGGGCGCTCGCCATGGAGCCCGAATGCATCGTCTGCGACGAGCCGGTCTCGGCGCTCGACGTGTCGATCCAAGGCCAGATCATCAATCTGCTGGAGAATCTGCAGAAGAAGCTGGGCCTGACGTACCTGTTCATCGCCCACGATCTGGCCGTGGTGCGCCACATCTCCGACCGCGTGGCGGTCATGTACCTGGGCCGGATGATGGAGCTCGCCGACGGCGACGCGCTCTATGCCGAACCGTTGCACCCCTACACCAAGGCATTGCTCGACGCCGCCCCGATCCCCGATCCGGTGATCGAACGCGCGCGCGCGCCGCGCACGCTGGGCGGCGAGATCCCGAGCCCGTTGCGTCCGCCCTCGGGATGCGTGTTCCACACGCGTTGCCCGATCGCCGACGAAAGCTGCAAAGCCGTCGTCCCCGAAGCCCGCGAGGTCAAGCCGGGACATTACGTCGCTTGCCTCAAAGTCTGACGAGGCGCCGCCAAGAGCGCCCGAGTCCGCCACGAACAGGAGGAACAGCCCCGATGACCGACCAAATCGCCTTCGACCGCCGACAATTCCTGCAAACCTCGACCGCCTTGGCCGCGGCCACCGCGGGTCTCGGCCTGTTCGACGCGGCCCCCGCCAACGCGCAAGCGCCGGCGCCCCGGCGCGGCGGCACGTTCACCTTCGCGATTTCGGCGGAAACCCCGCATTACGACGCGCACGGGTCCGACACGTTCGCGACGTTGCATTTCGCGGCACCCTTCTATTCGACCCTGCTGCAGTTCGACCTCGCCGACTACCCGAAGGTGAAGGCCGATCTCGCGCGCGAATGGACCGTCGCCGACGATCTGATGACTTATACGTTCCGCCTGGTGACCAACGCGACGTTCCACGACGGCACGCCGGTCACCTCGGCCGACGTGAAGGCGACCTACGATCGCCTGCGCGCGCCGCCGACGGGCGTCGTCTCCACCCGGCAGGCGACGTTCGCCGACATCGACGTCATCGAAACGCCCGACGCGCATACCGTCGTCTTCAAGATGAAGGCGCCGAACCCGGCGATGATCGAGCATTTCGCCAGCCCCTGGAACTTCATCTATTCGGCCGCCGTGCTGGCGCGCGATCCCAACGCGCCGCGCACGACCGTGATGGGTTCGGGGCCGTTCCGCTTCGGCGAGCACGTGCGCGGCAGCCACGTGACGGGCACGCGCAACGACCGCTATTTCCGCGAGGGCCGGCCCTATCTGGACGGGTTCCGCGGCGTGTTCATGACCCAGCCCGCCGCGATGATGAACGCGCTGCAGGGCGGGCAGGTGCTGGCCGAGTTCCGCGGGATCAGCCCGGCCGAGCGCGACCGCCTGGTGCAGGTGATGGGCGAGCGCGTGCGCATCGAGGAATCGAGCTGGACGCTCAACCTGCTCATCGTCTTCAACACCGAAAAGAAGCCGTTCGACGACGTTCGCGTGCGCCGCGCGCTGCACATGGCGATCGACCGGCGCGCGGGCGCGCAAGGCCTCGCGCGCACGGCGACGCTGCGCGACGCGGGCGGCCTGATCCGCCCGGGTTCGCCCTTCGCGATCAAGGACGAGGATCTGCTGCGCATGCCCGGCTTCGGCCGCGACATCGCCGCCGCCCGCGCCGAAGCGCGCCGGCTGCTGCGCGAGGCGGGCGTGCCGAACCTGACCTTCGTGCTGCACAACCGCAATCTCGCCCAGCCCTACACGCCCGCGGGCATCTTCGTGGTCGACCAGTGGCGGCAGATCGGCGTGAACGTCGAGCACCGCCAGTCCGAGACCTCGCCCTATCTCGCGGGCATGTCGAGCGGCAATTTCGACGTCGCGGTCGACTTCTCGAACCTGTTCATGGACGAGCCGTCGCTGTCGCTGGCGAAATACGTGTCGTTCAACCGCGCGCCGGAAAACCGGTCGCGCGCGATCGATGCGGAACTCGACCGGCTTTACGCGGCACAAGGCCGCGAGCGCGACTTCCAGCGCCGCTACGACCTGATCCGCCAATTCGAACGCCGCGCGCTCGACCAGGCGTATCAGGTGCCGCTGCTGTGGTGGCACCGCATCGTCCCGACGCACCGGACCGTGATGGGCTGGCAGATGTCGCCCAGCCACAATCTCGGCCAGAGCCTCGGCGATGTTTGGCTGAACGTCTGAGGCCGCGGCGATGTTCGGGTACCTCGTCAACCGGCTGCTTCTGATGATCCCCACGCTTTTGGGCGTGGCGGTTCTGATCTTCTTCATGCTCCGGGTCGTGCCCGGGGACATCGTGGAGGTGAAGCTGCGCGGGGACGGGGGCAACGTGACGCAAGAGACGATCGACGCCGAGCGCGCGCGCCTCGGCCTCGATCGTCCTCTCGCCGTGCAGTTCGGCGATTGGATGGTGGGTCTCGTCACGCTCGATCTCGGCAAGTCGATGTGGACCGACCGGCCGGTGGTCGAGGAGATCGCGCTGCGTCTCGAACTCACGCTCCAGGTCGCGGTGATGGCGACGATCATCGCCATCCTGATCGCGATACCCTTGGGCACGCTGTCCGCCCTGTTCAAGGACACCTGGATCGACTACGTCGTGCGCATCGTGACGATCGCGGGCTTGGCCGTGCCGAGTTTCTGGCTCGGCATGCTCATCATTCTGGCGCTGCTCTATTGGTTCAATTGGCTGCCGCCGATCACCTATACGCCCTTCTACGTCGATCCCGTCGCCAACATCAGCCAGTTGATCTGGCCGGCTTTGGCCGTCGGCTACCGCTATTCGGCGGTCGTCGCGCGCATGGTCCGTTCCTCCATCGTCGAGGTGATGAAGGAGGATTACATCCGCACGGCGCGCGCCAAGGGCGTGTTCGAGAAGCTGGTCGTCGCGCGCCACGCCATGCGCAATGCGATGCTGCCCGCGATCACGGTGATCGGATTGGAATTCGCCTTCCTGATCGGCGGTCTGGTGGTGACCGAGCAGGTGTTCAATCTGAACGGCCTGGGCCGGCTGTTCGTGCAGGCGGTCAGCCGCAACGACTTCACGCTGATCCAGTCGATCGTGATGCTGATCGCGCTGGTGTTCATCGTGACCAATCTGGTCGTCGATCTGCTTTACGCCTGGCTCGATCCGCGCATCCGGTACGGAGGGAAGTGACATGGCCGGCGCCGTCTCCCAGCCCAACGTCGTCTACGCGCCGGTCAAGCGGCGCTCGGCGCTGGCGCAGTTCTGCATCGCCCAGCCTTTGGGCGCGATTTCGGGCGTGGCCATCGTCGTGATGCTGTTCGGCGGCGCCTTCGCCGAGTACGTCGCCCCCTACGATCCGCTCGCGATCGATTTCGGCGCGATGCTCGCCCCGCCGTCGTGGGAGCACTGGATGGGCACCGACGCCTTCGGTCGCGACATCTTCAGCCGCGTGATCTACGGCGCGCGCACCGCCCTGACGATCGGCTTTTTCTCCTCGCTGTTCGGCTGCGTGCTCGGCGCTATTTTGGGCGTGGCGTCGGCCTATTTCGGCGGCCGGATCGACATGCTGACCCAGCGCTTCATCGACATCATGCTGTCCTTTCCGATCATCGTGCTCGCGCTCGTGGTCGTGGCGATGCTGGGCCGCAATCTGGTGGCGGGCGTGGACGTGAATCTGATCGTCGCCATCGCGATCCCGATCGTGCCGAAGGTCGCGCGCGTCGTGCGTTCGGCGGCGTTGTCGATCCGCGAGATGCCCTATATCGACGCCGCGCGCGCGGCCGGGTTCGGGCATTTGCGGATCATCTTCCGGCACATGGTGCCGAACGTCGCGGCTCCCTTCCTCATCATGTTCACCGCCTTCATCGCGCAAGCGATCCTGCTGGAAGCCTCGCTGTCGTTCCTGGGGTTGGGCGTGACCGAACCCACGCCCGCCTGGGGCTTGATGCTGTCGGGCAACGCGTCGGACTTCTACCGCGAGGCGCCGTGGATGATCCTTTTCCCCGGCCTTGCCATCTCGGTCGCCGTCTTCGCCTTCAACCTGTTCGGCGACTCCCTGCGAGACTGGCTCGATCCCAAATTCAAGGTTTGACGTCCGGGCCGAATTGTCTTTAACTCTTTGCCCATGACGAATTGGACCACCATCGCTGCGCGACGACGACGCCCCCGGTTGCCGGGTGCGGATGACGTCGTGCGCGCGTAAAGGCCCTTTTCGCTTCTCTCCTTTCCTCGTCCGACCGCGTCCCGCGCCCTTTCGCCAGGGTTCGCAACGCGTCGATTTCACGAGGAAAAACATGTTCTCCATCGTCACCGAACGGCCCGAAGATCGGGCCGACATCGAAAAACTGCTCGACCGGGCCTTCGGGGCCGGTCGGCATGCCAAGCAAAGCTACGTCTATCGGCGGGGCGTGGCCCCGGTCGCCGATCTGAAATTCGTGGCGCGGGCCGATGCCGACGGCGCGCTGCTTGGCACGTTGCGGTTCTGGCCGGTGCGGATCGCCTGCCATGCGGCTTTGCTGCTCGGCCCGCTGGCCGTCGAACCGGCTTTGAAGGGCCGGGGCATCGGCGTCGCGTTGATGTTCCATGCTCTCGACGCGGCCGCATGGGCCCGGCACACGCGCGTCGTGCTGGTGGGCGACCTCGCCTATTACGGGCGCTTCGGCTTCGCGCCTGCGCCCGGCGGCGTCGTCATGCCCGGCGAGGCGCCGCATCGGCTGCTCGCGGCCGAGCTCGTCAAGGGTGCCTTCGACGGCGTTTCCGGTGCGATCGCCCGCCATCCCGGGAGGCCGCTTCGCGGACCCGCGTTGAACGCGGCGTGAAAGCGAAGGATACTCCGTCGACGAAACATCGACGGAGTGTCGCCATGGCCAAACGCAAAGACGCCGCGCCGCGGATCGTCTCCTCGGCCCATCTCGCGGGCAACCGCGTGGCGGAGCTGTCGGAGATCGAATTCGCGCTGACCCCGGTGTTCAACGCCTATGGGCGCTGGATCGTGCGGTGTGCTGCGGCGTCGGGACAGGGCGATCTGTCGCCGCTCGACGTTCTGATCCTGCACCACGCCAACCATCGCGACCGCGCCAAATCGCTCGCCGATCTGGCGCTCGTGCTCAACGTCGAGGACGATCACCTCGTCAATTACGGCCTCAAAAAACTCAAGCGCCTGGGACTCGTCGCGGGCGTCAAACAGGGCAAGGAAGTCCATTGGTCGGCGACGCCCAAGGGCCGCGCGCTGTGCGACCGCTATCGCGCGATCCGCGAAGCGTGCCTGGTGGACGCCGTTGCGCGCCTGGGCGAACCGAACGAGGCGTTGGCCCAGGTCGCCGGCCTCATGCGCGCGCTGTCGGGGCTTTACGACCAGGCCGCGCGCTCCGCGGCGACGCTTTGAAACCACGTGGGCGATGGTATGAAGAATTCGACGATCCTTGTCGCCGGTGCCAGTCGCGGTCTCGGGCAAGCTATCGCGGCTCATCTTGCACCACGCTGCGGCACGCTTTTCGCCGCCTCGCGCGGTCCCGCGCGCCATGGCAATTGGATCCAAGCGGATCTCCTCACAGCGGCGGGTCTTGATGCGGTTGTCGGACGCGTGGGGAACGTCAAGCTCGATGCGCTGATCGTTTCCGCCGGTACGTGGGAGGAGGGCGCATTCACCCGCGCC
>JADCGK010000005.1 GCA_020249045.1 Azospirillum sp. | reverse complement strand
TCCGCGCGCAAGAAAAGCGAGGGATTCCTCGCGCACCTCCGCCCGCTCGCCGTATTTGCGTAACGTACCGACAGCCGTCGCAAGTCCGCCGAGGGGGTTGCGGACCTCGTGCGCCATCGTCGCGGCGAGCCGTCCCAGCGCCGCGCTCTGAGTCCGCCGCGCGATCTCGGCGCGGAGCTTCTCGCGCTCGTCGAGCGCGTCGGCCATCTCGTTATAGGCCGCGAGCAAGGGCGCGGTCTGACGGTCGGCACTCGCGATCGCCTGCGGCGGAATACGCCGGGCGGCACCCCGACCGGCAGCTTGCAACAAGGCAAGGAGCCCGTCTGTCGTCCGGTTCGTTCGACGCAGAACAAGATAGGCGAGTACCGAACACGCCCCAGCGATCGCGAGATCGAGAAGCACGATCCCACCGAACAAGCGCCGCCGCGCTTCGATCAACGGCGACACATCCAGTGCGGCCGTCAGAACCAAGTCGTCGTCGGCTGCCGCGCGTGATGCCCACAGAATCCCGGCGTGCATGTCGAGCACGAATGGCTGCGCCGCCAGCTTCGCGTCGAACGGCGCCAGCTCGGCACGATCACCGGCCCGCGCCACCAAAGTTCCATCGCGCCGGGAAACGAAGAGTGCCACCTCCCGTACACCTTCTTGCGCAAGAAAGGCAGCTCGGAAGCGCCGTTCGACCGCCGCCCAGTCCCCGGCTCGCGTGTCGTCGGCAATGGAGGCCGCCAACCCGTCGAGGTAAACGCGCGCAAGACGCTCGGTCTGCCGGTCAGCCTCGTCGGTCTGGAATGTCAGCGCGATCTGGGTCGTACCGACGGCGGCAAGGAATACGATCGCCCCCGCCAGCAACGGGAGGCGGATCGCCACTGGCACGAACCCGAAGAAGCTCCGTATCATTGCGGCGGCGGTGCGCATCGCCGCACAATGCGGTGCGGCAAGTCTTCGATCAAGGGAGCAAGAACAAGGATACGCGCGCGGCCGCGAACTCGACCGGGTCGAGACGGAATACGTCGAAGGCGCCGCGTCGGCCGATCAAGCCCGCCGCCACGCATGCGTCGGCGCGCGCCAGTAGCGGCTCGATCGAATCGCGATCCGCATCAGGGTCGATCGCCGGGGTTTCGGCGGCGCGAAAGCCGTGTGCGCCAAGCAACTCGACGTGCCGGGCGACCGTCAACGCCAGTTCGTCCGTCGGCGCACCAACGGGAACCACGCCGATCGCGGCGTCCCGCCACAAGCCCGTCCGTATCAACGTCTGCACCGCGCGCGCGGAAGCGTCGCCAACGGAGACCGGCAGAACGACGCGGCGGACGGTGTCGACGGGCCGCGAGACCCGTAGCACCGGCCCGGCGCCGCGCGCCGAAAACTTCGCGGCCAGTTCTTCGGCGTCGTGCGCGTTGCGTCCGGCGTGGTCGACAAATGCCGGAACCACGATCAAATCGTTGCCGGCCGCGTGAGCAAGCACCCGGTCGAGCGGGCCCTCCGCGTGACGTAGCGTCACGTCCCCCCGCGCATTCCTCGTGTGCGTCTCGAACGCCGCCAGCGCCAGCGCCGATCGTTCGCGCTGAGCCAGGCGCGCGCGATCGCCGAGCCACTTCGACCAGGCGAGACCGCCGACCGGGACCATCTCGGCCCTCTCGCCCGCCGTCGAATCGAGGGCCGAAAGGCCGACGAGCTTGGCCCCGTTGGCGTCCGCCAGTGCGATCGCGGTCCGGATCGCCGCATCCTGGCAGTCGCCGCCGGGGAGCCAGACGGTCATGCTGCGCAACGGCGCTGCGGCGGCGGTCGGGGATTCGAACGCGCGCGAGGATTCGAGAGCGGTCATGACATGGACTCCGGATGAGATAAGGGGAAGAGCCGAAGCGGCGTCGCCAGGGTTGCGCGAGCGCGTCGTCCGGCCGGGCGCGATATCGAAGACGTTGCGCGGAAGAATCCCGCCGAGCGCGTCGGCGAACGTCTCCGGCGCTATGGGCGCGCCGGAGACATAGGCCGCGCGGCCCAACGCATGGGACGCGATCGGCGACGTCACGAGGAGAAAAACGACGCAAAGTACGCCCAGCACCAGCGCGGCCGCTCCGCCGATCGCGAGCGCGGCGCCGATCACGATCAGCCCCGAGCCGACGACCCCCGCTTTGGTGGCGGCATGCATCCGCAAGAATGGATCGCGCAGACGCAAGAGACCCAACGCCGCCGTGCCGACGACGAAGCTACCCGCAAGGATCGCTAGCCCCGCAAGAATCTCGATCGCGGCGCTCATTCACGCCCCCGCGGACGCAAACTTGCACGCTCCAGCAGTACGCCGAACGACACCGCTGCCAGGAAGGCGATCAGAGCGACCCCGAAGGCGACATCAAGATAGGCCCGCACGCCCGTCGCCGCCGCGAAAGCAGCCGCGAAGCAAATGGCGAGAAGCCCCAGCATATCGGTCGCAATGGCGCGGTCTGCCGTCGACGGACCGCGGAACAGACGCCAGGCCACGGCACCCGTCGCAAGCCCCAGAGTCACGAAGGCGATTCCCAGTGCGAGCGTCAGAAAAGTCACGGCAGTACCTCCCGGACCTTCGCTTCGAGCGAAGCTTTCATGTCGGCGATGGTCGCAGCCGGGGCAGGCGCGTCGATCGCGTGGACGAACAGTGTCTTGCCGTCGGCGGCGATATCGAGGCTGGTCGTTCCCGGCGTCAGCGTCACCATGTCCGCGAAAAGCACCGCTCCGGCGGGCGAACGCACATCGAGGGGAACTGCGAGGATCGCCGGCCGCAGTTTGTCCGCCGGGCCGAGAACGGCCCGGATCGTCGCCCACGTCGACTTCGAGAGTTCGATCACGAAGGTTCTGCCCACGCGAAGCCAAGCGAGAACCATGCGTGCGCGCCCGATCATCGTGCCACCTCGGCGAGTGCGCGGTCCGCGCCGAGGACGGCGGCGATATAGGCCTCGCGATCGAGCAGGCTTTCCGCGGCCGTATGGGCGAGCGCGGCAAACGGCTCGACCCACACCCCGATCGTCAAGGTCACGCACGCAAGCATGGCGATGGGCGTGTAGACCGCCACGCGTTCGCGCCGCGTCCAGGGCCGCACGCGCGCCCCTACGGGCGCCGCCTTCCAGAAGGCCTCGTTCCAGATCTTTACCATCGAGTAGAGCGTCAGCACGCCGACGGCGAGCGCCGTGGCGGCGAGCAAGTAGGCCTCCGCCTCGAACCCCGAGCGGATCACGGCCAGCTTGCCCCAGAAGCCCGAGAGCGGCGGGAGTCCCGCGAGCGAGAACGCCGGCACGACGAAGAGAAGCGAAAGCACCGGCGCCGCGCACCACAAACCGCCGCAGCGACCCAGCGCGAAACTCCCCGACTCCCGGCGGATTGCGCCCGCCACCAGGAACAGGTTCGCTTTCACGACGATATGGTGGACGACGTAGAGCACAGCCGCCGCGAGGGCGGCGGGCGTCATCAACGCCACGCCGACGATCATGTAGCCGATCTGGCTGACGATGTGGAACGACAGGATGCGGCGCACGTCGTAGTGCATGGCCGCGCCGAGGACGCCGGTCACCATCGTCGCCGCTGCGATCGCACCGAAGACCGGCCCAAAAAACGCCGCGTCGTGCCCGAAGACCAGCGTGAACACGCGCAAGATCGCGTAGACGCCGACCTTCGTGAGCAACGCGGCGAAGATCGCTGCCACGGGCATCGAGGCCGTGTGGTAGGCGGCGGGAAGCCAATTGAACAGCGGGAATACGGCCGCTTTCGCGCCGAAAGCAATCAGCAACATCACGCCGATCGCCGCAAGAAGTCCCTGATTCTCTGCCGACGGGGCGACCCGGGCGAGATCAGCAAAGTTCAGGGTCCCGAGCTGGCCGTACAGCAATCCGACCGCGATCAGAAAGATTGTCGTTCCGATGAGGTTCAGCACCACGTAGCGCACACCGCCGTCGATCTGCTCGCGCGTCCGATCGAGCACAAGCAACCCGAACGAGGCGATCAGCATCACCTCGAACCAGACATAGAGATTGAAGATGTCGCCGGCGCAGAAAGCCCCGCAAACGCCGAACATCAACGCGTGGAACAAGGGCTGGAAACCGGCGCGATCCCGCCGCCCCGCCCCGGGCCCGAGGGCATAGATCGACACCGCCAGCGCCATCAACCCCGCGATCGAGATCATGATCGCCGAGAAAAGATCGACGACGATCGCGATCCCGAAGGGCAGTGCCCAGCCGCCCATTGCGGAGACGAGAATGGCGCCATCCGACGTCCGCGCCGCCAGCGCTAAGCCGCTCGCCAACAGGGCGGCCGACGCCGCGACGCCGATCGTACGCTGCGCGCCGAGATGGCTTCGTAGCAACGCCGTGGCGATCGCGGCGAGGAGCGGTATCAGAAAGGGCGCGACGATCAGCATGATCAAGCCGCCTTGCGTTCCGCCGCCGGGCGGAAGGAATCGGGAGGTGCCGCGGCGCGCGCATCGGAATCCGCAGGTTCCGCTTCGGTAAGGCCCGAGTGATCGACGCCGCCGAACGTGCGCTGAGCCCGAACGACCAGCATCAGCGCGAAGACCGCGAGGCCGAAACCGATCACGATCGCGGTCAAGATAAGGGCCTGCGGCAGCGGATTTGCCGCTTCGGCGGCGAGTGCCGCCATCCCGGGTTCGACGATCGGCGGCACGAACGGCCCGATGCGCCCCGCGGCGAAGATCGAGAGATTGGCCGCGGTCCCGAGCAGGACGAAGCCGATCAGCACGCGCGGCAGGTCGCGCGCGAGAAAGAGGTAGACCGCGATCCCCGCCAACGCGCCGATCGTCAGGGCCGAGAGGCTTTCCATCACGCCTCCTCACCGACCAACGCGAGGAACAGCGCGCTGACCGTACCGAAGACGGTGACGTAAACGCCCAGATCGAAGATCAAGGCCGTACCGAGCGGCAACGTCGAACCGATATCGACGAACCACCAAACGTGATCCAAGTAGTCGCCGTTGGCGGTCAGGAAGCCCGGCGCGCCACTTGCGGCCGCGATCGCGAGCCCGATGGCGCAATATACGCTGGGCGAAAGCCGAATTTTCGCCCGGGCGGTCGCCGCACCATGCGCGATCGCATAAAACAGAACTCCGGCGGCCGCCAGCAGCCCGCCGATGAAGCCGCCGCCGGGCTCGTTATGGCCGCGGACGAGCACATAGATCGAGACAGCGAAGCTCAGCCAAAGCAGCATCGGCGCCGAGAGGCGCAAGATCGGCGACGGATTCACGAGGCTTCTCCCTTTGGCGAGGCACGCCCGGGCCGCAACAGCGCAACGACCGCGAAGGCCGCGATCGCGAGCACCGCGATCTCGCCCAGCGTGTCGAGCGCGCGGAAATCCACGAGAATTACGTTGACGACGTTCCGCCCCTGCCCTTCGGGCACCGACGCGGCGCCGAACCACTCCGCAAGCCGAGGGTCGAACGGCGATGCGAGTACGGCGCCCATCATTGCGGCGACGCAGACGGCGACGGCGAGGCCGGTCGCGGCATCCGCGGCCTTCTGGCGGGGCGTCCGCGCGTCGGACCCGCGCAACGGCAGGCGCATCAACGCCGCCGCAAGGATCGCCACCAGCAATGTTTCGACCGTGAACTGCGTGAAGGCGACGTCCGGCGCGCCGAATGTCAGGAAGATCAGCGCGACCGCGAAACCCGTCAGGCCCAAAGCCAGGACGGCCGCGATGACCGTGCGCGCGCAGGCCGCGGCGATCGCGCCGGCGAGGGCGGCAGCGAATAGGACCGCCCGAGGATCGAGCGGGGTCTCCGCATTGGGCCAATCGAAGCCATCTCGAAACGCCAAGGTCACCAGCGGCGAGATCGGAAGAGCG
>JADCGK010000049.1 GCA_020249045.1 Azospirillum sp. | reverse complement strand
GGCAAGTCGGGGGCCGGCGGGGTCACGTGCAACGCGGCCGCGGCCACCGGCGCATGACCGGGCAAGCGCAATTCGGCCGCGGCGATCGCCAGCCGGTCGTCGGCGCGGATTTCGATGGTACGTCCGTCGGCGAGCAGGCCCACACGCAACGACGCGGCCGGCGGCGGCGCCGCCTGGCACGCTCCCAAAACCAACAGCAACATCCCGATACGCCGCCGCAATTTCGCCTCCATCCGGTCCGAAGCGCCGACTATACTGCCCCCGATGGACGAATCCCCGCCCCGCGACGACGTCGCCAATCAGCGCGCGATCATCGACCGACGCGCGGTCGACGCCGATCTGCGCGCGCTGGCCGAAGGGTATGACGGGCCGGCCGACAAACTGCGCCGCGCGGCCCTCGACCGGGTCAAGGCCGCGATGGCCGCTGGCCGCGCCGAGATCCGCCGCCGTTTCGAATTGAAGCAAGGCGCGCCCGAAGGCGCCAACGGCGCGCAGACCGTGCGCGCGGGCGCGTTCCTGATCGATCAGATCGTCCGGCTGATCTACGACTTCGCCGACCGGCACGTCTATCCGCTGGCCAATCCCACCGCGGGCGAGATCGTGTCGATCGCGGCGGTCGGCGGCTACGGCCGCGCGGAACTGGCGCCGCAATCCGACATCGATCTGCTGTTCGTGCGGCCCTACAAATCGAATCCGCGCATCGAGCAGATGGTCGAGTGGACGCTCTACGCGCTGTGGGATTTGGGCCTGAAGGTCGGTCACGCCACGCGCTCGGTCGAGGAATGCGTGCGCCTCGCGCGCGAGGACATGACGATCCGCACGACGATGCTGGAAAGCCGCTACCTCTGGGGCGACGAGAAGCCGTTCGCCGAGGTCAAGAAGCGCTTCCACGCCGAACTCGTGAAGGGCACGGGCGCGGAATTCGTCGAAGCCAAGCTCGCCGAGCGCGACCAGCGCCACCAGCGGCTCGGCGATTCGCGCTATCTGCTCGAACCCAACGTCAAGGACGGCAAAGGGGGTCTGCGCGACCTGCACACGCTGTTTTGGATCGGCAAGTATCTGCACCGCGTGGACAGCGTGCGCGACCTCGTGCTCAAGGGCGTGTTCACGGCCGAAGAGGCCGCGCGTTTCGCCAAATGCCAGGAATTCCTGTGGAGCGTGCGCTGCCACCTGCATTATCTGGCCGGCCGCCCCGACGACCGTCTGACCTTCGACGTGCAGGCCGAAATCGGCAAGCGCATGGGCTACACCGACCATCGCGGCACGCGCGGGGTCGAACGCTTCATGAAGCACTACTTCCTGGTCGCGAAGGAGGTTGGCGACTTGACGCGCATCTTCTGCGCGGCGCTGGAACTCGAGGAAGGCAAGAAGACGCGCTTCGACGTCGGCAAGCTGTTCCGCCGCGCACCCAAAAAGCTCGGCGACGGCCGCTTCGCGCTGGAAAGCGGGCGCCTGACGCTGGCCAAGCCCGACGCGTTCGAAACCGACCCGGTCAATTTCCTGCGCATCTTCCGCGTGGCGCAGATCGACGGGCTGGACGTGCATCCCTATGCGCTGCGCCGGATGCGCGCGGCCTTGCGCGGCGTGGACGGCGCCTTGCGCGCGAACCCCGAGGCCAACGCGCTGTTCATGGAGATTCTGACCGACGCGAACGCGGAGACGACGTTGCGCCGGATGAACGAGGCCGGCGTGTTCGGCCGTTTCGTGCCCGATTTCGGCCGCGTCGTCGCGCAGATGCAGCACGACATGTATCATGTGTACACGGTCGACGAGCACACGATCTTCGCCATCGGCATCCTGCACCGGATCGAAAAGGGCGAACTCGCCGCCGACCATCCGCGCGCGAGCGATGTGATCCGCCAGGTCGCCTCGCGCCGCGCGCTTTACCTCGCGCTGCTGCTGCACGACATCGCCAAGGGCCGGGGCGGCGATCATTCGGTGCTGGGCGCCGAGATCGCCCAGCGCCTGGGGCCGCGTTTGGGCCTGTCGGCGGAGGAGACGGAAACCGTCGCCTGGCTGGTGCGCAACCACCTCGCCATGTCGGCGACCGCCTTCAAGCGCGACATCCAGGATCCGCAGGCGATCCGCGCCTTCGCCGAATTGGTCCAAAGCCCCGAACGCTTGCGCCTGTTGCTGTGCCTGACCGTCGCGGACATCCGCGCCGTGGGCCCGGGCGTGTGGAACGCCTGGAAGGCGACGCTGCTGCGCGAGCTTTACGACCGCACGGTCGAATGGCTGGCCGGCGCCTATTCGGAAGAAGGCACGATGAAGCGCGTGGCGATCGCCCAGGCGCGCTTGCGCGACGAACTGGTCGATTGGCCGGAGGCCGACCTCGCGTGGTTCCAGGGCCTCGGCTATCCCGCCTATTGGCTGTCGCTCGACAGCGCTTCGCAAGCCCGCCACGCGCGCTTCGTGCGCGAGGCGGAACGCGCGCGCCTGCCGCTGGCCATCGACACGCGCATCGACCGCAAGCGCACGATCACAGAAATCACGATCTACACCCACGACCATCCCGGCCTGTTCGCGCGCATCGCGGGCGCCATGGCGCTGGCCGGAGCCAACATCGTGGGCGCGCAGATCTTCACCTTGTCCAACGGCATGGCGCTGGACAGCTTTTCGATCCAGGAGCCGGCGTCCGATCCGGAAGGCCAGCCCGCCGCCTTCGACCGGCCCGAAAAACTCGCCAAGCTCGCGACGCAGATCGAACACGCGCTGGGCGGACGCCTGCGCGTCAAGGAATTGCTCGCCAAGCGGCCCGCCATCCCCAGCCGCACGCGCGTGTTCACCGTCCCGCCGCGCGTGATCGTCGATACCCAAGCCTCCAAACACCACACGCTGATCGAGGTGAACGGCCGCGACCGGATCGGCTTCCTTTACGACGTCGCTTCGACGCTGACGGGGCTGGGTCTGTCGATCTCCACCGCCAAGATCATGACCTACGGCGAACGCGCGGTGGACGTGTTCTACGTCAAGGACGTGTTCGGCCATAAGATCGTCGACGAGGCCAAGCTCGAACGCGTGCGCGCGGCACTGCTCGAAACGCTCGCCGCGCACGACGACGACGGCCCCAAACGCAAGCGCGCCGCCGAAGCGGCCGAGTGAACCCCATGTCCCAGGAAACCCGCCTGACCGCCGATCTGCCCGGGCTCACGCTCGAACTGCGCCACCGCGCGGCGGATGCCGAAGGGCCCGAACGCATCGTGCTGGCCTTGCAGGCGAACGACGCGACCGCCCTGCCCGATCCCGTGGCGCTGTGGGCGGGCATGGTGCGGGCCGCGTGGGCGCCGTGGTTCGCGTTGTGGGGCTGGGGCGCCCCGCCGCGCCTGCGCTGACGCGGGGCCGGACCCCTTCGGCATGGCATTGTTGCGCGCGACGGCGACGGTCGGAAGCTACACGATGGCCAGCCGCGTGCTGGGCTTCGTGCGCGACATGGCCACGGCCGCCTATCTCGGCGCGGGGCCGGTCGCCGACGCGTTTTTCGTCGCGTTCAAGTTCCCGAATTTCTTCCGCCGCCTGTTCGCCGAGGGCGCCTTCGCGGCGGCGTTCGTGCCGATGTTCGCGGGCACGCTGGCCCAGCACGGACGCACGGCCGCGCGCGATTTCGCCGAGAACGCGCTGGCCGCGCTGCTCGCCGTGCTGTTCGCGCTGACCGTCGCGGCGGAATTCGCCATGCCGTGGATCGTGCGCGCGATCGCGCCGGGCTTCGCGGACGAGCCCGAGCGCCTCGCCCTGGCCATCGAGTTTTCGCGCGTGACGTTCCCCTATCTGCTGTTCGTGTCGCTGGTGGCGCTGCAAGGCGGGGTGTTGAATTCGCTCGACCGGTTCGCGGCCGTCGCGGCGACGCCGATCGTGCTGAACCTGTGCCTGATCGGCGCATTGGTCGCGTTGACGCCGGTTCTGGCGACGCCGGGCCACGCGCTGGCCTGGGGCGTCGCGCTGGCCGGGGTCGCGCAATTCCTGTTCCTGGCCTGGGCCTGCGCGCGCGAGGAGTTCGCGCTGCGCTTGCGTGCGCCGCGCCTGTCGCCGGAGACGAAGGATCTGCTCAAGCGCATGGCGCCCGTGGCGGTGGGCTCGGGCGCCGCGCAGATCAATCTGGTCGTCGACGTGATCCTCGCTTCGCTGCTCGCGGCCGGGTCGATCTCCTGGCTCTACTACGCCGACCGCATCTACGAATTGCCGCTCGCCGTCGTGGGAATCGCGCTGGGCACCGCGTTATTGCCGCTGCAATCCAGGCAGATCCGCCTGGGCGAGCACGATCAAGCGCGCGCCACGCTCAACCGCGCCCTCGAAGCGGCGAGCCTGCTGACCCTGCCCGCGACGGCGGCGTTGATCGTTCTGGCGGAACCCATCGTCGACGTGCTGTTCCGGCGCGGCGCCTTCGGCGCGGCCGACGTTTCGGCGACGGCGGCGGCGTTGGTCGCGTACACGGCCGGCTTGCCCGCCTACGTCGCCGTCAAAGTCCTGACGCCCAACTTCTACGCCCGGGGCGACACCAAATCGCCGGTGAAGATCGCCATCGGCGCGGTCGCGTTCAACACGGTTTGCGGCGTGTCGCTGATGGGGATCGTCGGGCATGTCGGTTTGGCGCTGGCCACGGCCTTGGCGGCGATCCTGAACGCCGGGTTGCTCGCGCGCCTGCTGCTGCGCGAGGGGTTCCTGGTACCCGACGCGCGCCTCAAGGCCCGGCTGCCGCGCCAGATCGGCGCCGCCCTCGCGATGGCCGGAATCCTGATCTTCGCGCGCTGGATCCTCGATCCCTGGCTCGCGGCGCCTGGCTGGCGCTACGCCGCCTTGGGCGGGCTGATCGCCCTGGGCTTGGCGTCCTATGCGGGGGCCGCGTGGCTGTTCGGGGCGGCGAAGCCGTCCGATCTGCGCGGGCTTTCGCGAGGGTAGCGGGGCGCGCGGTTGACCCGGCGCCTCCGGGACGCGATAAACCGGCCCGTCATGAACCGCATCTTTTCGGGCATCCAGCCCACCGGCAACTTGCATCTCGGCAACTATCTCGGCGCCATCCGCAATTGGGTGAAGCTGCAGAAGGATTACGAGTGCGTCTTCTGCATCGTGGATCTGCATGCGATCACCCTGCCGCAGGACCCGGCCGAACTGCGCAAATCCACGCGCGAGGTGACGGCCGCGTACATCGCCTGCGGGATCGATCCGGACGCGTGCACGATCTTCAACCAGTCGACCGTTTCGGCGCACACCGAACTCGCCTGGACGTTGGGCTGCCTCACGCCGCTGGGCTGGCTCAACCGCATGACGCAGTTCAAGGACAAGGCCGGCAAGCACCGCGAGAACGCCGGGCTCGGCCTTTACGCCTATCCGGTTCTGATGGCGGCCGACATTCTGGCCTACAAGGCCACCCACGTGCCCGTGGGCGAGGACCAGAAGCAGCATCTGGAGCTCGCGCGCGACATCGCCGGCGCCTTCAACGCGCGCTACGGCGTCGAGTATTTCCCGCTGCCCGAGCCGCAGATTTTCGGCACGGCCACGCGCGTGATGTCGCTGCGCGACGGCACGAAGAAAATGAGCAAGTCGGAGGAATCCGACCAGAGCCGCATCAACCTGACCGACACGCCCGACATGATCGCGCAGAAGATCAAGCGCGCGAAGACCGATCCGCACAACTTGCCGGACTCGGTCGAAGGGCTGAAGGACCGGCCGGAGGCCGACAATCTCCTCGGCATCTACGCGGCCCTATCCGACCGCGCGCTCGACGACGTGGTGGCCGAATTCGCGGGCAAGCAATTCTCCGAGTTCAAGGGCAAGCTGTCGGACCTGGCGGTGGCCACGCTGTCGCCGATCACGGCCGAAATGAACCGGCTGATGGCCGATCCGGGCGCCATCGACGCGGTCCTGCGGCGCGGGGCGGAGCGTGCGGGCGGCATGGCCAAGCGCCATCTCGCCGAAATCTACGACATCGTCGGGTTCCTGCGGCCGTAGACCCCGCGTCGAGTCCGCGACAGCGCCCGCCTTCGAGCCGGCGGACCGCCCTTCAGATCGCCTGTCCGAATTTCATGTCGACATCCTGGACCAGCGCGACGAATGCCCGACAATCGGGATGGTCGTACCAGAGTCGGCAGATCGCTTCCGCGCGTGGCCGGCTTTCAGCGAGCAAAAGATCGAGATAAAGCCCCTCGTCGAAGCGGACGAAGTACTCGGCAATCCAGCCGGGTTGCCTCGAAAGGTGACTTTCGATGGCTTTGGCGTGCGCCGCGCGTGCTTGCGCTTCGGAAACGTCCGGCTTGAGGCGGAAGAACCCAACCTCGATGCCTCCGGCCGAAACGCCAATCGCCGCGCCGGCCTGCCCCTGGAAATGTCCCATGGCCTCCACCGACGCGATGGTGCTCATGAAGGACGTGAAGTTCTGGTGGGTCTGGACGACCTTGGCCGCATCCTTCGCCGCGTCGAGCGACGCCCATTGGACGAGATCGGCCCGCTTCGCGGGATTTTCGGCATCGACGAGGGGCAGATACCCGCGCAACCCCGGCAGGGCTTGCAGATGCCGCCCAATTCCCGCGCGCGCTTCGTCGCCGGCGGCCGGGTCGGCGACCGAGTAAAGGACGATCTCATAGATGGATCCGTTCATGTCTTTCTCCGATGAGTTGGCGCGCCAATCCATAAACTCGGCGTCCTGACATTTTTCGACAGCAATCTCGGCTACGATCCACGGATGCGAACGACACGTTTGTTCCTGATCCTCGACTCGCTCCGTTCGGCGACGGCGCCTGTAAAGGCGACGACCTTGGCTTCGAGCCTGGAGGTTTCGCTGCGGACCATCTATCGCGACATGGCAACCCTTCAGGCGATCGGCGCGCCGGTTCGGGGCGAGGCCGGGATCGGCTATCGGCTGGAGCCGGGCTTCTTCCTGCCGCCGTTGCGTTTGGATGCGGACGAGACGGACGCCGTTCGTTTCGGGCTGCGATTGGCCTCGGCAAAGGGTGACGCGCGCCTGCGCGTCGCTGCCGATCGGGCGGCCGGAAAGATCGGATCGGTTCTGGAGGGCCGCGACCGCGCCGAGTTTCTCGACGCGCCGTTTCGTGCGGTCTCGAAGACGGATCGCCGGAAACTCGACCAGCACGATAAGCTGGCGCGGCTTCGCGACGCGGTTCGGCACCGCGCGATCCTGGGCATCGCCTACCGCGATCCCGCCGGGCGACGCTCAAAACGGCTGTGCCGTCCGCTCGGATTGACGGCGTTCGACGAAGTCTGGCTGCTGACGATTTGGTGCGAGCTGAGGCGCGCATTCAGAAATCTTCGCGTCGACCGGATCGAGGCGATCGAGCCGACGGGCGCGGTTTTCCGGCATGAGACCGGAAAACGTTTCGAGGACTATCTGCGAAGCTTGCCCGCGAAGGCATCGGCGGCCCAAGCCCCAGCAGCCGGCCGCGATGCGAGCCGGGTTGCGCGCAAGCGGGCGCCCCGGCAACGGCGACGGGCGTTTCCGTCCTAATTCCCTTGCGGCGATGCGTACGGCCCCGCCAATATCAGGCGGGGGTTCGTCCGCGTGCAGATCTATCTGCCCATCGCCGAGGTTTCGGTCGACATTTTCCTGCTGCTGCTGCTGGGCGGCGGCGTGGGATTCCTGTCGGGACTGTTCGGCGTGGGCGGCGGCTTTCTGATGACGCCGTTGCTGATTTTCATCGGGATCGCGCCCGCGGTCGCGGTGGGGTCGGAGGCCGCGCAGATCGTCGCGGCGTCGGTTTCCGGCGTCATCGCGCATATGCGCCGGGGCAACGTCGATTTCCGCATGGGCGGCGTGCTGCTCGCGGGCGGCATCGTGGGATCGACGCTGGGCGTGCAGATCTTCGCCTGGCTGCGCACGCTGGGGCAGGTCGATTTCGTCATCTCGATCGCCTACGTCGTCGTGCTGGGCCTGATCGGCGCTTTGATGCTGGTCGAATCGGCGAACACGTTGCGCAAGGGCGTCAAACGCGCGCGCGCGGGCGCCGCAGCGCCCAAGGAACTGCACAAGCTGCACGAACATACGTGGCTGCACGGGCTGCCGCTCAAGATGCGCTTTCCGCGCTCCAAGCTCTACATCAGCGCCATCGCACCGTTCCTGATCGGCGTGTTCGTGGGCGTGCTGTCGGCGCTGATGGGCGTGGGCGGCGGCTTCATCATGGTGCCCGCGATGATCTATCTGCTGGGCATGCCGACAAGCGTGGTGATCGGCACGTCGCTGTTCCAGATCGTGTTCGTCACCGCCAACGTCACGTTCCTGCAGGCTTGGCAGGTCCAGACCGTCGACATCGTGCTGGCCGTGCTGCTGCTCTTGGGCGGGGTGGTCGGCGCGCAATTCGGCGCGCGCGCGGGCGCCAAGCTCAAAGGCGAGCAATTGCGCGGCCTGCTGGCGCTGATCGTGCTGGCGGTGGCGATCAAGCTGTTCGTCGACCTGATCGTGCGGCCGGAGGATCTGTATTCGATCGCCGTGCGCGCCGGGGGCGGGCATTGATGCGCCGGGTTCTGGCAGCATTGGCTTTTCTCGTACTCGCCGCCGCCCCGGCGCGCGCCCAGCCGCTCGTCGCGGATTTGTCGAGCCATCTGATCGCGATCACCGCCGGTTTCGCGGGCACCGAGTTGCTGCTGTTCGGCGCGACCGAAGGCGAAGGCGACGTCGTCGTGCTGGTGCGCGGGCCCGAAGGCGAAACCGCCGTGCGGCGCAAGGCGCGCGTGGCGGGGATTTGGCTCAACACCGAGGAATTGAGGTTTTCCGGCGTGCCCGCCTATTACCGGGTCGCCGCGTCGCGGCCGCTCAGCGAATTTCTGACGCCCGCCTTGCGCCAGCGCCACCAGATCGGATCGGACTTCCTGCGTCTGGCGCCGATGCGCGAGGCGAATTCGGAAGCCGTGCAGGCCTTCCGAGCGGGCCTGATCCGCAACAAGGAACGCGCGCAGCTTTACGAGCCCGAGCCGGGGCGCGTGACATTTCTGGGCCCGCGGCTGTTCCGCACGCGCATCTTCTTTCCCGCCAACGTGCCGACCGGGGCCTATACCGTCGAGGTGCTGCTGATCCGCAACGGCCAAGTCGCCGCCGCGCAATCGACGCCGATGTTCGTGAGCAAGGTCGGCATCGGCGCCGAGATCTACGACTTCGCCCATACCCATGCCGCCTGGTACGGCATCCTTGCCGTATTGATCGCCGTCTTCGCCGGCTGGGCCGCCGGCGCCGTATTCCGCAAATCCTGAGTCGCGCTCGCGAGGAGGACATCGCCATGCCCAACCGCAATCCGCAGACCCAGCGCGTGTTCCTGGTCGTCGTCGATCAAAGCCCGGAGTTGAAGGTCGCCTTGCGCTTCGCCTGCCGGCGCGCGCGCCATTCGGGCGGACGTGTCGCGATGCTTTACGTCACCGAGCCCGCCGAGGGCGTGGAATGGATGGGCGTGGGCGATCTGATGCGCGAGGAGCGCCGGCAGGAAGCCGAAACCAAACTGGCCGAGCTCGCCCACCACGTCCACGAAATGTCGGGCGAGACGCCGATGCTTTACGTGCGCGAGGGCGAACCGCGCGAAGCGCTGCTCGCGTTGTTGGAGGAGGAGCCGGCGATTTCGATCCTGGTGCTGGCCGCGGGCACGGGCCGAGCCGGGCCGGGGCCGCTGATCGCCGCACTTTCGGGCAAGTACTCCACGCGGCTGCGCGTGCCGCTGACGATCGTGCCCGGCGGCCTTTCCGACGCGGATATCGACGCGATCACATAGAGCCCGATCGGCCGGGCGCGGGCGCCGGTGCGAACACCTCGCGCGGTTCGGCGAAGCCCTTCAACGGAAAACGGCCCAGCGAACGCATCGGCTCGGTCGACAGCGCGGCGAATTCGTCCGACACGACCAGCGGCACGTCGAGCGATTTCGCGACCCCCTCCAACCGCGAGACGGCGTTCACGGCCGGGCCGATCGCGGTGAAATCCAACCGGTCGCGCGCGCCGATATTGCCGTGGAAGATTTCGCCCACGTGCAGCGCTGCGACCGCGCGCGGACGGCCGACGCCCGGAATGTCGATTTGGGCGGCGCACGCCAACGCGTCGCGCGCCGCGGCCAACGCGTCGCGGACCGAAGCGCGCGCGAGCTCCACGTCGTCGATCGGAAAGATCGCCAGCATGCCGTCGCCGACGAATTTCAGCACCTCGCCGCGATGGGCGTGCACGGCGCCGACTTGGCGTTCGAACCACGCGTTCAACAGGGCGATGGTCTCGGTTTCCGGCAATTTGTCCGCGATGGTCGTGAAGCCGCGCATGTCGGTCGCCAGAATCGCGGCCCGGATGGACTCGCCCGTGCCGCGCGCGACCTCGCCCTTCAGCACGCGCGGGCCCGTCGCCCGGCCGAGATAGATCGACAGCAGATCGCGCGCGATGCGCCGTTCGGTCACGAGCGCCAGCGGTCCTTCGAGAGCCGACAGCCCCGCACCGATCGCGGCGATGTCCGCGTCCGAAAACCCGCCCGGGCGCCGGGTGGCGAAATTGGCGACTTGATAGCGCCGGTTCGGATCGGCCGGCAGGAACCCGCCCAGCGCGATCGGCATGGCGAGGTAGTCGGTGTAGCCCTCGGCGCGCAAATCCCCGATCACCGGATAGGGAACATCCGCATTGCCCTCGATCCGCACGCGCAACGTCTCCCCGCGCTCGACGACGGCCGGGAACGGGCTGGCCCGATAGATGTCGGTCTTGCGGACTTCGTGCTCGACCAGCGCCTCCTCCGACGCCCCGGTGTCGCGCCACCAGCGTATCCCGTAACCGCCAAACTGCGGATGCAGCAGGGCGACCGAAATCCCAAGCCGATCCACCGGCACGATCGAGGCCAAGCGCCACGTAAACCCGTCCACGAGTTTGATCGGGCTGCCGACGCCATAGGCGCGGCCATGCGCCCAGGCGATCAAGCCGGCCAGGTCGGCCACGGTCGGGCGGGCCGCGTCGGGGCGCACGAATCGCCGCCGCGTCAACACGCCCGGCGGCGCATTTCGCACTTGCGAAAAGGAATTCATCAAATTATTTCCATATTTTCCAAGTGTTTAAAACAACGGGGTTGACCGGTGGCGGGTTCGTCGCCATCTAGGCCCCTGTCCGACCCCACCCCTGTCGGCGAGAGCAGCCTTCCGTTCAAGCCGCGAGATTTGGGAGTGTCCGTCATGTTTATCCAGACCGAAACGACGCCGAACCCGGCGACGTTGAAATTCCTGCCCGGCCGCGAAGTGCTGGGCCAAGGTTCGGCCGACATCAAAACCGCCGAAGAAGCCGCCCAGCGTTCGCCGCTGGCCGCCAAATTGTTCGGCGTGGCGGGCGTGACCGGCGTTTTCCTGGGCCAGGATTTCGTGACCGTGACCAAGGCCGAGGACCAGGACTGGCATCTGATGAAGCCCGCCCTGCTCGGCGCGATCATGGAGCATTTCACCTCCGGCGCGCCGGTGCTGAGCCAAGCGGCGGGCGCCGCGCACGGCGCGGCCGACGGCGAAAACGCCGAGATCGTGAACCAGATCATCGAACTGCTCGACACCCGCGTGCGCCCGGCCGTGGCGCAAGACGGCGGCGACATCGTGTTCGATCGATTCGAAGAGGGCGTGGTGTACCTGCATATGCAGGGCTCCTGCTCGGGCTGCCCGTCGTCGACGGCGACCTTGAAGGCCGGCATCGAGAACATGCTGCGCCATTACATACCGGAGATCGTCGAGGTCCGCGCGGTCGCCTGATCCGGCGTCCCCGCCTCGCTCCCTTCCGAAGGATACCGACATGGAACGCTCCGCCCCCGCGGCGGGCACGCGCGATTTCGCGCCGCCCTACGCTTTGCCGTCTTTGCTGAGCCGCTATGGCGGGATCGCCGCTTTGGCCGCGATCGGCGTGGCGCTTGCGGTCGCCACGGCGCCGGCCGCCGTGCAATGGCGCACCGCCGCCGTCGCCGCCCTGCCGCCGCCGAACGGCGCGGCCCCCGTCGCCGAAATCGAACCCGAGCGCGAGAGCGTCACCCGGATCGCGGGCAAGGCGGCGGGCGAACTCTACCGGCTTTACGTCGAACGCGGCTTCGTGCTCGACGCCGTGCGCCAGGGGGCGGAAATCGTGCCGCGCCTGGTGGTCGAGCGGCTGCCGCGCGATCTCGGCGCGCTCGATTCCAGCGATCTGCGCAAGACGGTTTTCATCAAGACGCTGCTGCCGCTGCTGCTGATGGAGAACGAGCGCGTTCTGGCCGAGCGCGCGCGGCTCGAAGACGTGCTGGCCGCGGGTGCGGACGCCTCTCCGGCCGACCGCGCATGGCTCGCCGAACTCGCCGAGCGCTACGACGTCGAGCCGCGCCAGACGCGCGAGCTTCTGCGCCGCGTGGACGCGATCCCGGTGTCGCTGGCGCTCGCCCAAGCCGCGATGGAGACCGGCTGGGGCACCAGCCGCGTCGCGCAGGCGGGTCAAGCGCTGTTCGGGCAGATGGTCTTCCGTTCGGCCGACGACGACGGCCGCGTGCGCAAATTCGAGCAGCTCGAGGACGCGGTCGTGGCCTACGCGGTCAACCTCAACACCCACCGCGCCTACGCCGATTTCCGCCGCGCGCGCGAGCAAGCCCGGCGCGAAGGCAAGCCGCTCGACGGCCATGCCCTCGCCCAGCATTTGCAGCGCTATTCCGAACGCGGAATGGATTACGTGCGCGACATCCGCGCGCTGATGCGCGTCAACGGCTTGCGCGCCTTCGACCGCGCCCGGCTCGACTCGATCGCGAGTTGACCGAAGGCCGCGGCGCGGGCGGCTCAACCGCCGCGCGGCAACCGGCCTTCGCGCGCGAAGGCAAGCCGCCCGCCGCCGAGCCCGGCGACGAACGCCGTACCCGAAAGGCGATAGGCGAGACCCTCGCGTTGGGTCATCGCGAGAACGCCGGGCAGCAGATCGAGCATCGAAACCGTCGCGATCACGCGCGCGCGCGCCTCGCCCAAGCGCGGGACGACCACGCCCTCGCCCGATTGGCCGCGCGCCAACGGCTCGCCGTTGACGTCCAGCGCCACGCGCAAACCGTCGAGCGCCACGTCGGTGGGATTGGGATTGGACAACGCCAGCGTCAGCGCCAGCCGCTGTTCGAGCAGCCCCCCGCCCTCGACCAATGCGAGATCCACGAGACGCACGTCGAGTGGTTCGAGGCGCACGCCCGCGCACCCCGCAAGCCCGCCCGAAAAAGCGGCGGCAAAACCGGCCGCCAGTAGCGCGCGGCGCGCGATCACGCGCGCACGCGGATCGCGTCGGGCGCTTCCAGCGCTTGGGCCGTGGGGGGTTTGGCGAGCCAGGCGAAGGCCGCGACGCCGGCGAGCGCCACCGCCCCCGCCGCAAGCCAATTCGGACCGGCGTATTTCGCCGCGAGTGCGATCCCGGCCGCGAGCGCGCCTGCGAGCCGGATCTGGCGCGAAGCCGACTTGCCGTAGACGCACTCGCCGACGAAATGCTCGCAATTGCGCTCGACCCAATCGTAGCCCGGCTCGCCGATCCGTGCCGCCGCACGGCCGACGATGTCCGCGGGCGGAAAGCTCGGCCGGTCGATGGGGACGAGATGCGGCGTTCCGTCGGCCGCGAATTCGTCGAAGGTCTCGCGCACCACGCCCTTGCCCGGACGGCGGGACAGCACATGGCCCGCGCCGTCGTGGATGCCGACATGCCAATAAAGCCCCTGGCGCACGGCCAGGATTTCGCCGGGACCGATGTCGCGGTAGGTCATTTCACCGTCTCCTGCGGATAGACGCCCCACAAGCCCGCGCGCGGCATCCAACCGCGGAAGCCGCCCGCTTCGAGCCGGCACCACGCGCCCGCGCATTCGATCAACGTGGCGATCACGCCCGGTTCGATCCGCGCCAAAGCCGGTGCCCCATCTTCGGCGCGCCGGCGCAGTTCGGCCGGGCGGCCGGCCTCGCCGAGCACGATCGCCGTGCGCCGGCCGGCGAGCATCGACTGATGGACCCAGCCTTCCGTGCCCTCGCGGTCGCGTACGCGGCGCCAATTCTCGAATTCCTGCAGGATCTCGACCGGCATCTGGCGGCGCACGAAGACCCATTCGACCGGATAGCGCACGCCCGGGCCGGTGCGAAGGTTCACCTCCTCCGAGCGCAGCGAAACGAAGCGCGGGATCGGCAGCGCCTCGCGCGCGGCCTGGGCCATCGCGGGCACCGGCGCCAGCAGCGCGAACAGCAGCGGCAAAAGGCGAATCATCACGGGGTCATTATAGACAAAGGTGCGATCGCCCTGCTACGCCGGAGCGGCCCCGCATAAAGTTCCGAGGAACGTCCATGACCCGCCGCCGCCCGCTGGTGATCGTCACGCGCAAGCTGCCCGATCTGATCGAGACGCGGATGATGGAGCTGTTCGACTGCCGGCTCAATCTGGACGACCACGCCTTCACGCGCGACGAGCTGGCGGCGGCGCTGAATACGGCCGAAATCCTCGTGCCGACGGTGACGGACGAATTGTCGGCCGCCCTCATCCAGTCCGCCGGTCCGCAATTGAAGCTGATCGCGTCCTTCGGCACGGGCGTGAACAACATCGCGCTCGACGCGGCGAAGGCCAAGGGCATCACGGTCACCAACACGCCCGGCGTGCTGACCGAGGACACGGCCGACATGACGCTGGCGTTGATCCTGGCCGTGGCGCGCCGCTTGGGCGAAGGCGAACGGCTGGTCCGCGCCGGGCGTTGGCAGGGCTGGGCGCCGACCGCGATGCTCGGCATGCGGCTGACGGGCAAGCGCTTGGGCATCGTGGGCATGGGGCGCATCGGCACGGCCGTGGCGCGGCGGGCGCGCGCCTTCGGCCTGTCGATCCATTATCACAACCGCCGGCGGCTCGATCCGGCCGTCGAGGCGGAATTCGACGCGACCTATTGGGAGAGCCTCGACCAGATGCTCGGCCATATGGACGTCGTGTCGATCAATTGTCCGCATACGCCCGCGACCTACCACCTGATCTCGGCGCGGCGTTTGCGGCTGATGAAGCCGCACGCGATCGTCGTCAACACGAGCCGCGGCCAAGTGATCGAGGAGGAGGCGCTGGCCCGCGCGCTTTACGCACGCGAGATCGCGGGGGCCGGCCTCGACGTCTACGAACGCGAACCCGATATCCACCCCCGGCTGCTCGAACTCGACAACGTCGTCCTGCTGCCGCACATGGGCTCCTCGACCCACGACGGGCGCTTCGACATGGGCGAACGCGTGATCGTCAACATCAAGACCTTCGTCGACGGGCATACGCCGCCCGACAAGGTCGTCCACACGATGTTCTGATACGATTTGGGTTCTGATGCGATTTGGCGTCCGATTTTTCGGACGCCCCCCTTGCGGAGCGCGGCGCGGGACGCCATCTCCGCAGAACAACGGCCGGAATCCGGGCCCCTCTGGCGTGCACTTGGCGCGCGCGATGTCGGTCCGGCCTTCGAAACGCTCTTTCGCGCCCTCAGGAGGGGCTAGGCGGAATGATCGAGTCTCTGTTTTTGGCTGATTTTTTGGGCAAGCCCGCATGGATGTGGTGGGGCTTCCTGGGCATCGTCGTCGCCTTGCTGGCGTTCGATTTGGGCGTGCTCCACCGCGACAACCGCGAAATCGAAGTGCGCGAAAGCCTCGTCTTGTCGGCGGGTTACATCGCGATGGGCCTCGGCTTCGGCGGCTTGGTTTGGTGGAATCTCGGCCGCGACTCGGCCGTCGAGTATGTGACCGGCTTCGTCGTCGAGAAGACGCTGGCGATGGACAACGTCTTCGTCATCGCGATGATCTTCGCGTATTTCGCCGTCCCGCGCCTTTACCAGCATCGCGTTCTGTTCTGGGGCATTTTGGGCGTCATCGTGTTGCGCGCGATCATGATCGGTCTGGGCGCCACGCTCGTCGCGCAGTTCTCGTGGGTGCTTTACATCTTCGCCGCGTTCCTGATCGTCACCGGCGTGAAGATGTGGATCATGGCGGACAAGGAGTACGACGTCGGCGCCAATCCGCTGATCGGCTGGATGAAGCGGCGCATGCGCGTGACCGAAACGCTGGAGGGCGAGAAGTTCTTCGTGCGCAAGCCCGATCCGAAGACGGGCAAGACCGTCACCTGGGCGACGCCGCTGTTCCTGGCGCTTGTGCTGATCGAAATCGCCGACGTGATCTTCGCGGTCGATTCGGTTCCGGCGATCTTCGCGATCACCACCGATCCGTTCATCGTCTACACGTCCAACATCTTCGCGATCCTCGGGTTGCGCGCGCTCTACTTCGCGTTGGCCGCGATGGTGCACCGCTTCAAGTACCTGAAGTACGCATTGGCCGTGCTGCTGGTCTTCATCGGATCGAAGATCTTCGTCGCCGACCTCATGGGCCTCGACAAGTTCCCGCCCGCGTGGTCGCTGTCGATCACCTTCGCGATCCTGGCCGCGGGCGTGGGCTACTCGTTGTGGAAGACGCGCGGCGACGCGGCCCCCGCCCCGGCCAAGAGCGGGAGCGGCGCTTGATCGGCGATTTCCTCGCTTGGGCGTTCGCGCTGTTCGTGGTCGAACCGGCGATGGCGACGGCGGGCGAGAAGCTCGCCGCCGCCCGCGCCCCGCAGGAGGTCGTGCGCGCCTTGGGCGATTGTGCCCGGCGCGGCGGCCCGGCCCTGGCCGAACGCGCGCTTGCCGAACCCGGCTGGGCCATCACGACGGTCGTGCGCGTTTGGCTGGGAACGGCCCGGATCGAAGCCGTGCTCGCCGAATTCGACGCCACATGCGCCGATGCCTATGCGCGGGCGCGACCGTTCCTTAATGGTTAATATACTAAGTTATGCTGTAAAATAGTCGATTCTTTCGATTTCCCCTCTTGCGCATGGGGTACCCCCGCCCCATTTACGCCTTAATCGGGTCCGGGCCCCTCTGGCGGCGCGCCTTCCGGCTCATGTTTCCACCCGCTGGGAAACTGGGTCAGCTTCGGCGCCGCGATGTCGGACTTCAGTGGGGAAAACGCAATGGCCCGTCCGCTCCCGATTCATGGGGAATCGACGGCGTTCGGGCCCAAAAACGGACCGGGGTCATGGAATTTCTGTTCGCCAACGAATTTTTGGGCAAGCCCGTGTGGATGTGGGCGGCCTTTCTTGGGATCGTCGCGGCACTGCTGATTTTCGATTTGGGCGTCCTGCACAAGGACACCAAGGAAATCGAGGTTGCGGAAAGCCTGAAACTGTCGGGCTTCTACTTCGCGCTCGCGATGCTCTTCGGCGGTTGGGTGTGGTGGTACATGGGGCCCCAGTCGGGTCTTGAGTACTACACCGGCTTCTTCGTCGAATGGTCGCTGTCGCTCGACAACGTCTTCGCGATCTCGATGATCTTCACGTATTTCGCCGTTCCCCGGAAGTACCAGCACCGCGTGCTGTTCTGGGGCATCCTGGGCGTGATCGTGATGCGCGGGATCATGATCGGCCTGGGTGCAGCGCTGGTCGCGCAGTTCCAGTGGATCCTCTACATCTTCGGCGCGTTCCTGGTGTTCACCGGCGCCAAGATGCTGTGGATGGCCGACAAGGAGGAGAATTTCGGCGAGAATCCCGTGCTGAACTTCCTCAAGAAGCGCATGCGCGTGACGCCGGACCTCGACGGGCAGAAGTTCTTCGTGACGCGCCCGGACCCGACGACGGGCAAGATGGTGCGCTGGGCCACGCCGCTGTTCCTGTGCCTGGTGCTGGTCGAAACCGTCGACCTGATCTTCGCGGTCGACTCGGTTCCGGCGATCTTCGCGATCACGCAGGACCCGTTCATCGTCTACACGTCGAACATCTTCGCGATCCTGGGCCTGCGCTCGCTTTACTTCGCGCTGGCGGCGATGATCCACCGCTTCAAGTATCTGAAGTACGCGCTGTCCTTCGTGCTGATCTTCATCGGCTGCAAGATCTTCCTGGTCGGGATCATCGGCAAGATGCCGGCGTGGTTCTCGCTGTCGGTGACCGTCTCGCTGATCACGGGCGGCATCCTGTACTCGCTGTGGAAGACCCGCGGCGACACGCCCGAGACCGACAAATCCGCCGCCTGACGGCGCGGCGAACGTCGAACGCGAAGGGCCGGCGGAGCGATCCGCCGGCCCTTTTCTTTGGCGCGCGGCCCCGCCGGCCGTCAGGTCAGTTGCGGCGTCATCCGATCGATCGCCTTGAAGTGCTTGCGCGCGTGGGCGACGATCTCGCCGTCGGTGGGGTGGTCGGCCTGTTCGCTCGCCACGATCCGCTTGGCGGTGTCGCGGGCGTGCGCGTCGAGGAACTTGCGGAACTCGACCTTCGCCTGGCCGGGGCCCATCAGCAGGATCTCGCGCGCATCCGCCAACGCGCGGGCGACGGCCTCGTGAAAATGCTTGTCGCCGTGCGTCGCCTCGGGCGCGCGCTTGTTGTGCAGATGGCGGTTGGGCTTGTCGGGATGGATCGTCGTCCGCTCGAAATCGTGGGCGTCGAAGTGGAAGACGCGGGCTTCGTTGTGGTCCATCCAGCAGACGGCGTGGAAATGGTTCATGGGCTGCTCTCCTTGACGATGGCCGATCCCACCAGGAAAGCCCGAACGCGCCAATGATATGGATCAAACGCCGCCGCGCGTGCTACCGATCCGAGCCATGTCGTCCCGGCCCCTTCTGATCGGCGTGACCGCGGACCTTCAGCAAGGTCCGGTCCATCTTCAGCACATCGCGCGCGCGCAATACGTGAACGCGGTGCTCGACGGCATGGATGCGATGCCCGTCGTTTTGCCGGCCATCGGCAACCGGCAGGACGCGCGCGGCTTGCTCGACCGGCTCGACGGTCTGCTGTTCACCGGCAGTCCTTCGAACGTCGCACCCGCCGAGTACGGCGCGCCCGGCGAAGGCCGCGCGCCCGCCGATCCGGCGCGCGATGCCACCACGCTGCCCTTGCTGCGCGAAGGTTTGGCGTGGGGTGTGCCGATCCTGTGCCTGTGCCGGGGCCACCAGGAACTCAACGTGGCGCTGGGCGGCACGTTGCACCAGTACGTCGAACGCCTGCCCGGACGCATCGACCATCAAGCGCCCGTCCACGACGATCCGAACGTGCGCTATGCCAACCGGCATTGGATCGACCTGGCGCCCGATGGCGTCTTGCGCGCGCTGGCGGGCGCGCCGCGCGCCTTCGTCAACTCGTTGCACGGCCAGGGCATCGACCGGCTGGCCGACGGGCTCGCCGTCGAAGCCACGCACGCCGACGGCACGATCGAAGCCGTGCGGTGGACGCGCGGGCCCGGTTTCGCGCTCGGTCTGCAATTCCACCCCGAATGGCACGTGACGAGCGACGCCTTCAGTGCCGCGATCTTCCGCCATTTCGCCGGGATCGTGGCCGCCGCCGCGGCCGAACGGACGCCCGCGTGAACGATTTCGTCTCGTTGCCGGCCGATTTGGCCGAGTGCCGCCGCGTGGCAAGCCCGGCGGGGCGACGCTTGGCGCTTTATCGGCTGCGCGGGCCGCGTCGCGGCAACGCGATCCTTTGGGGGCATGCCAACGGCTTTGCGGCCGGCAGCTACGCGCGCGTGTTGCGCGCGCTCGCGGCCGAGGCGGACGTGTTCGCGTTCGATGCCGCGGGGCAAGGCGGGTCGGACTCGGCAGAGACCGGCCTGCCCGAATTCTGCGCGGCCGATCGCTTGGCCGAGGATGTGGAAGCGATCGTGCGCGCCGCGCAAGCCTGGTCGGGTCAGGCGCGCTTGCGCTACGCCGCGCATTCGCTGTGCGGTTCGGCGATGCTGCATTTGGCGACGGCCCATCGCGCGCGGTTCGAGGCGCTCGATCTCGCGGGCTTGCTGTTGTTCGAGCCGCCGCTGTTTCCGCCCGAAGGCCACGCGCTGCGTGCGGCGGCCGACGAAAACCAAATCAAACGCCTCGCGCGCACCGAGGCGCGTCGGGCGGTTTTTCCCGGCGGGCCTGCGGAATTCGCGGCCTATCTGGCCCAACGCGAAATGTTCGCGGATTTTCCGCCCGAAACCCTGGCCGATCACGCCGCCGCGACGCTGCGCGCGGAAGGGGCGACGTGGCGGCTGGCCTGCACGCCGGCGATGGAGGCCGAGTTTTTCCGCACCTTCCGCAAAGTCCCATTGTTCCTGCGCCTTGCCGAATACCGCAGTCCGCCGTCGGTCGGATTCGTGGCCGGCGACATCGCGCGGGCGAAGGCGCGCGGGGATTGGGTCTCCGGCATCATGGACGACGCGGCCGCTCGGTTGCCGGGCGCCTCGCTTGCGGTAATGGAAGGCCGTAGCCATATGATGATTTTCGAAGACTTTGATAAGTCTCTGAAATTACTGAGAAAATTTATTGACTGACCAGCTTCGAGAAACGACATCCAGCCCTTGTAGATTCGAACTTCGCCCCCACCTGTAATGAAGCTCGATCCCGACTTGGATCGACCGGGCCGCCCCCCTGACGGCCCGAGAAACGGATCCTTCCCCGAGGATCCCGCAGGCGCCCGGCCCCTTTCCCCCCGGCCGGGCGCCATTTCTTTTTGGCCCCACCGCCGGCGCGATTTCCGATAACAGGGGGGCATGACCGACGCCTACGCGCCCCTTTCCGGACCGCCGAAAACCCCGCGAGGAGCCACGCGCCTCGTAACCTGGAACATCAACTCCGTTCGCCTGCGCCTGCCGCTGATCGAAAAGCTGGTGGCGCTGGTCCGGCCCGATATCCTGTGCCTGCAGGAAACCAAATGCCCGGACGAGCTGTTTCCGGACGGGGCCCTGGCCGATCTGGGTTTCGCGCATCGGGTCTTCCACGGCATGAAGGGCTACAACGGCGTGGCCATCCTCAGCCGCGTGCCGTTGAGCGAGACCGCCCCGCGCCATTGGTGCGGGCTCGAGGATCGCCGGCACGTGCAAGCCACGCTGCCCGGCGGCATCGAATTGCACGACGTCTACGTGCCGGCGGGCGGCGACGTGCCCGATCCGGCCGCCAATCCGAAGTTCAAGCACAAGCTCGACTTCGTCGGCGCGCAAGCCGCGCATTGGAAAAAGACGAAGCGCGACCGGCCGCGCATTTTGGTGGGCGATCTGAACATCGCGCCGTTCGAAACGGACGTCTGGAGCCACAAGCAATTGCTCGACGTCGTCAGCCACACGCCGGTCGAGGTCGAAGCGCTTTCGAAAATGCGCGAGAACCACGGCTGGGTGGATCTCGCCCGCCAAGCCCATCCCGAGCCCCAGCGCGTCTATACGTGGTGGAGCTATCGCAATTCGGATTGGCGCAAATCCGATCGCGGCCGGCGGCTCGACCACATTTGGGCGACACCCGATCTCGCCGCCAAACTCAAAGGCTTCCACATCCTGCGCGAGGCGCGCGACTGGCCGCAGCCTTCCGACCACGTGCCCGTCGTCGCGGATCTGGCGCTATGAGCCGCGGCGGCCCCGCGGCGGCGGCGTTCATCGCGACGATCGTGGGCTTCGGCGGCACGGTCGCGCTGGTGGTCGCGGCGGCCGAGGCGGTCGGGGCATCGCCCGCGCAGACCGGCGCTTCGATCGCGGCCGTGTGTTTGGTCAAGGCCGTCGCCGCCGCATGGTTGAGCTGGCGCCACCGCATTCCGATGATCACCGCCTGGGCCACGGCCGGGGCCGCGTTGATCGCCAGCACGACGGGGTTGAGCTTCGAAGCGGCCGTCGGCGCCTATCTGGTCGCTTCGGCCGCAGTCGTGGCGACCGCCTTCGTCAAACCGCTCGGCGATCTGGTCGCGCGGATCCCGACCTCGATCGCCGCGGCGATGCTCGCGGGCGTCGTCCTGCCGTTCGTCGTGCAGGTGTTCGTGCAGGCCGCAGCGGCGCCCGCTTTGGTGCTGCCGCTCATCCTGCTGTTTTTGGGCGTGCGGCTGTTCAATCCGCATATGGCCGTCGTGGCGGTCCTGCTCGCGGGCGTGGGCCTTGCCCATCTGCTGGGCCTGTCCGCCCCCATCGCCGGCGAACTGGGCCTGTCGCGCTTCGTATTCGTGGCGCCGAGCTTCGAATGGAGCGCCGTCGTGGGCCTGGCGCTTCCGCTCTACCTCGTGACGATGGCCTCGCAAAATCTCGCGGGCTTCGCGGTTCTGAAGGCCGCGGGCTATCCCGTGCCGGCGCGCGACGCGCTCGCGGCCACCGGCCTCGCCTCGTTCGCCGGCGCGTTCTCGGGTTCGATCCCGCTCGGCATGGCCGCGATCACCGCGTCGATCTGCACGGGCCCCGACGTGCATCCGGACAAGGAGCGGCGCTGGATCGCGGGGCTGTGGTACGCCGGCTATTACGTTCTGCTGGCCGCGTTCGCCGGGGCCGTGGTCGCGATCCTCGCCTCGTTGCCCAAGGCGCTCATCGCGACCTTCGCGGGGCTCGGCCTCGTGGGCGCCCTGCAAGGCGCCTTGACCGGCGCGCTCAAGGAGGAAAGCGAACGCTTCCCGGCCGTGCTGACGCTCGCGGTCACGGCCTCGGGGGTCACGCTTTACGGCGTGGGTGCGGCGTTCTGGGGGCTGGTCGCGGGCATCGCGGCATTGGCCGCGCAAAGCTATCGCGCGCGATAGGTGCTGTTTCGCACGGGTCGATGTCGGCGTGCGGCGAAAAACGCGCGGTGACCTATCCGAAACGCTTCACGCGCTTTTGGCCGCCATCGCCTGGCGCAATTGCGCGTTGCTCCTGACGATGCGACGCGCCAATTCGCGCATGATCTCCACCCCCATCGACGGGAACTCGTTCACCAAGGCCATGAAATCGTCCTTCTCGATCTTCAGGCAAACGAGCGGCGCCGTACCCGACGCGCGCACATGCGCGGTGCGCGGAACGTCGCACAGAATGGCGATCTCCCCGACGATCTCGTTCTTGAGCAGACGCGCGATTTCGATGGGGCCGCCGGGCGTGTCGATCGACACGACCGCCTCGCCCTCCAGCACGATATAGGCGGCATCCCCCGAATCGCCCTGCGCGAACACGGCTTGGCCGGGATCGAAGCTCAGACGCTGGCTCATGAACGCGAGCAGTTTGAGCTTCGCCGAGTCGAGCTTCGCGAACAGCGGAATGCGCTTGAGCGCGTCGGTTTCTTCCTTGATCGACATCGCGTTTCTCCTCAGCCCGACAGCGTTTCCTTGAACGGCCCGTCCGCGGCCGCCAGTCCGGCGAAGTCGCCGTCCTGCGCCACGCGGCCGTCCGCCAGCACGATCGTCCGCGCGAATTTCTCCGCCATGCGCGAATCGCCCATCGAGGCGATCACGGTGGCGGAACCCGCGGCGGCGAGCGTGCCTTCGAGCGCGCGCCATTGGCCCGCCGGATCGATCGCCGCGAAGGCGTCGTTCAGCACCAACACGTCCGGCCGCTTGGCGAGCGCGCGGGCCAGCGCCAGTTTCTGGCGCTGCGCGGGCGACAGGCGCGCGCCGCCGACGCCGACCTGGAATTCGAGCCCCACTTCGAAGATCCGTTCGCGCAAGCCCATCGTGTCGAGCAGGTCGCGCATCGCCTTGGCGACGGTGGCTTGCGCCTTGGCTTGGCCGTAGGCGACGCGGCCGAACAGAATGTTGTCCTGGATCGACGCGGCGGCGTTGTAGGCGTCCGGATCGAAGAACGCGATCTTGCCCTGGGTCGCCTTGGCGCCGGCGAAGGCCGCGCGCGCTTCGAGCACGCGCGCCTTGAAGGCCGCGTCGATCAATCCCAAACGATGGCGCGCGTTGACGAGTTTGAGCGGCAACCCCAGCATCCGCGCGCGGTCCTCGCCGACGACGGCCGATGGCGCGCCGTCCGGCCCGGGGGCCGTGCGCGCAAGGATCGCCTGATAGACCGACAGGTCGTCGGCGGCGATGAAGCTGAACCGCTCGAAAAACTCGTGGCCCGCCGGAAGATCGGCGAAAAGCTCGACCATGATCTCCGCGACCTTGCGGCCCATTTCGACGAACACCTCCTCGAGCCCGCGCGCGCGCAAGACCGCCAGGAAGTCCGGCTGGCCCGACAGCGCGTCGGTTTCGAAGGCCGGATCGAGCGGCGTGCCGAACAACAGGTTTTCGGCGACGGTGGCGTTTTCGTTGTAGGCCGCCGGATCGAACGGCTCGACGAGGCCTTTGAGCGCGGGGTCGGCATCGGGACCCGCCAGACGCCGGCGGAACGCGGCGCGCGCGGCGAGGATCGCCTCGGCCACCGCCGGCTTCGATTTGGGATCGATGCGCCCGCGCAGTCCGAAGACGAACACGTCCTCGGCCAGATCGACCTTCTCGAGCAATCGTGCGGCGATCGCGTCGAAGGCGGCGGCGTCCGCCGCCCCCGCGCGCGCGTAATCGATCCACTCGTCGTTGACGTCGAGATCGAGATTGCCCGCGCGTGCGGCCTCGGCGAGCCACCGCGCGCGCGCGGGATCGCGCGCATCCGGTGCCACGACGGGGCGTTGACGCAATCCGTAGACGAGGTTCTCGCGCACGCTCGCCGAGAAATGATAGGCCGCCGGCCCGACATAACCGAGCGAGGCGCCGATATGCGCATCGGGCAGGCGCGCCAGATCGCGCCCGCCGATCTTGATCGAACCGCCGGAGACGATGTGCAGCCGCGCGAGCGCCATGGCGAGCGCCTCGCGTCCGCCGCCCGCGGGCCCCGCAAGCGCGACCCGGGCGCCCGGATCGATCGTCAGGCTGATCGATTCGAGCAGCTTGGTCTGCGCGTCCTCCTGCACGCCGACGCCCGACAGCACGATCGGGCCCGACAGGCCCGGGGCCGGCTCCGCGGGCAGATCCTGAAGCGCCGCGGGCAGCATCGCTTCCGGACGGAATTGTTCGACGACCTGCTCGTATTTCTGCTGCGCGTCCTGGGCCGCCTGATAGTAGTCGAGCAATTCCTTCCAGGGTGCCGTCATGTCCTTGTGCGCGGTGAGTGCGGCCACCAGGGCGCCCAGCGTCAACTCGCCCCGGATCACGAGATAGCCCCCGATGGAATAGAACAGCAGCGGCGCGCACTGATTCAGGAAGTTGTTGATGAACTTGACCAGCGACTTGCGCTGATAGATGTCGAAGCGGATGCGGAAGATCGTCCCGAAACGTTCGGCGTAGTCCGCGCGTTCCCACGCCGCCGTACCGGCGGTGCGCACTTCCTGGATGCCGCCGACCGTTTCGCCGATGCGCTCGGACACTTTGCGCACCGCTTTGATCCGTTCCTTGCCCAGCGCCTTCACGCGCTTTTGCAGCTTGGGCACGATGTAGGCCTGGAACGGATAAAGCGAGATCGCCGCGAGACCCATGATCGGGTTCTGCACGAAAAGGAACGTGGCGATCGTCAGCAGCATCGCCGCTTGCATCAGCGGATGGACGTAGGCGTCGCCCATGAAGCCGCCGACCTGCTCGACCTCGGCGGTCACCATCGGGATCAATTCGCCCGACGACACCTTGCGGAAATGCGGAACCGGAAAGCGCAGGATGCGCTCGACGAGCGCGTAGCGCAGACGGCGCAGCAGCCGTTCGCCGAGCTTGCCCTTCAGCGAGTTGATGTATTGCTTGAGCCCGCCATTGACCAGCACGGCCAGAAAGAACAACCCGCACAGCCAGAGCAAATAGCCGATCTGGTCGAACTGGAAGAGCCCGAGGACCTCCGTGGGATAGCTCATCCCGCGGCCCTCGATGCCCTGGTTCATGATGTTCTTCGGCAGGTTCAGCGTGACGTAATAGAAAACCTGCGCGACCGCGACCAACAGGCAGACGAGCACCGTCTCCTTGACCGAGAACCGCCAGACGAACCGGAATATCGACCGGTCGAGTTCGCCGCCGTCGCGCAAGATTAGAAATCCCCCCAGGAAGTCCATAACTTAGCGGCGCGTACCCCGCGCGCGCAACGGGGGCATTCCCAAATCGCGCCGCCGCGCTTGGATTCGTAACCTGAGTCGCCTTACTCTCGAACTCCGGAAAGGGCGGTCGGGCGCCCGGGGGGACGATCATGGCAAATCCGAGCAAGCGCGCCGGCGCCGACCGTCGGGTCTTGATCTATAGCCACGACACGATGGGTCTCGGGCATCTGCGCCGTTGCCGTACGATCGCGCACGCGCTGGTCGAGGCCGACAAGGATCTGTCGGTGCTGATCCTGTCGGGATCGCCGATCATCGGTTCGTTCGACTTCAAGGCGCGCGTGGATTTCGTGCGCGTGCCGGGGGTCGTCAAGCTGCGCAACGGCGAATACACGTCGCTCAATCTGCATATCGATTTCTGCCAGACCCTGGCCATCCGCGCCTCGATCATCCGCCACACGGCGGCGGCGTTCGCACCCGATCTTTTCATCGTCGACAAAGAGCCTCTGGGCCTGCGCGGCGAGGTCGCCGACACGCTGCGCGACTTGAAGGCGCAAGGCGTGCCCCTGGTGTTGGGCTTGCGCGACGTGATGGACGATCCGGCGCTGCTCGAACCCGAATGGAAACGCAAGAAGGCCGTCCCGGCGTTGCGCGACCTGTACGACGACATCTGGGTCTACGGATTGCCGCAGATGTGCGATCCGCTCGAAGGTCTCGTCATTCCGCCCGAAGTGCGCGCGAAGATGAGCTACACGGGCTATCTGCGCCGCTCGATTCCGCTGGCGGCGCCGCGCGCGATCGTCGACCGCGCGCGCGAACGCGAGCGGCCCTATGTGCTCGTCACGCCGGGCGGCGGGGGCGACGGCGAAGCGCTGATCGATTGGGTTTTGCGCGCCTACGAGTCGGGCGAGAAACTGCCGCACCGCGCGCTGCTGGTGCTCGGACCCTTCATGCAGTCCGAACGCCAAGCCGAATTCCAGCAGCGCGTGCAGCGCTTGGGCCGGCGCGTCGAAGCGATCACCTTCGACGCGCATATGGAACAATTGATTGTGCGCGCCGCGGGCGTCGTGGCGATGGGCGGTTACAACACGTTTTGCGAGATCCTGTCCTTCGACAAGCCCGCGGTGATCGTGCCCCGCATCGCGCCCCGGCTGGAGCAATCGATCCGCGCCGAGCGCGCGCAAGCGCTGGGCCTCACGCGCATGCTGCCCGACGACGGCATCCGCGCGACCGGCGCCATGGTCGCCGCATTGCAGGCGCTCGACGGTCAGCAACCGCCCTCGGCGTCGGTCATCCCGGGTCTGCTCGACGGGCTCGAGAACGTCGAGCGGTTGGTGCGCCGCTGGCTGCCGGCCGACGGCCGGTCGGGCACGAAGGCAACGCGCGGTTCCGCGAAAACGGCAGCGGTTTAACCTAACCGCCCGACCTTCCCTTGAGCCACAACGCGAGCCCCGGCGCGCCGATGGCGATCTGCGCGAGACCGAAGGCGATCGACAGGGCCAGCGCGTCGCCGGCATCCACGCCCGCAAGACCGAACGCGTAAATGGCCGCCCCTTCGCGCACGCCCCATCCGGCGAGCGAAATCGGCAACGTCGTCATCAACACGATCGCCGGCACCACGGCGGCGCACAGCGCGAACCCGGCGGGGACGTCGAGCGCGCGCGCAAGCGCCCAGACCGCGGCGATCACGCCCACATGCACGGCGAGCGACGCAACGAGCAAGCGCGGCCGGACAAGGATCGCGCGCATGTCCGCCGCAAGCCCGAACGCCCAATCGAGCGGCCGGATCGACGGCACGAACCGGCGCAGCCGCGCGGCCAGCCCGAGCCCGGCCGCCACCACCGCAAGTCCCGCGCACGCGAACCCGGCGAGCCAAGCGGCCTCGTGCGCGGCGCCGGTTTGGGCGGCGAGCAGCGGGGCACCCGCCGCCATCAATCCCACGAGCACCACGAGCGCAAGACCGCGATCGAGCACGACGCCGGCGGTCGCCTGACCCGCCGTCAAGCCCAAGCGCACCGCGAGAACGGCACGCACCGCGTCGCCCCCGATCGCCGAGGGCAGCGTTTGGTTGAAGAACTGGCCGACGAACGCGAGCGCGACGGCGTCGCGCGGGGCCAAACGCTGGGCGAGCGTTTCGTGGATCCACGCCCACCGCAGGCCCGCCAGGATCAATTGTGCCCCGAGGATCGCGAGGGCAAGCGCGGTCCAGCCCGCATCGAGCCGCGCGAAGGCCGCAAGGGCGGGCGCCGGATCGACGCGCGTGGCCAGCCACGTGATCAACGCGATCGAGACCCCCGCCTTGAGAGCGAACAACGCCGCTTTGCGTGCCATGCGCCCGCACCATGCGACGCGCGCGCCGCTTGACGCAAGCGCCGTCCCCGGGTTTCTAGAGGGACGGTTTTCGGACGAAAGGTGGCCCGGCATGTTCCGCGCGCTCGTGCTCGACAAGATCGACGGCAAGGTCGTCGCCACGGTGAAGTCCCTCGACGAGGCGGCGTTGCCCGATTTCGCCGTGACCGCGCGCGTCGCCTATTCGACGCTGAACTACAAGGACGGTCTTGCCATCGCCGACAAAGGCAAGATCGTGCGCGCCTTTCCGATGGTGCCGGGCGTCGATTGGACGGGCACGGTCGAAACCTCCGCCGACGACCGCTTCAAACCGGGCGACAAGGTGATCCTGACCGGCTGGGGCGTGGGCGAATCGCATTGGGGCGGCATGGCGGAAAAAGCCCGCGCCAAGGCCGAGTGGCTCGTCAAACTGCCGCCGGGGACCGACGAAGCGTGGGCGATGACGATGGGCACGGCCGGGTTCACGGCGATGCTGTGCGTCTCGGCGCTCGAAGCGGCGGGGCTCAAGAAGGACCGCGAAGTTCTGGTCACCGGCGCGGCGGGCGGCGTCGGATCGGTGGCCGTCGCGCTTCTCGCGAAGCTTGGCTACGCGGTGACGGCGGCGACCGGCCGACGCGCGCTCGAACCCTATCTCAAGGCGCTGGGGGCGAAGGCGGTGATCGATCGCGCCGACCTCGCCAAGCCCCCCAAACCGCTCGAATCCGAACGATGGGGCGGCGTCGTGGACAGCGTCGGGGGCGTCACGCTCGCCAACGCCATCGCCTCGACCGTCTCGCGCGGCCCCGTGGCCGCCTGCGGGCTTGCGGGCGGGCACGACCTGCCCACCACCGTGATGCCGTTCATCCTGCGCGGCGTGAAATTGCTCGGCATCGATTCGGTCCGCAGCCCCATCGCCGAACGCGAAACGGCGTGGCGCAAACTCGCGGCCCTGCTGCCCGACGGTTTGCCCGCGGGCGGCGTCAAGACCGTGGGCTTGGCCGAGTTGCCCGCGCTCGCCGAAGCCATCGTCGCGGGCCAGGTCCAAGGCCGCGTGGTCGTGGATGTCCGCAAATAACGGCTATTGCGGCCTGACGACCCGAACGACCTCCCAGCTGTTCATGCGTTGCGGCGGACCAGCCAGCTGCTCTTCGCGGAAACGAATGAGCCAGCCAAGCTCCGGCGAATACCAAAGCGTGCGCTTGCGCACGAACTCCGCCATGCCCGGACCGATGGCCTCGGTTCGCCCTTCGAGAACGAAGGTCCGATAGGTACGACCGTCCACGGTCAGGTCTTCGTTGCGCACGACCTCCAGCGTTTGCCGCCATGCGTCGGTGCCTTCGGCGGCGCGCTGTTCGAACGACACCTTCTTTTCCAGCGCGAGAGGGAAAATGCTTTCCCCGATCGCCCGATCGAAACGCGAGGATGCGTTCAACGGCAGCAGACCGCCGACCTGCCACATCGTGCTGGCGTTCGCGGCGTTCACGGTCGTGATCGTCATTCCTTCGACGCGCACGACATCGAAGTGACCGCCGGCGGAGACGAAGCGCGTGCCGACGGCCGGCATCACATGCCCCGCCGGCAAAGGACGGGCGGCGGCCTGTGTCGATGGCGCTTCGGGCGCGGCGGGGGAGAACCCCAAGGCGGCGCCCGCCGTCGTCGAGCGATGGATCAAGCCATCGAGCACCTGTTTTTGCGTCGTCTTGGCCCAGGCGAGGACGGCTTGCGCGAAGGCGTCGCGTGTGGGGTCGTGTTTGAGCTTGTCGCGGTGCCAATCGTTCCCCGCCCAGCTACGATCGCGCGAGGGCGCAAAGCCGTAGCTCTCCGGCGAGAAGTTGTATTCGACCTGAACGTAGTCCGAGTTCCGCGCATTGCTATGGCGGGACACAATCATGGTCGAAGGCTTGCGGATTTCCGGCCTCGCGTTCAGCCATTCGTACGCCGCCGTGTGCAGCGGACCCAAGTTCGGGGCGGCCGTCCATGTCCGCGTCATATGATAGACAGAAAAACAGGTCTGAATCTGCGGATTGTTGTTGGGATCGGATTCGACGAAATAAAGGTCCGTCCGGCGGCATTCCATGTCCCAGAGACGATGGACGTTGTTGGGCGTCATCGGGCCCAGCGCGGAGATGTACCCGACCAAACGATTGCCCTCGATCCGCGCGAGTATCGCATGACCGGTCGCGCGGCCGGACGATCCGTCGATCGGGCGTGAAATGGTTTCGTGGGCCGCGATAAGAGTCCAACGGCCGGGCGGCAGGGGAACTTCGTATCGGCCGATCCGCGCCTTGCCCTCGACTTCGGTGCCGATCGGCTGCCGGTGCAGCGACTGCGCGGACGCGGCGGGCGCGCCGGCAGTTGCGATCACGGTTGCAATGACAAGCGAACAAATCGAAGAGTTAATCCGCATTGCATATCCCCCACAAGCGAACAACCGTAGAAAAGCTACTGCCCCGCGTAGATGGGGTCAATGCCGATCCCCTTGGCGCACATGGTCGAATGCGCGTAAAACGCCTGCCATGAGCAACCGATTCCGCGAAACCGATCGCGAAGGCCCGTCCCAACGCCAGCTGCGCGTGGGCGAGGCGATCCGCCGCGCGCTGGTCGAGGTGCTGCAGGAGGCGCATTTCCGCGACCCCGATCTGCAGGACGCGTCGATCACCGTGTCGGAGGTGCGCGCCTCGCCCGACCTCAAACATGCGAGCGTCTTCGTCACCACGCTGGGTGGGATCGAGTCCGAGAAGACCATCGCGGCACTGGGCCGGGCGCGCGCCTTCCTGAAGGGCGAAGTGCAGCGGCGCGTCGATTTGCGCCAAGCTTGCGAACTGCATTTCCAAAAGGACACCTCGTTCGATTACGCCAGCCGCATGGAGGCGGCGTTCCGGAGCCCTCGCGTCGCCGCCGACATCGTCCCGCCCGAACCCGAAAAACCCAAACGCGCGCGCAAGAAGAAGTGACGCGCGAAAAGCGCCCCAAACACAAAGTCGACGGCTGGGTGGTCCTCGACAAGCCGGTGGGCCCGAGTTCCACCCAGGCCCTGGGCCGCGTGCGCCGCGTTTTCGAAGCGGCCAAAGCCGGACATGGCGGCACGCTCGACCCCTTGGCATCCGGGGTCCTGCCGATCGCCTTGGGCGAAGCGACGAAGCTGATCCCGTTCGCGATGGACGGCGCCAAGACCTACGAATTCGCCGTGCGCTGGGGCACGGCCACGACGACCGACGACACCGAAGGCAAGGTGACCGCAACCTCCCCCCACCGGCCGGCCGAGCCCGCGATCCGGGCGGTTCTCACCCGGTTCGAGGGGGAAATCGAACAGATTCCGCCGGTCTTCTCGGCGATCAAGGTCGCGGGCGAACGCGCCTACGACCTTGCGCGGGCTGGCGAGGAAGTCACCCTCGAAGCACGTAAAGTATTGATCTATAAATTGGAATTTCTAGACTCGCCGGATCGGGACACCGCCCGCCTGCGGGTCGTCTGCGGCAAGGGGACCTATGTCCGCAGCCTTGCCCGGGACCTGGCGCGGTTATTGGATACCGTCGGCCATGTGGTGGAATTACGCCGAACGCGGGTGGGAAAATTCACGGCCGAATCGGCAATTTCCCTGGAAACACTGGAGGGGTTTGGGCATAGTCCGGCCCGCTTTGGGGCCCTCGCCCCGGTCGAGACCGCGCTGGACGACATCCCGGCGCTGGCCGTGACCGAGGAACAGGCCCTGGCTCTCAAACGAGGCCAGGCCTTGCGAGACCCCCGCATCGATCGCGCCCCCGCCGATCCGATGGCCGCCTTCCACGAAGGGCGGCTGATCGCGTTGGTCGCGAGCGACGGACAAACGATCCGTCCGATGCGCGTGTTCAACCTCTAGGGTCGAAAGGATAGACCGATGTCGCTGGATCCCGCTCGCAAAAGCGAAATCGTCGCCCAATTCGCGGTCAAGAAGGGCGATACGGGTTCTCCCGAAGTGCAAGTCGCCCTGCTCTCCGAGCGCATCAAGGAGCTCACCGAGCACCTGGGCACGCACAAGAAGGACTTCCACTCCCGCCGCGGTCTTCTGATGATGGTCGGCCAGCGTCGCCGCTTGCTCGACTACCTGAAGAAGACGGACGCGAAGCGCTACTCGACGCTCGTCGAGCGCCTCGAGCTGCGCCGCTGAAGTCCCAAGTTTGAATTCCGCGCGCGACGATCTGCGGCCAACCGCCGGGCGAAAGCCCGGCGGGCCGCGTCGTCGCGCGCATCGTTTCACGACGTCCAGAAGTCCATGGGCGGCGTCGGCTCCGGTTTCCGCCATGGGGGCGGAGACGGCCGGCGCCACGCGATCTTCGCCATAGGGGCGGCGTCGCGGGTCCGTACGAGGGCAAGGAAGGTAAGAGAAAAATGTTCGATGTGATCAAGCGCGAGATTCAGTGGGGCGGGCGCACGCTCTCCCTCGAAACGGGCAAAGTGGCCCGCCAGGCCGACGGCGCGGTCGTCGCGCGCCTGGGCGACACGGTCGTGCTGTGCACGGTCGTCGGCGCCAAATCGGCCAAGCCGGGGCAGGATTTCTTCCCGCTGACCGTCCACTACCAGGAAAAGACCTTCGCGGCCGGCAAGATCCCCGGCGGCTTCTTCAAGCGCGAAGGCCGTCCGACGGAAAAGGAAACGCTCGTTTCCCGTCTGATCGACCGTCCGATCCGTCCGTTGTTCCCGGAGAATTTCCGCAACGAAGTGCAGGTGATCGCGACCGTCCTGTCGCACGACCTGCAGAACGATCCGGACATCGTCGCGATGGTCGGCTGTTCGGCGGCCCTGACGATTTCGGGCATTCCGTTCATGGGCCCCATCGGGGCGGCGCGCGTCGGCGTGTTCGGCGGGGAGTTCAAGCTCAATCCGCTGCAGGAGGAAATGACCGCCTCGGACCTCGACCTCGTGGTCGCGGGCACGAAGGACGGCGTCCTGATGGTCGAATCGGAAGCCAAGGAACTCAGCGAAGAGACGATGCTGGGCGCCGTGATGTTCGGCCATCGCGCCTTCCAGCCGGTGATCGACATGATCATTTCGCTGGCCGAAGCCGCCGCCAAGGAACCCTGGGCGCTGCCCGAAGCCCCGCCCGCCGCCGCGTCGGTCAACGCCAAGCTGGCCGCGTTCGCGGGCGAGCTCGCCGAAGCCTACAAGGAACCGGTCAAGTTCGCGCGCCGCGACAAGGTCGCCGCGATCAAGGCCAAGGCGATGGCCCTGTTCAAGGACATCCCCGAGGAAGCCGCGATCGCGGGCAACGCGTTCGGCGACCTCGAAGCCAAGGTCGTGCGCGACAACATCCTGGACACCGGCAAGCGCATCGACGGCCGCGACACCAAGACCGTGCGGCCCATCGTGAGCGAGGTCGGCCTGCTGCCGCGCGCGCACGGTTCGGCGCTGTTCACCCGCGGCGAAACGCAAGCCTTGTGCGTCGCCACGTTGGGCACGGGCGACGACGAGCAGATCATCGACGCGCTCGAAGGCGAATACCGCGAGCACTTCATGCTGCACTACAACTTCCCGCCCTACTCGGTCGGCGAAGCCAAGCGCATGGGTTCGCCCGGCCGCCGCGAGATCGGCCACGGCAAGCTCGCCTGGCGCGCCATCCGGCCGCTGCTGCCGCCCAAGGACAAGTTCCCGTACACGATCCGCGTCGTGTCGGAGATCACGGAGTCCAACGGTTCGTCCTCGATGGCGACGGTGTGCGGTTCGTCGCTGTCGCTGATGGATGCCGGCGTGCCGCTGCCCCGCCCCGTGGCGGGCATCGCCATGGGCCTCATCAAGGAGGACCGCGGATACGCGGTGCTGAGCGACATCCTCGGCGACGAGGATCATCTCGGCGACATGGACTTCAAGGTCGCGGGCACCGAGAAGGGCGTCACCTCGCTTCAGATGGATCTCAAGATCACTTCGATCGACGAGAACATCATGAAGATCGCGCTGGGCCAGGCCAAGGACGGCCGCCTGCACATCCTCGGCGAAATGTCGAAGGGCCTGACCGGGGCGCGCGACGGCGTGTCGGCCAACGCCCCGCGCATCACGACCTTCACGATTCCGAAGGACAAGATCCGCGAAGTCATCGGCACCGGCGGCAAGGTCATCCGCGAAATCGTCGAGGTCACGGGCTGCAAGATCGACATCGAGGACGACGGCACGATCAAGGTCGCCTCGACGAGCGAGGAGAAGGCCAAGCAGGCGATCGACTGGATCAAGGGCATCGCCGCCGAACCCGAACTCGGCGCGATCTACGTCGGCAAGGTCGTCAAGATCATGGATTTCGGCGCCTTCGTGAACTTCATGGGCTCGAAGGACGGCCTCGTGCACATCTCCGAACTCGCGCCGCGCCGCGTCGAAAAGACCGCCGACGTCGTCAAGGTCGGCGACGCGGTCAAGGTCAAGCTGATCGGCTTCGACGACCGCGGCAAGGTCAAGCTGTCGATGCGCCGCGTGGATCAAGCCACGGGTGCGGACATCTCCGACCAGTTCGACAAGAAGAAGGACGGTCCGGCCGAGTAAGCCGGCGCCGTCGTCGCGAACCCCGCGGCCCCCGCTCCGGCGAAATCCGGTCGGGGGCCGCTTTCGTTTCCAGGACATGCCATGCCCCTCGCCATTCCCCGCCTGATCGGCCATCGCGGCGCCAAAGCCTCGGCGCCCGAAAACACCCTGCCCGCGATCGAGGAGGCCCATCGCCAGGGCGCGACGTGGATCGAGTTCGACGCCAAACTGACCAAGGATGGCGTGCCGATCCTGATGCACGACGAGACGCTCGACCGCACGACCTCGGGCAAAGGCGACGTCGCGGCCCATACGCTGGCCGAAATCCGCGCCCTCGACGCGGGCGCATGGTTCGGGCCCGCGTTCGCCGGCACGAAGGTGCCGACGCTCGAAGAAGCGATGGCGCTGATGGCGTCGCTCGGCATGGGCTTCAACATCGAGATCAAACCCTGCCCGGGCCGCGAAGCGGAAACCGCGCGCGCGGCCTGCGCGCTGGTCGACGAATTATGGCCGAAATCGCTGCCCACGCCGGTCGTGTCGAGCTTCAAGCGCGCTGCGCTGGCTGCGGCGCAGAAGGATTTCGCGCATCTGCCGCGCGGCTATCTGGCCGAGGAATTGACCGGCGATTGGCTGGGCGAGGCCAAGGCGCTGGGCTGCGCGACGATCCATCCGGGCTGGAAGCGCCTGACCGAGGCCCAAGTGCGCGCCGCGAAGGTTGCGGGCCATCCGGTGCTGGTGTGGACCGTCAACGAAGCCCCGCGCGCGCGCGAGTTGCTCGCCTGGGGGGTCGATGCGCTGATCACCGACAAGCCCGGCGAGATCGGCGCCGCGATCACGCGCTGAGCCGTTTTTCGAACCAGAAATCGGCGTAGGGATTGTCGTTGTAGCGCGCGATCTCGCGATAGCCCGCGCGCGCGTAGAGCGTGCGCGCTTCGGCGAGGGACTTGTTGGTGTCGAGCACCAGGCGCACGGCGCCGCGCGCGCGCGCCCGGTCCTCCAGGAAGGCGAGCAGCGCCTTGCCCACGCCCGCCCCGCGCGCCTCGGGGGCGACCCACATGCGCTTGATCTCGTAAAGACCGGGCTCGAGCGCACGCAGCGCCCCGCAGCCGACGACCCGCCCGTGTCGCCGCGCGAGAAAAAACTCGCCCGCCTCGGGTCCGCCCGCGAAACCCTTGCTGCCCGGATCGAAGCCCCCCTCGAACCGCGCGGCGAGTTCGGCGAAATAGGCGCGCACGCAACCGATCGCGTCGGGCGAATCCGCCGGTTCGGCGCGGATCTCCGTCGCCGTCATTCGGCGACCGGCAGATAGACGGCGAACACCGTCCCTTTGCCGGGTTCGCTGTCGACGTCGAGCGCCGCGCGATGGCGGTTGACGATGTGTTTGACGATGGCGAGGCCCAGGCCCGTGCCGCCCATGTCGCGCGACCGGCCCGCGTCGACCCGGTAGAACCGCTCGGTCAAGCGCGGCAGATGCTCGCGCGCGATCCCCTCGCCCTCGTCGCGCACTTCGAGCGCGAGATAGGCGCCATGGCGCGCCACGAAGCCCGCGGGCAGCGTGACCGCGCGCGCGAGGCGCACCGTCACCGTGCCGCCGGCGCGGCCGTATTTGATCGCGTTGTCGATCAGGTTCTGCGCGACTTGGGCGAGTTGGTCGGCGTCGCCCAGCACGGGCGGCAATCCGTCGGCGATGTCCGCGCGGATCGTCGCCGATTTGACGCGCGCCTGCGGGGCCAGCGCGTCGATCGTGGTCTGCACCAATCGGGCGGCGTCAACGCGGTCGGCGGGCGGGGTGTGTTCGCTCTCCTCGATCTTCGACAGCGAAAGCAGATCGGTCACGATCCGGGTCATGCGCGCGGATTGCTGGGCCATGATGCCCAAGAATCGCGCGCGGGCGGGCGCGTCGTCCTTCGCCGGGCCTTGCAGGGTTTCGATGAAACCCGACAACGCGGCCAAGGGCGTGCGCAGTTCGTGGCTGACATTGGCGACGAAATCGCGGCGCATGCGTTCGGCCCGGCGCACGGCCGTCACGTCGGTCAGCGCCAGCAACACGCCGTCGGGCGGCAAGGGCACGGCGCGCACGCGCAGCGCGCGTTCGACCGCCCCGGCGATCACCGCGTCCACCGCTTCGGGCGCGCGGCCCGCCAGCGCTTCGGTGACCGCATCGAGCGTACCCGGATCGCGCATGAACGCGACCAACGGCATGCCGACCGGCGTATCGCCGAAGATCGCGCGCGCGGCGGCGTTGGCGCGCCGGATGGTTTCGTCCGGGCCGAGCAGCAATAGGGCGTCGGGCAACGCGTCGAACAGCGTTTCGAGGGCCGCCGCGCGCGCGGCCGCACCGGCCGGGGATGTCGCCGATCCGCCGACACCGTCGCCGCGCGAACGGCCGGCCGCTTGGCGCCGAAGAACCGCCGCCACGCCCAGCGTCGCCGCAAGCGCGCCCAGCGCCGCCCACGGCCAATCGACGGCGTCGAACGCCGCCAAGACGGCGAATGCCAAAGCGGCCGGAGCGGCCAACGCCGCGGTGGCGGCGAGACGGTCGATCGGACGGTCTTGGGAAGGGTCCATCGCCGTCAATTAGGCAGCGCGGCGGCGCAAGCGCAAGAAGGTCGCGGGCCGGCCCTCCCGGCGCGATTTGACGCCGTAGCGCGTTTCGATCGCATCGGCGGGAATCAGCCGCCAATCGTCGGCGGTGTTCGCCGTCCATTCGAAGGCGGGATGGACGAGCACGCGTTGCAGCATCCACATCAGATAATCCGGGTCGTCGGTCGCCAGGCGCAATTCCCCGCCCGGCCGCAGCATTCGTGCCGCGTCGTCCAGAAACGGCTTTTGGATCAGGCGGCGCTTGTGGTGGCGGGCTTTGGGCCACGGATCGGGGTGGAGCACGAAGATTTTTTCGAGCCCGCCATCCCCGATTCCGGCGAACAGGTCGCGCGCGTCGCCCTGATAAAGCCGGACATTGGCAAGGGCGCGGTCGCGCAAATGCCGCACCGCCGATACGACGCCGTTCACGAAAGGCTCGGCACCGATGATCGCCACGTCGGGATTGGCCGCGGCTTGATGGGCGAGATGTTCCCCGCCGCCGAACCCGATCTCCAGCCAAAGCCGGGCGGGCGGCGAACCGAAGGCGGCGGCAAGGTCCAGCGGGGCGTCGATTTCGAACGCGCCGAGTGCCGTTTCCAGCAACGCGCTTTGCCCGGGCCGGAGCTTGCGCCCGCGCCGCCGCCCGTAGGAGTGCAGCCGATCGGAACGAACGAGGCGCCGGGGGGTTCCCGGCGCCTCGTCCCGATCGTCGGTGTCCGCAGCGCTCAACGCGCGCCGAAGGCCGATTTCAGATCGGCCACCAGATCGGTCTTCTCCCACGAGAAGCCGCCGTCCTTCTCCGGCTTGCGGCCGAAATGGCCGTAGGAGGAGGTGCGGCGATAGATCGGACGGTTCAGCTTCAGATGCGTGCGGATGCCGCGCGGGCTCAGGTCCATGAGTTCCTGCAGCAGCTTCGACAGCTTGTTCTCGTCCACGCGGCCGGTGCCCGCGGTGTCGACGTAGACCGACAGCGGCTTGGACACGCCGATCGCGTAGGACAGCTGGATCGTGCAACGATCCGCCAGACCCGCGGCGACCACGTTCTTGGCCAGGTAACGCGCGGCATAGGCGGCCGAGCGGTCGACCTTCGTCGGATCCTTGCCCGAGAACGCGCCGCCGCCGTGCGGGGCCGCACCGCCGTAGGTGTCGACGATGATCTTGCGGCCCGTCAACCCGGCGTCGCCGTCCGGCCCGCCGATGATGAACTGGCCGGTCGGGTTCACGTAGAACTCGGCCTCGGGGATCTTCCAGCCCTTGGGCAGAACCTTCTGCACGTAGGGGCGCACCATCTCGCGCACGTCGTCCTGATCGACCTTCTTGGAATGCTGGGTCGACACGACGATGGCGGTGGCTTCGACGGGCTTGCCGTTCACGTAGCGCAACGTGACCTGGCTCTTCGCGTCGGGCTCGAAGTTCTTCTCCTTGCCCGAGTGGCGCGCTTCGGCCATCAGACGCAGGATGTTGTGCGAATACTGCAGCGGCGCCGGCATCAACTCTTCGGTTTCGTTCGTCGCGTAGCCGAACATGATGCCCTGGTCGCCGGCACCTTCGTCCTTGTTGCCGGCCGCGTCCACGCCCATGGCGATGTCCGCCGACTGGCCGTGCAGCAGCACGTCGATCTTGTTGCGCTTCCAGTGGAAGCCGTCCTGCTCGTAGCCGATCTCCTTGACCACGTCGCGCGCGATCTTCTCGATCAACGGCGCGTTGATCTTGCCGCCCTTGAGCATCGGCGCCTTGGGGCCGCACTTCTTGGCGTCGAGGCGGACTTCGCCGGCGATCACGATCCGGTTGGTCGTCGCGAGGGTTTCGCAGCCCAGACGGGCGTAGGGATCGACCGACAAGAACGCGTCGACGATCGCGTCGGAGATGCGATCGCACACCTTGTCGGGATGGCCTTCGGAAACGGACTCGCTGGTGAAAACGTATTCGCCCTTGCGCATGGGGGCCTGCCTCCAAAACCGGACCGGGGAAGACGGCGAGGTTGGCCCCGCCGCCCGGGCGGCGACGCGCGCCCGGAAACGTGAACGCGCGCGGCCCCCCCGGCATTCCGTCCGGAGGTCGCCCGCGCGCGCGGGTCTTGTGGCAAGGAACGCCGCGCGCGTCAACCGGTAGGTTGCGGGCGGCCGGAGGCCGGATCGGGCCTTTATTTCTTGGGCGGACGGCCCCGGCGGGGACGGTCATGGACCCGGGAGCCCGGGTCGTTTTTGGCCAAAGTCCGCATCATCGTGACCATGTTCTGCCGCACGCCCCGGTCGGTCAGGTCGTAATAGGCGCGGACCAATTCCAGCGTTTCGCGCTTGGCCATCGGATCGAGATCGAAGGACGGCGCCGGCCCTTCGGCCACGCCTTGCATGTGCTTGCGGCCGTGGGTGGAGACTTCCGAGGGCATATCCTCGAAGAAATAGCCGACCGGAACGTCGAGCACCCGGGCGGCCTCGTAAAGCCGGGACGCCGAGAAGCGATTGGCGCCGCGTTCGTTCTTCTGCACCTGCTGGAAAGTCACGCCGAGCAACCGGCCCACATCGTGTTGGGACATGCCCAAAACAGTCCGCCGCTCCCGAAAGCGCTTGCCGACATGGATGTCGATGGGGTTCGGACCCGGCGAAGCGCGACCCCGCCGGCCCAGCGGATTTCCGCGTCGCTTCTTCTGGATCGTTTTGGCAGCCATTCTATCGCTCTCCTTCGCGGGCGGTCGGCCCGGCGCCTGCGCGCAGTCGCAACCTTGTACATTTGTAGGAAGAATTTGGGAAAGAAGCAAAGATTTCGATTGCTAATCGCCATCGATTTTCGATCTTTTCGCGATCCAAAAACCGCAAAGCATAAGCATCGCGAGCCCGACGGCGGCGATCCCGGCGCCGAACCGGGCGAAGGGCGTGGCGGTCGCCGCCACGGGCAAATTCGCATCCAAAACGCCGATTTGCTCGAGGCCCAAACGCGCGGTCACGCGGCCGAACGGATCGACGATGCCCGAAATCCCCCCGCCCGCGGCCCGCACGACCGGCACGCCTTCCTCGACCGCGCGCAACTTCGCCGCGGCAAAATGCTGGAACGGACCGGCGGAATAGCCGAACCATGAATCGTTGGTCAGGTTGACGATCAAGCCCGGCCGGTCGGCCGCGTCGACGGCACGGCCGGGGAACACGATTTCGTAACAAATCGACGGCGACAACGGCGGCAGGCCCGGCACGCGCACGGTCGCCACGCCCGGACCGGCGCTGAAATCGAGACTGCCGGGCACAACCTTGTCGATCGGCAGGATCCCGCGGAACGGCACGTACTCGCCGAACGGCACCAGATGATGCTTGTCGTAATTGGCGAGCATGCGCGCGCGCGAATCGATCGCGTGAAAGGAATTCCACGCCGCGATTCCGCCGGCGGCGTCGCTTTCGACCCGGACCGCCCCCACGATCAAAACGCCATCGGGGGGTGCGGCTTGGGCGACTTGGCGCCGGCGTTCGACGAAACGCGGGTGATCGTCGCCCCAGATCGGGAACGACGTGGCGGTTTCGCCCCAAATGACGTGCGTGCGGGTTTCGAGCCCGGGGCTCCGCGACAGCGCGATCGTGCGTTCGAGATTGGCTTCGCGCGCTTCGGGGTCCCATTTGAGCGCCTGGGGAACGACGGGCTGGACCAGCCGCAAGCGCACGTCGGGCACGTCGCGCGCGGGATTCTCGGCAAGACGCCAGGCGCCGAACCCGACGGCGAGCGCCAACCCCGCCGCCCCGGCCAAAATCGGCCGCGCGCGCAAGGTCGCGGGCAGCGCGAACAGCAACACGCTCAGCGCCGACACGCCATAAGCGCCGCCGATCGCGGCGAGTTGCAGCACGGTTTCGGTTTCGACCCAAACCGTGGCGATCAAATTCCACGGAAAGCCGGTCAGCACCGTGCCGCGCACGATCTCCGCCAGGGTCCATAACGCGGCGAGGAAAAACGCGCCCGCAAGCGTCCCGCCGCCCGCGCGCCGCACGGCGTAACACGCGCCGCCGACGAAAACGGCGAGGAAGGCGGACAGGCCGAACACGGCGAAGGGGATCATCCAGCCCACGCGCTGCCATTCGATCAACAGCGCGTTGGCGATCCAGTAAAGCCCCGCGACGTGGAACCCTGCGCCGAACCACCAGCCGATCCAAAAAGCGGCGGCCGGCCGTTCGGCGGCAGCCGCACGCAAGGTCAGCAGAAGCCCGGAAAACGCCGCGAAGGCGAGCGGCAGGAGATGCACGGGCGGCAACGCGCCGGCGGCCGCCACACCCAGCGCCGCCGCAAGACCACGCCGCCGCCACCCCGCCGCGGCAAAAAGCCGGGCGATCCGCGCGCGCGCGTCCATCGTCAATCGGCCGCGCTTTCGCGCGGCGCCTTGGCCGCGGGCGCGCGGGCCTTGAGTTTGCGGATGCGGCGCGGATCGGCGTCGACGATCTCGAACTGGCAGCCCGCCGGGTGGCGGATCACCTCGCCGCGGCCCGGCACGCGGCCGACGATGGCGGCGACGGCGCCGCCCACCGTGTCGATGTCGGCCGCACGGGTGTCGTCGTCGAGCGCCAGACCCGTCTGCGCCTGGAATTCCTCGATCGACACGCGCGCGTCGACCAGCCACCCGTCAGCGATTTTCTGCAGGCGCGGACCTTCCTCGACGTCGTGCTCGTCCTCGATGTCCCCGACGATCGCCTCGACGACGTCCTCGACGGTGACGAGACCGTCCACCCCGCCGTATTCGTCCACGACCAGCGCCAGATGCGTGCGCGACTTGCGCATCTCCAACAGCAGATCGAGCACGCGCATCGACGGGGCGACGAACAGCACCTTGCGCAACAGATCGGGCAGCTTGGCGGCGCTACCGGATTGGCGCGCGCGCACGACGTCCTTCAGATGCACGAAGCCCAGCACGTCGTCGAGCGTGCCGCGATAGACCGGCACGCGCGAATGCGCCTCGCGCGCGAAGAACTCGGCGAGGCGGTCGAGGTCGACGTCCTGTTCGATCGCCACGATGTCCGCGCGCGGCACCATCACGTCCTCGGCCGAGACTTCGCGCAAGCGCAGCACATTGGCGAGGATCGCGCGCTCGGCCGCCCCCATCGGTTCGGCGGGCGCGTCGCCCTCCTCGATGATCTCCTCGATCGTGTCGCGCAGCTGCTCCTCGGCCGCGCGGCCCTTGGGGCGCAGCATCGTGCGCAGGCGTTCGCGCAGACGGTCGGCGAATGTCGTGTCGGCGTCGCTCATCGGCGGATCTTCCGCGCGCGATAGGGATCGGGCACGCGCAAGCGGCGCAAGGCGCGGCGTTCGCGCGCTTCCATCGCCAGCGCCTCGGGGACGGTCTCGTGGTCCCAGCCCAAAAGATGCAGCGTTCCGTGCACGATCAGATGCGCCAGATGCGCGTCCAGCGTTTTGCCTTGCGCGCGCGCCTCGGCCGCGCAGGTTTCGAAGGCCAGGGCGACGTCGCCCAAGGCGCCCGGCGCGTCGTCCGGAAAGGACAGCACGTTCGTCGGTTTGTCCTTGCCGCGGAAATCGTGGTTGAGTTCGCGCAAGAACGCGTCGTCGGCCAGGGCGTAGCGGATTTCGCCCGCGCGCGGGGCGCCGTCCAGCGCCGCGCGCGCCGCCCGGCGCACCAACGCGTCGGCGCCGCGCACGCGCTTGCGCCAGCGCGGATCGTCGATCGAAACGGCGAGGGCCGCGTTCATCGTCCGCCTTCCTCGCGCTTGCGATACGCCTCGACGATGCGTCCGACCAGCGGGTGGCGCACGACGTCCTGGCCGGTGAAGCGCGTGACGCCGATGCCCGGAACGCCGTCGAGCGTGTCGAGCGCCTCGGCCAAGCCGGATTTCTGCCCCGGCGGCAGATCGATTTGGGTGAGATCGCCGGTGACGACCATGCGGCTGCCCTCGCCCAGGCGGGTGAGGAACATCTTCATCTGCATGGGCGTGGTGTTCTGCGCCTCGTCGAGGATGGCGAAGGCGTGGGCGAGCGTGCGGCCGCGCATGAAGGCGAGCGGGGCGACTTCGATCTCCCCCGAGGTCAGGCGCTTGGCGACCAGGTCGGGCGGCAGCATGTCGTGCAAAGCGTCGTAGAGCGGCCGCAGATAGGGATCGACCTTTTCCTTGAGGTCGCCGGGCAGGAAGCCGAGCCGTTCGCCCGCTTCGACCGCCGGGCGCGACAGGATGATCCGATCGACCTTGCCGGTGATCAGATGATCGACGGCGACGGCGACGGCCAGATAGGTCTTGCCCGTGCCGGCTGGGCCGACGCCGAAGACGAGTTCGTTCTGCTTGAGCGCCTTGAGATAAGCGCCTTGCGTGCCGGTGCGCGGGGCCACCCGGCGCTTGCGCGTGGCGATGGCCAGCGCCTCGGCGTCGAACAACTCGCGCTCGCCCGCCCCGCCATTGACCGGATTGCTGAAGCGGACGGCCGCCTCCACTTCGCCCAGATCGACCGGCATGCCCTTCACGAGCTTGGCGTAGAGCGCGTTGAGCGCGTCGCGCGCAGCCTCGGCGGCCGAATGCGGGCCTTGGATGCGGACCTCGTTTCCGCGCGAGGCGATCGCCACGCCAAGCAATTGCTCGATGCGCGCGAGGTGCCGGTCGTGCTCGCCGAACAGCGAGGAAAGGAGGCGATTGTCGTCGAAAGCGAGGTGGATGGGTCCGCTCAAGCCGACAGCCTTTCCGGGTTGGAGTCGGGAATCGCCCCGGCCAACGAATTGGCGCCGGCGGCGAGAATGCGCGTGGGCAGGACTTTGCCCGCGGCGGTTTCCGGCAACGCGGCGTGGACCGCCTGCAGCCAGGGCGTTTTTCCGACCATCTGGCCGGGGTTGCGGCCCGCGCGTTCGTAAAGGACCGGCACGACCGCGCCCACGGCGCGGGCGTTGAAGTCGTCCTGCTGGGCCTTGAGCAAGGCTTGCAGGCGCTGCAGGCGCGCGTCCTTGACCGCTTCGGGCACCTGCCGGTCGAGCAACGAAGCGGGCGTGCCCGGGCGCGGGCTGTACTTGAACGAAAAAGCCTGCGCGAAGCCGACGGCGCGGATCAGGTCGAGCGTCGCTTCGAATTCGGCGTCGGTTTCGCCCGGAAAACCGACGATGAAGTCGCTCGACAGCGCCAGGTCGGGCCGGGCGGCGCGCAAACGCGCGACGATGTCGAGATAGCGCGCGGCCGTATGCCCGCGATTCATCGCTTCGAGCACGCGATTCGCACCCGACTGCACGGGCAAATGCACGAACGGCATCAAGGCCGGCGTATCGGCGTGCGCGGCGATCATATCGTCGTCCATATCGCGCGGGTGGGAGGTCGTGTAGCGGATGCGCGCGAGTCCGTCGATCTTCGCCAAGCGCCGGACGAGCGCGCCCAGGCCGAGTTCGGCCCCGCCCGCGTCGCGCCCGTGATAGGCGTTGACGTTCTGCCCGAGCAGCGTGATTTCCGCAGCTCCGCCGGCGACGAGTGCCCGCGCGTCGCGTTCGATGTCGGCGGGCGGGCGCGAAAACTCGGCGCCGCGCGTATAGGGCACCACGCAGAACGTGCAGAACTTGTCGCAGCCTTCCTGGATCGTCAGGAACGCCGAGACCCCCTGGCCCGCGCCGGGGACGGGCAAATGGTCGAATTTCGACTCGACCGGAAAATCGGTGTCGAGCGCCGCCCCGCCGCCGCGCGCGGCCCGCGCCACGAGTTCGGGCAGCCGGTGATAGGCTTGCGGCCCCAGCACGACGTCGACGTAAGGCGCGCGCGCCAGGATCGCTTCGCCCTCGGCCTGCGCCACGCAGCCCGCGACGGCCAACATCGTGCCGTTGGCGTCCTTGAGGGGGCGCAAACGGCCGAGTTCGGAGAACACTTTTTCGGCGGCTTTCTCGCGGATGTGGCAGGTGTTCAAGATCACCAGATCCGCCCCTTCGGGCGCATCGACCGGCGCGTAGCCCAGCGGCGCCAAGACATCCGCCATCCGGGCGGAGTCGTAGACGTTCATCTGGCAGCCATAGGTCTTGATGTGCAGTTTTTTCACGCGACCCGAGGATCCAACCGACAAAATGGTACAGGCCGCCGCGCGCGGGCGATAGCCCCTAAGCGTGCAACGGGGCGGGGTGTTTGACATGCCCCGCCGGCGCGGGCAAGGGGGCCGGGGCACGCCCCGCGAGGGCTTGGGTCAAACTCCGCGAAATGATCGATTCGCAGTGATGCGCCAAGGCTTTACGGGATCCGACCTGGGCCAGCGTGACGGGTTCGTGGAAAATCACCTCGACCTCGATCCGGCCCAACCCCGCCACAGCCCAAAGATGCGGGGCCAGATCCATATCGCCGTACCAGGCCACCGCAGGCCGCAAAAATCGTCCCAGCGGCATGCCGTCGAGTCGCGTCCAGGCGATCGTCACCGGCTGGACGGCCACGGGGGCGGCGTCCAAGGGCCTTTCGGCGACGGCGAAGAGCGCGCTTTTGAAGCGCCGCGTGCGGTTCCCGTCGCCGGTGGTGCCCTCGGCGAACAGCACGAGCCGCCCGCCCCCGTCCAAGCGCCGGGCGATCGCATCGCGCTCCTTGTCCACACCGGCGGCCCGCCGCGCGACGAACACGGTGCGCTGTAGTTTGGCCAACCAACCGAAAAGCGGCCATTGGGCGACGTCGGATTTGGCGACGAACGACAATTCGGTCACGCCGCCGAGCACGGTGATGTCGAGATAGGAGATGTGGTTGGAGACGAACAGCGCGGGTTCGCTTGCGACCGGCGTGCCGCGCACGCGCACATCGAACCCCAGGATGCGCGCGCAAAGCCGATGATAGGCGACCGGCAAACGGCCCGCCGCGCGCGATCTCGCCGCCAGCAGCAGCGCTTGCACCGGCATCAGCGCGAAAGTGAGCGACAGATAGGCCGCAAGACGAAACGCGGCCAGCGCCGACGAGCCGGGATTTTCCATGCCGTCAGCCCGGCTGACCGGCGGTGCGGCTGTAGTGATTGAGGTACTTGGCGCTCAGCGCGTCGGTGACGACGATGATGCAAACGTCGATCGTGTTGAATTCGCGGTCGATCACCGCCCCTTCGCCGACGAAACCGCCCAAGCGCAGATAGCCTTTGATCAGCGGCGGCAAGGCCGCGATCGCACTGCGCGCGTCGAACGCCGCGGCCGCGGCTTCGTGCGCGGCGTCGGCGGCGGGCAGCAAATCCATCGCGACATGGCGTTCGGGCAGCGCGCGCGCGCGCACGGCTTCGGGCGCGAGATGGTTGTGATGCAGATAGGCGAGTGCCGCCGCATGGACCTGCGGGTCCGTGCCGGGCAGCGAGGCGCAACCGAACATCAGCTTGATGTCGTGGCGGAAAACGTAGGCCGCGATTCCCTTCCACAGCAGCTGCATCGTCGGCCGGTTGCGGTGCTCGGCGTCGACGCACGAACGGCCCAGTTCGAGGATTTCGCCCGGCACGCTCTCCAGGGGCGCAATGTCGAATTCAGTGGCCGTGTAGAAGCCGTCATGCGCGACCGCCACCGACCGGCGCAGCAATCGGTACGTGCCGACGATGGCGGCCGTCCCGTCGCCTTTGGCGTGGTCGAGCACCAGCAGATGGTCGCAATAGCCGTCGAATTTGTCGGCGTCGCGGCCCGTGCGCAGGGCCTCGGCGTCGGGCTTCGCGCCGAGTTCGTCCACGAAAACGCGATAACGCAGGCGCTGCGCGGCTTCGACCTCGGCCGGGGTCGCGGCGAGCCGCACTTCCAGATCGCCCGAACGGATCGGCGGGAACCCCGCCTCGATCGCGGCGAGGAACAGCTTCTGGGCGCTCATTGCGCGCCTCCCCGATCCTTGGTTTCGTCCTTCGCGGCGTCCTTGCCCGTCTCCCGGGTGCTGGCCTGGTCGAGCGGCACGCCGTAAAGCTCCAACCGATGCCCGATCAGATCGTAGCCGTGCCGGCGCGCGATTTCCCGCTGCAGGCGCTCGATCTCCTCGTTGTGGAACTCGATCACTTGGCCGCTCTTGACGTCGATCAGATGGTCGTGATGTTCCTCGGGCGCTTCCTCGTAGCGCGCGCGCCCGTCGCCGAAATCGAGCTTGGTCAGGATGTTCGCTTCCTCGAACAGCTTGACCGTGCGGTAGACCGTCGCGATCGAAATGCGCGGATCGATGGCCGAGGCGCGGCGATAGACCTGCTCGACATCCGGATGGTCGGTCGCTTCGGACAGCACGCGCGCGATGACCCGGCGCTGGCCGGTCATCTTGAGCCCTTTTTCGATGCACAAACTTTCGAGACGGCGCGGCATGCGTCGGACGACTCCGGGACTGATATCGAAATACGCCATACCATCCATGCGAAGCGCGCTCCACAAAGCGACTCGGGGACCGGGGGGTCACGCAGGGATGTACCGCTATTATATGGCGATACGATGACGCTCGTCGACGGTGTCGAATTATGCGACGGCGGCGATTTTCCGGGGCTCGATGGCGAAGGTCAGGGCGTCGACAAGGCGGCCATCGAGCCGTCGGTAATAGTCCTTGCGCCGGCCGACCTGCTCGAAACCCATCATGCGGTAAAGCGTCAGGGCGGGCGGATTGTCGGCCGCCACCTCAAGATGCAGTTTGCGCGCGAGCGGCACGACCGAGGCGACCGCCCGCACCAGCGCGAACCCCAGCCCGCGGCGCCGGAAGGCGGGCGCCACGCCGACGGTGAGCAATTCGGCCTCGTCCGCGACGCGCCGGCCGAGCGCGAGCCCCGCGGCGGCTTCGCCGTCGGCGGCCAGGATCGCGTAGACGCCGGGCGAGCGCAGCACTTCGTCCATCGAGGCCACGCCCCAACCGTCGGGGAAGCATTCGCGGTGCAGTTCGGACAGCACGACGCCATAGGCGCGATCGACCACGCGCAGTTCGATCATCGCGGCTTCTCTTGGGTGATGGCGGGCGGGTGGATGTAGATCGGCACCAGCTTGGCGACCGGCGCGCACCGCGCGGCCGACGGCGCGAACAGATCGGCGCGCGGCAAGGCGGGCGCTTGGGCGATGCGCGCGCGCTTGCCCAATGCGCGCAAGCGCGCGGCGAATTCGGGCGCCCGGTCCCCGCCCAGCACGAACGCGTCGCCCGGCGCTTCGAAATCGCCCGGCAACGCGGCGAAGGCGACTTCGTCGTCGAGCCGCACGAACGCCTCCGCGCGCTTGGAATCGAACGCGATCAAACGGCGCTCGTCCGGCTCGGCCGGGGGCATCGCGGCCGCGACGGCCGAAAAGCAATCGATACCCACCGCCGCCGCACCGGTCGCGACGATCAAACCTTGGGCGGCGGCGATCCCGGCGCGCAAGCCGGTGAAGTGGCCCGGCCCGGTCGTGACGGCGATGCGCGTCATGTCGCGCGCGCGCAGCCCCGCCTCGGCGAGCGTGGCCTCGATCAGCGGCAGCAACGCTTCGGCATGGCCGTGGATCAGGGGACGATGGCGTGTCGCGATCAACCGGCCGTCCGCCCATACGGCGGCCGAGACGGCGGCGAAGGCGGAATCGAGCGCGAGGATTTTCATGCTAGAAACGCGGCATGACGCTCGTCGCCATCGCCCCGCCCGACTATCCGGTCGAACTCGATCTCGCCTATGCGACGGCGCGCAACTTCACCGGCAAACCGGTCTACGCGCGGGCAGCGGCCTATCTGCACCCCATCGCCGCGCGCAATCTTCGCCGCGCGATCGATCTTGCGGCGCCGCTCGGCTACACGCTCAAAATCTTCGACGCGTTCCGCCCCTCCGAAGCCCAGTGGGCGTTGTGGCGCATCCGGCCCGATCCCGACTTCCTCGCCGATCCGCGCCGCGGTTCGCCCCATTCGCGTGGCGTGGCCGTCGATCTGACGTTGGTCGATACGAAAACCGGCCGCGAACTCGACATGGGCACCGAGTTCGACGCGTTCACCCCGCTGTCGTATCACGGCGACACGGAAATCGGCGTCGAAGCCCAGCGCAACCGCCATATCCTGCTCGGGATCATGTCGGCGGCCGGGTGGGATTTCTACATGCGCGAGTGGTGGCACTATCAACTCTTCGACTCGAAGCGCTATCCGGTCCTGTCCGACAGCGTGTTGCGGACCGGCCTGATGGCGGCGGAATGACGGAGCCACTTTGTCCCGGCTCGCCGTCATCGTCAAAGGTTGGCCGCGCCTGTCGGAGACGTTCGTCGCCCAGGAGCTCGTCGGCCTCGAAGCGCGCGGCCTCGAACTCGATCTTTGGTCGATGCGCCATCCGACCGACGGCAAGGTCCACGAACTGCACAAGCGCTTGAAGGCGTCGGTCCGCTATCTGCCCGAATATCTGAAGGACGATCCGGGCCGCGTCTGGCGCGGCTGGCGCACGGCGCGCCGCTTGCCCGGCTACCCGGCCGCACGCGCGGCGTTTCTCGCCGATCTGGCGCGCGATCCCACGCCCAATCGCGCGCGCCGCTTTTTCCAAGCATGCGTGCTGGCGGCCGAGATGGGGCCGGAGATCGCGCATCTTTACGCCCATTTCATCCATACGCCGGGCTCGGTCGCGCGCTACGCCGCGGCGATGCGTGGCCTGTCCTGGTCGGCCTTCGCCCACGCCAAGGACATCTGGACCACGCCGGACTGGGAGAAGCGCGGAAAACTCGCCGCGATGGCTTGGTGCGCGACCTGCACCAAAGCCGGTGCTACGCATCTGGAAGCACTCGGCCCCGGCAAAGTGCGCTACGTGCCCCACGGCCTCGATACGACCCGCTGGCCCGATGCGCCGGTGCGCGCCGCGCGCACGCCGGTCACGATCGTGTCGGTCGGGCGGCTCGTGCCCAAAAAAGGCTACGACGATTTGATCGCGGCATTGGCGATGCTTGACCCCACGCTCGATTGGCGCTTCGTGCATGTCGGCGGCGGGCCCATGAAGGCCCAACTCGTCGCGCAAGCCGAAACGCTGGGCTCACGCATCGAGTTCCGCGGCGCGGGCGATCAGGACGCCGTGCTCGCGGCACTGCGCGCGGGCGACGTGTTCGCACTCGCCAGCAAGGTGACCGACGACGGCGACCGCGACGGCCTGCCCAACGTGCTGATGGAGGCCGCGAGCCAGGATCTGCCGCTGGTCGCGACCAAGGCCGGATCGATCGGCGATTTCCTCGACGATTCGTGCGGGATCGCGGTCGAGCCCGGCGACCGGGCGGCGCTGGCCGCCGCGTTGGCCCGGCTGATCGCCGATCCGGATCTGCGCGAACGCCTGGGCCGGGCGGCGGGCGCCAAGGTCCGGCGCGACTTTCCCTTCGCCGAAAACTGCGACAGATTGTATGAGTTGCTGCGTCCATGCGTATCGCCGTCTACGCCCCGTTGAAACCACCCGACGATCCCACGCCTTCGGGGGACCGGCGCGTCGCCCGCGCGCTGGGCGCGGCGATCGCGCATGCCGGCCACACGGTCGACTGGCCGTCGCGCTTGCGCAGTTTCGACCGCCGCGGCGATCCCTTGCGCCAGGCGCGTTTGGCGCGGCTGGGCGCGCGCGTATCTTCGCGATTGCTGCGGGGGTACGCCGGCGGCAAGCCGCGGCCCGATCTGTGGCTGACCTATCACCTTTATTACAAGGCGCCCGATCATTTGGGCCCGCCCATCGCGCGCCGGCTCGGCATTCCTTACGTCGTGGCGGAGGCCTCCGTCGCCATGAAGCGCGCGGGCGGGGCTTGGGACATCGGCCACCGCGCCGTTCTGGACGCCCTGTCGCACGCGCGAGCCGTCGTCAGCCTGAACCCGCGCGACGACGCCGCGCTCGACGCCCATCTCGCGGCCGGTTGCGCGCGGGTCGCGCTCGCGCCCTTCATGGCGCTGAGCCCGCCGCCGGGCGCGCGACGGCCGGAGGCCGCGCATGTCCGGCTTCTTGCGGTCGCGATGATGCGTCCGGGGGACAAGGCGCGCTCCTTCGCGCTGCTCGCCCAAGCGCTGACGCGGATCGAGGACCGGCCCTGGCGATTGCGGATCGCCGGCGACGGCGAAGCGCGGGCGGTCGTCGAAGCGATGTTCGCGCGGTTCGGCGACCGCGTGACGTTTTTGGGCCTCCGCGACGAGACCGATCTCGCCGCCGATCTGGCGACGGCGGACATCTTCGTCTGGCCCGCGATCAACGAAGCCTTCGGCATGGCGTTGTTGGAGGCGCAAGCCGCGGGCGTGCCGGCCGTCGCCGGCGATTTCGGTGCGGTCGGATCGATCCTCGCCGACGGCGAGACCGGCCTGCTCGCGGGCCCCGATTCGACGGCGGATTTCGCGGACAAGCTCGCCCGGTTGATCGACGATGCGGACCTGCGCGCGCGCATGGGGCGCGCGGCGCGCGCCAAGGCCGAGCGCGCGCACGGCATCGACGTCGCCGCGCGCGAACTCGACGCGCTGTTCCGGCGGCTGGCGGCATGACGCTCGTCGCCTTCATGCGCCACGGGCCGACCGCTTGGAACGGCGCCAAGCGCCTGCAAGGGCGCGCGGATATCGAGTTGACGCCGCGGACCCGCGAATTCCTGAAGGCGCGCCGCATCCCGCACGAATTCGACGGCTGGCGCGTGTTGTGCTCGCCGCTGGTGCGGTGCCGGCAAACGGCCGAATTGCTGGGCTTGACGCATACGATCGAGCCGAGGCTGGTCGAAATGAGCTGGGGCGATTTCGAAGGCCGCACGATGGCCGACATGCGCGCGGAATTGGGGCCGGCTCTCGCCGAGAATGAGGCGCGCGGCCTCGATTTCCGGCCGCCCAACGGCGAATCCCCGCGCATGGTCCTGGACCGCGTCTTGCCGCTTCTCGCCGAAATCGCCAAAGACGGGCGCAACACGCTGTGCGTCACCCATCGCGGCGTCTTCCGCGCGGTCTACGCGCTGGCGCGCGGGTGGGACATGACGGGGGATCCGCCCGACAAACTCGATCTCTACGCGATGCACCTGGTGCGCGTGGCCGCCGACGGCGCGCCGACGCTCGTGGAAATCAATCTCGCGCTCAAGCGGCGATGGCGAAAATCCTGATCCATGTCCAGCATCTGCTGGGCACGGGACATACGCGGCGCATGGCCGCGATCGCCAAGGCGCTGGCCGCGCGCGGCCACGAAACCACGCTGGCGAGCGGCGGATTGCCGTTGCCGCTGGACCTCGGTCACGCGCGGCTCGTGCAGCTGCCCGCCTGCCGCGCGAAGGATGCGGGCTTCAAGACCCTGCTCGACGCACGCGGCGCCCCGATCGACGATGCCTGGCGCGCCGCGCGGGCGGCCGCCACGCGCGAAGTGTACGCCGCCGCCGCGCCCGATCTGCTGATGGTCGAGCTTTACCCGCTGGGCCGCGCGATGCTGCGCTTCGAGCTCGAACCTTTGATCGACCACGCGCGCGCCATTCCCAAGCTGGTGTCGATCCGCGACGTGCCCCAACGGCCGGCGGACGCCAAACTCGGCGCGCGCCTCGCCGCGCTCTCGGATTTCGCGGCCGTACTTGCGCATGGCGACGCTTCGTTCCTGCCCGCCACGGCGGCGATCCCGGAACTCGCGTCCCTGGGTGCGCGCTTGATCCACACGGGTTATGTCGCCATCGCGGGTGCGCCGCCAACCGACGCGCAAGCCGGACGCGACGAGATCGTCGTCTCGGTCGGCGGAGGCGCGGCCGGCGAAAAACTGCTCGCCGCCGCTCTCGCCCTGGCCGCGCGTCGCGCGGGGCCGGACGAACGCTGGCGCCTGCTGGCCGGCGACGGCGCCGGGCCGCGGCGAACGCCCGGTCCCTTTGTGACCGTCGAAGCCAATCGGCCCGACTTTCCCGCCCTCCTGGCCCGCGCGCGCGCCTCGATCAGCCAAGCGGGCTACAACACGTGCGTCGATCTGCTGCGCGCGCGCGTACCCGCCGTGCTGGTACCCTTCGCCGAAGGCAACGAAAGGGAGCAGACGATCCGCGCCGAAGCGTTCGTGCGTCGGGGGCTCGCATGCGGTGTAACCGAAGCCGAGCTTTCGCCCGAAACGCTGGGTGCGGCATTGGACGCCGCACGACCGCCCCCGGACCTCGGCCTCTCTTGCGAAGGGGCGGCGCAAACCGCCAAGATCGTGGAACGATGGTTATGATCCAAGCCGACTGGACCGATCTGGACCGCGCGCTCGACGCCTACGCCGCCGCCGGCAAAACCGCCGAACTATGGTGGCGCGACGACGACGCGACCCTGCCCGTGCCCGCGTTCGCGCGCCTGACCGCCCTCGCGCGCGCGACCGGCGTGCGGCCGTTGATCGCGGTGATTCCGGCGCGCGCCGTGGCCGAACTCGCGGCCGAGCCCGGGCTTGCGATCTGCCAGCATGGCTGGAACCACGACAATCATGCGCCATTGGGGGCGCCGAAGGCCGAACTGGGCGCGCATCGGCCGCCCGCGATGGTGTTGGGCGAGTTGGCGCGGGGTTGGCTGCGATTGCGCGCGCTTTATGCCGCGGCGTTGCCCGTGCTCGTCCCGCCGCACAACCGCATCGCGCCCGAAATCGCCGTCGAACTCCCGCGCGCGGGCTATCGCGGCCTGTCGACCTTCGGCGCGCGCAAGGCCGTCCCCGCCGGCCTCGTCCAGATCAACGCGCATTGCGACATCATGGATTGGAACACGCGCGCGTTCGCGGGCGAAGGCCCCGCCTTGGGCGCGTTGGTGGGCCATTTGCGCGCCAAGCTCGATGGCGCCGCCGATCCGGCCGAGCCGACCGGATTGCTGACCCACCATCTGGCCCACGACGAAGCGGCGTGGACCTTCACGCAAGCGGCGCTGCGACGGATCGCCGCCCATCGTGCGGCGCGCTGGCGCGCGCCCGAGGACGTTTTCGCGTCGCGCCCATGAACGTTTTGCGCTATCCGCCCAAGGCGCTGATCGGGGACTACGCGCGCGCGGCCGTCGGGCTCGCATTCACGCTGACGCCGGCGATCGCCTTGGGCGAATGGACGGCGGCGCATTGGGTTCTGGTGCCGCTCGCGGGTCTGTTCGCGGGTTTCGCGCTGCGCACGTTCCGCCGCGGCCGCCAACGCGTGACCTGGGATGCGACGGGCGTGTCGCTTTCGGGTCCGGGAGCGGCTAGGCTCCCATGGGACGAGATGCGCGATTTCCGGCTCGCATTCTACGCGACCACCCGGGACCGTGCGGGGGGATGGATGCAGCTCAAACTGGCCGGCACCGCCGGGCGCGTGCGCGCGGATTCCTCGGGGGAAAACTTCGCGGGCCTGGTCGCGGCGGCGCACGCGGCGGCGCGCGCGCGCGGGCTGGTCTTCGATCCCGCGACGGCCGAAAACCTGCAAGCCATGGGGATCGACGCCGGATCATGAACTTGCTCGAGGTCCGCGACCTGGCCATCGATTTTCGCGTGCACGAAACGCGGATCAAGGCCGTGGACGGCGTGGACTTCCGCATCCGGCCGGGATCGACGGTCGCGGTGGTGGGCGAGTCGGGATCGGGCAAAACGGTCGTCAGCCAGGCGCTGATGGGCATCCTGCCGAAGGTCGGGCGGATCGCGCGCGGCCACATGCTGTTCCGCGACAAGGGCACGGAAACCGATCTCGCCGCGCTCGACCCGGACGGTGCGGAGTTCCGCCGGATCCGCGGCGGCCGGATTTCGATCATCTTCCAAGAACCGATGACCTCGCTGTCGCCGCTGCACACGGTCGGCGATCAGATCGTCGAAGCCGTGCGCCTGCACCGCACCAAGGACAAGACCGAAGCGAGGCATCTGGCCGAAGACATGCTGCGCAAGGTCGGCTTCCCGGATCCGGCCAAGGCCCTCAAGACCTACCCGTTCGAATTGTCGGGCGGTTTGCGCCAGCGCGCGATGATCGCGATGGCGCTGGTCTGCAGCCCCGCTTTGCTGATCGCCGACGAGCCGACGACGGCGCTGGACGTGACGATCCAGGCGCAGATCCTGAAGCTGCTGAAGGATCTGCAGGCCGATCTGGGCATGGCGATCCTGCTGATCACCCACGACCTGGGCGTCGTCGCCAACCTGGCCGACGAGGTCGTCGTGATGTATCGCGGCCGCGTGATGGAGGCGGGCGCGCGCGAGGATATCTTCCGCAAGCCCGAGCATCCCTACCTGAAGGCGTTGCTCGCCGCCGTGCCGCGCTTCGACATGAAGCCCGGCGAACGCCTTGTGCCGCTGCGCGAGATCAAGACGGATCTGGGCGCGATGATGCGCAAACGCGATTTCGGGCCGGAGCGGCGCAACCGGGTCGACGGTCCGGCCGGCGCCGAGCGCCGCGAAGCCCTGCTGTCGGTGCGCGGACTGCAGAAGACCTACACGATCCGCAAATCCGGCCTGTTCGGCGCGGGCGCGCCGCAGACCGTGCGTGCGGTCGACGATGTCGGGTTCGACGTCTTGCGCGGCGAGTGCCTTGGGCTGGTGGGCGAGTCGGGCTGCGGGAAGACCACCGTTTCGAAGATGATCATGCGCGCGCTCGCCCCGGATTCGGGCCGCATCGTCTACGACGGGCGCGACGTGCGCGCGCTCGCGGGCGCCGAGCTTTTCGAGTACCGCCGCAAGGTCCAATTCGTGTTCCAGGATCCTTTCGGGTCGCTCAATCCGCGCATGACGGTGTTCGACATCGTCGCCGAGCCGCTGGTGATCCACGACATCGGCGACGCCGCCACGCGCCGGGAAACGGTGCGCGAGTTGATGCGCGTGGTCGGCTTGGACGACCGCGCCCTCAACCGCTATCCGCACTCGTTCTCCGGCGGGCAGCGCCAGCGCATCGGCATCGCGCGCGCGTTGGCGCTGGGCCCGGAGATGCTGCTGCTCGACGAGCCGGTGTCGGCACTCGACGTGTCGATCCAGGCGCAAGTGCTGAACCTGCTTCAGGACCTGAAGAAGGCGCTGGGCCTGACCTACATTTTCGTCAGCCACAATCTCGCGGTCGTCGACTACATGGCCGACCGGATCGCGGTGATGTGCGCGGGGCGCATCGTGGAAATCGCTCCGCGCGCGCGCCTGTTCCGCGAACCGATCCATCCCTATACCCAAGCCCTGCTCTCGGCCGTGCCCGAGCCCGATATCGACCGGCCGCTCGATCTGACCGCGTTGATGGAGGGGCGCGCCTCCGTGCCCGCCTTGTGGCCCGATCCCTTCACGATCGACGCGGCGAACGCCGCCGGTCTCGTCGATCTCGGCCATGGGCATTACGTCCGCGCGCGGATCGGCACCGGTCCCGGAACCTTGCGCCGCTTCGCGCGGCCCCGGGTCGGCGCATGATCCGCCGGCTCGCACTCGCATTGGCGCTGTGCGCGGGGCCCGCCTGGGCCAACTATGTCGAGCCGCCCGCGCTGGCCGCCGAGGTCGCGGCCGGCCGGCTGCCGCCGCTCGAAAAACGCCTGCCCGAAACGCCGCTCGTCACGCACGTGGCGCGCGCGGATTGGACGCCGGGCCGGCACGGCGGGGAGTTGCGGCTGCTGTCGGGCCGCACCCAGGACACCCGCCTGCTTTCGGTCTACGGCTATGCGCGCCTGATCGGGTATGACGGCGCGCTGGCGCTGGTGCCCGACATCCTCGAATCCTTCCGCGTCGAAAACGACAGGGTCTTCGTCTTCAATCTGCGCCGGGGCCATCGGTGGTCGGACGGCGCGCCGTTCACGGCCGAGGATTTCCGATTCTGGTGGGAGGACGTCGCCAACAACGCCGAACTCGCGCCGCAAGGCCTGCCCAAAGCCTTGCTCGCCGACGACAAGCCGCCGCGCGTCTCGTTCCCCGACGCGACGACGGTGGTGTTCGAATGGGATGCGCCGAACCCGGCGTTCGTGCCGGCGCTGGCCGGACCCGCGCCGCTCTATATCTACCGCCCCGCGCATTATCTGAAGACGCTGCACGCCAGGTACGCCGACCCCGAGCGGCTGCGCGAGGCCGTGCGGCGCGCCAACGCGCGCAACTGGGCGCAGTTGTTCAACCGTTTGGACAAGCTCGACCGCAACGACAATCCGGATCTGCCGACGCTCGATCCCTGGGTCGTGCGTACGCGCGCGCCCTCCGAACGCTTCGTGTTCGATCGCAATCCCTATTACCACCGCGTCGACCCGCAGGGTCGGCAACTGCCCTACATCGACCGCGCGATCCTGAACATCGCCGACGGCAAGATCCTCGCCGCCAAAACCGGCGCGGGCGAGGCCGATCTGCAGGCCCGGAACGTCAATTTCTCGCACTACACGTTCCTGCGTCAGGCGGGCAAACGCAACGATTTCGACACGCGGCTGTGGCGACCGGCGCGCGGCGCGCATGTGGCGCTCTATCCCAACCTCAACGCCAACGATCCGGTTTGGCGCGGCCTGTTCCGCGACGTGCGCTTGCGCCGCGCGCTGTCCCTGGCGATCGACCGCCGCGAGATCAACATGGTGGTCTATTTCGGCCTTGCGATCGAAGGGGCGAATACGGTGCTGCCGCAAAGCCCGCTCTACGAGCGGCACCTGCGCGAGGATTGGCACCGCTTCGATCTGGCGGCGGCGAACCGGTTGCTCGACGAAATCGGCCTCGTGCGGCGCGACGCGCGCGGCGTGCGGCTGCTTCCCGACGGGCGGCCGATGGAGATCGTCGTCGAAACCGCCGGGGAGGACGCCGAGCAGACCGACGTCCTCGAACTGATCCACGATACGTGGCTCAAAGCCGGCGTGAAGCTCTATTCGCGGCCCCAGCAGCGCACGATCCTGCGCAACCGCGCCGCATCGGGCGAAACCCGCATGGCCGTCTGGTCCGGAATCGAGAACGGCCTCGCCTCGGCCGATTTCGCCCCGGACGAGTTCGCGCCCGTCGAGCAAGTCGCGTTGCAATGGCCGAAATGGGGTCTGCATTTCGAGACCGGCGGGCAGCGCGGCGAGCCCGTGGACATGCCCGAGGCGCGCGAATTGCTCGACCTGGCCGCAGCGTGGGCCGATGCGCCCGGGCGCGCGGCGCGCGCCGAGATCTGGCGGCGCCTGCTCGCCAACCACGCCGAGAACGTGTGGACGATCGGGATCGTCGCGGGCGTGCCGCAGCCCATCGTCGTGACCAACCGGCTGCGCAACGTGCCGCGCGAGGGCATTTGGGCATGGGATCCCGGCGCCTTCTTCGGCATGCATCGGATGGACACGTTCTGGTTCGACGGCGAGCGGCGCGCGGGCGCCGCCGCGGCCGCCGCGCGGTAGGGGGAGGGATCGATGTTCGCCTATCTCGCGCGCCGCGTGCTGGTGATGATCCCCACGCTCTTGGCGATCAGCGCCATCGTCTTCACCATCATCCAGCTTCCGCCGGGCGATTTCCTGACGACGCAGATCGCCGAACTCGAGGCCCAAGGCGAACGCGGCGCCGCCGAACGCGCGCAAGCGCTGCGCGCGCAGTACCATTTGGACAAGACGCCGGTCGAACGCTACGGCATCTGGCTGATCGGGCTGCTGCAGGGCGATCTCGGCTGGTCGTTCGAATACGATCTGCCGGTCAACGCGGTGATCGGCGATCGGCTGCTGTTGAGCTTCGTCGTCGGCTTCGCGACGGTCCTGTTCACCTACATCGTGGCGTTTCCGATCGGCATCTATTCGGCCACGCGCCAGTACTCGTGGGGCGATTACGGGCTCACCTTGCTCGGCTTCCTGGGGCTCGCCACGCCGTCATTCCTGCTGGCGCTGGTGATGCTCTATCTCGCCAATGTGTGGTTCGGGACGGCGATCGGCGGCCTGATGGATCCCGAGTACGTCGATCAGCCGATGAGCTGGGGCAAGTTCCTGTCCGTACTCGAGCATCTGTGGATCCCGGTGCTCGTGATCGGAACGTCCGGCACGGCGGCGATGATCCGGCGATTGCGCGCCAATCTGTTGGACGAGCTCCAGAAGCAGTACGTGACCACCGCGCGCGCCAAGGGCCTGCCGCCGGGCCGCGCGTTGATGAAGTATCCGCTGCGCATGGCGCTGAACCCGTTCATCGCGGATATCGGGGATCTGCTGCCGCAGATGATCTCGGGGGCGGCGATCGTCTCGGTGGTCATGAGCCTGCCGACCAACGGCCCGATGCTGCTTTCGGCGTTGCGCAGCCAGGATATGTTCCTGGCCGGGTCGTTCCTGATGATCGAGGCGACGTTGATCGTGATCGGCGTATTCCTGTCCGATCTGGCGCTTGCGGCACTCGATCCGCGCATCCGCCTGCACGGGGGCGCGGACAAATGACCGGCCCCGCCGCTTCCGACAAACTGCCCCACTACGTCCGGCGCGAGCCCTTCGACCCGCAGGATTCCGAGCGGCTCGATCCCGCACTCGAACGCTACTACATGGCCACGCAATGGCGGCTGATGTGGTGGAAGCTCAAGCGGCACAAGCTCGCTTTGTGGTCGGGCTATCTGCTGCTGTTCATGTATGCCTCGATCCTGGTGAGCGAGGCGATAGCGCCCTACGCGGTCGGCACGCGCGACGTCGATCACATCTATGCGCCGCCCCAGGCCGTGCACCTGTTCCACGAGGGGCGCTTCGTGGGTCCGTTCGTCTACGGGTTCGACTACCGGCTCGACATGGACACGCTGAAGCGCGAGTACGTGCCCAATCCCGAGAAGATCCAGAAACTCCGCTTTTTCTGCCGCGGCGATTCCTACGAATGGATGGGACTCATACCGGGCTCCTTCCATTTCGTGTGCCCGGCCGAAGGCGGCACGTTCTTCCTGCTGGGCACCGACCGCTTGGGGCGCGACGTGTTCAGCCGCTTGGTCTACGGCACGCGGATTTCGCTGACCATCGGTCTGATCGGCGTGGTGGTGAAGTTCGCCCTGGGAATCGTCCTGGGCGGGCTTGCGGGCTACTACGGCGGCTGGGTCGATATGGCGGTCTTGCGGCTGATCGAGATCATCCGCTCCTTCCCCGAATTGCCGCTGTGGATGGCGCTGTCGGCGGCGTTGCCGGTGTCGTGGAGCCCGATCTACGTCTATTTCGGCATCACGCTGATCCTGGGCATGATCGGGTGGACGGGCTTGGGCCGCGCGGTGCGCTCGAAATTGCTGGCGCTGCGCGAGGAGGATTTCTGCACGGCCGCGAAGCTGATGGGCGCTTCGCCCAAGCGCGTGATCTTCCGGCATTTGGTGCCGAGCTTCATGAGCCACTTGATCGCCTCGGCGACGCTGGCGATCCCGACCATGATCCTGGGCGAAACGGCCTTGTCCTTCCTGGGCTTGGGCTTGCGGCCGCCGATCACGTCCTGGGGCGTCCTGCTGACCGAAGCGCAGAACATCAACGTCGTCGCGCTCTATCCCTGGCTGTTGCTGCCGGTCGTGCCGGTGATCGTGACCGTGCTCGCGTTCAATTTCCTGGGCGATGGTCTGCGCGACGCGGCCGATCCATATAAATAAGATCATGACCGACGACGCGACGTTGCGCTTGGGCGCTTTTCTGGCGGTCTTCGCCGCCGCTGCGCTGTGGGAGGGTTTGGCGCCCGCGCGCCCGCGCAAGTTTTCGCGCGCGTGGCGCTGGCCCAACAATCTGGGTCTCGTCGCGTTGGATACGCTGCTCGTCCGGCTGGCGTTGCCCGGAATCGGCTTCGCAGCGGCATTTTGGGCGCAAAGCCGGGGGTTCGGCCTTTTCAACGCGCTCGACGCGCCGTTCTGGCTCGCCTTCGCGGCTTGTCTCGTCGCGCTCGACTTCGCGGTTTGGGCGCAGCACGTGGCGGTACACAAGGTGCCGTTCCTTTGGCGGCTGCATCGCGTCCACCATGCCGACCCGGATTTCGACGCGACCACGGGGTTGCGCTTCCATCCCGGCGAGATTTTGCTTTCGGCGCTCTACAAAGCGGCGATCGCCGCCCTGCTGGGGGCACCCCCGGAAGCGGTACTCGCCTTCGACATCCTGCTCAACGCGGGCGCCCTGTTCACGCATGCGAACGCAGCGCTGCCGTCCGGCCTCGACCGCGCGATCCGGCGGATCTTCGTCACGCCGGACATGCACCGCATCCACCATTCCCCCGACCGCGCCGAAACCGACAGCAATTACGGTTTCAACCTGGCGCTTTGGGATCGGCTGTTCGGCACCTATCGCGCCGAGTCCGCGCGCGGGGAAATCGGCTTGGAGCGCTTCGGCGCGCGCGGGGATCAGCGCTTGGACAGGCTGTTGGTTCAACCTTTGGCGGATTGAAGCCAAAGGCTCGAAACGACGGCGCCCGCCGGCCGCGCCAGCGCGTCGATCCCGCGTTCGGAGATCGCCGGCGCCATGTTGCGCGCCACCCACGCCGACGACCAGATCGGCAGATGGGATTTTGCGGCGATCAGCGCGGCGAGGGCGTTTTGCTCGTTATAGCCGCGCCACGCCCATTCGACCGGATAGCCGTCGGGCAGAAAAACGTCGTGGAAATGAAGGAACACGCCCGGCGGCAGCGCCGGCAACACGGCCGAGAAGATCGCATCGAGATCCGTGCCCGGCATCAGGATATGCGACGAATCGACGAAGACGACGTCGCCCGCCGCGAGGCGATCGAACGGATAATCCGTCTCCTCCAACCGGGCGCGGATCCAATTGACGGGCAATCCCGCGAGCGAAGCCCGCGGCGCCGGATCGATGGAATCGATCCGCGTCGCAAGCGCGCCGTCGGCCACGGCGCGGGCCATGAAGCGCGTGGAATGGCCGGACCCGATCTCCACGATCCGGGCAGGACGGTTATCGCGAACGAACGCATAGGCGAATGCGGCGTCGAGCCAGGGAAACCAGTCCTGGGTCCACCGCGGCGCGGGCGGCGGCGCCGCGCCCAAGGCGCGCAAAGCCGGCAAATGGCGCGCAATGCCGTCGAGACCCGCTTCGAACCGGGAACGCGCCGCGGCGAAGACGGGGGCCAACGCCGGGTACGCGTCCGGGGCGCGGACGGCGGCGGCGTGACGGTAGGGCGCGAAGAACCCCCGCTTGACGCCCAGCGCCGTGAGAAGCGCGAAAATCCGGCCGCGCGCTTCGCCGCGCATCACGCCCCCGCTTCGGCCTCGGCGATCTTTTCGGCGCGCTTGCGTGCGTTGGGGTCGAGCAGCTTCTTGCGCAGACGGATCGATTTGGGCGTCACCTCGACCAACTCGTCGTCGGCGATATAGGCGATGGCCTGCTCGAGGCTGAGGATTTTCGGCGTCTGCAGGACGACGTTCTCGTCCTTGCCGGCGGCGCGGATGTTGGTCAGCTTCTTGGCCTTGAGCGGATTGACCTCGAGATCGTTGTCGCGCGTATGCTCGCCGATGATCATGCCTTCGTAGACCGGCACGCCGGACGTGATCATCATCGGCCCGCGGTCCTCCAGGTTCCACAACGCGTAGGCGACGGCCACGCCGTCGGCGTTGGAGATCAGAACCCCCGTGTGCCGGCCGTCGATCGGCCCCTTCCACGGCTGGTACGAGTGGAAGATCTTGTTCATGATGCCGGTGCCGCGCGTGTCGGACAGGAACTGGCCGTGATAGCCGATCAATCCGCGCGACGGGACCAGGAAGGTCAAGCGCACCTTGCCGCCGCCCGACGGGCGCATGTCGGTCATCTCGCCGCGGCGCTTGCCCAGCGTTTCGACGACGATGCCGGAATGCTGCTCGTCGACGTCGACCTGGACTTCCTCGATCGGCTCAAGCTTCTCGCCGTTCTCGCCGGTCTTGAGCAGCACGCGCGGACGGCCCACCGACAATTCGAAGCCTTCGCGGCGCATCGTTTCGATCAGAACGCCGAGCTGCAATTCCCCGCGGCCGGCGACCTCGTAGGCTTCGCCGCTTTCGGTTTCGCGCACGCGGATGGCGACGTTGCCTTCGGCCTCGCGCATCAGGCGGTCGCGGATCATGCGGCTGGTGATCTTCGTGCCCTCGCGGCCCGCCAGCGGCGAATCGTTGACCGAGAAGGTCATGACCAGCGTGGGCGGATCGATGGGTTGGGCGGCGATGGGCTCGACGACCGCCGGCTCGCAGATCGTGTCGGCGACGGTCGGGCCCGTCAGGCCCGCGATCGCCACGATGTCGCCCGCCTCGGCCGTTTCCACCGGCACGCGGTCGAGCCCGCGGAAGGCGAGAAGCTTGGTCAGGCGGCCTTCCTCGATCAGCTTGCCGTCGCGCGACAGCGCCTTCACGGCCATGTTGACCTTCGCCACACCCGTGTGGATGCGCCCGGTCAGGATGCGGCCGACGTAAGGATCGTATTCCAGCGTCGTCGCCAGCATCTTGAATTGGCCGGTCTTGTCGGCGACCGGGGGCGGCACGTGGCGCAGGATCAGATCGAACAGCGGATCGAGGTTCTCGCGCGGCGCCTCCATCGACTCGGCCGCCCAGCCCGAACGGCCCGAGGCGAACAGCGTGGGGAAATCGAGCTGTTCGTCGGTCGCATCGAGGGCGGCGAACAGATCGAACACCTCGTCGTGCACCTCGTGCGCGCGCGCGTCCGACCGGTCGACCTTGTTGATGACGACGATGGGGCGCAACCCGCGCGCGAGCGCCTTCATGGTGACGAACTTGGTCTGCGGCATCGCGCCTTCGGCCGCGTCCACCAGCACGACCACGCCGTCGACCATCGACATGATGCGCTCGACCTCGCCGCCGAAATCGGCGTGGCCGGGCGTGTCGACGATGTTGATCCGCACGTCCTTCCAGACGACCGAGGTGCATTTGGCGAGGATGGTGATCCCGCGCTCGCGCTCCAGATCGTTCGAGTCCATCGCGCGTTCGGCGACCTGCTGATTGGCGCGGAAGGTGCCCGACTGCTTCAGCAATTGGTCGACCAGCGTGGTTTTGCCGTGGTCGACGTGGGCGATGATGGCGACGTTGCGGATGTCCATGGCGGTCACATTGCGCCCTTGGACGCGGCGAGGGTTTTGAGCGAGGTTTCGGGACGCGCGCCGTAATGCGCGATGATTTCGGCGGCGCAGATCGAGCCGAGGCGCGCGCACGCGCCCAGGTCCTTGCCGCGCGCGAGGCCGTAGAGGAAACCGGCCGCGTAAAGATCGCCCGCCCCGGTCGTGTCGACGACCTTGACGTCGGGTTCGGCCGGGACGGCGAAGACCTCGCCGTTGCGGAAGGCGACCGAGCCCTTTTCGGAACGCGTGACCGCGAACACGCGGTCCTTGTGGCCGCGCAGGTGGCCGATGGCTTCGTCGAAGCTCCGGACCTCGTAAAGCGACAGCAATTCCGCCTCGTTGGCGAAGACGATGTCGCAATGCTGGTCGACCAGCGCGCGGAAATCCGCGCGGTGCCGATCGACGCAGAACGAGTCCGACAGCGTCAGCGCCACCTTGCGGCCATGCTTGTGGGCGAGCGTGGCGGCCTTGCGGAAGGCGTCCTTGGCCGCCGGCTTGTCCCACAAATAGCCTTCCATGTAGGTGATGCCCGCGGCGGCCACGACCGCTTCGTCGATCATGTCCGGACCCAAATCGACGCAGGCACCGAGATAGGTCTGCATGGTGCGCTGGGCGTCGGGGGTCACGAAAATCAGGCAGCGCGCGGTCGACGGGCCGTCGGCGGCCGGGGCCGAATCGAACGCCACGCCCTGGGCGCGGATGTCGTGACGGAAAATCTTCCCGAGCTGGTCGTCGCGCACCCGGCCGATATAGGCGGCCTTGCCGCCCAGATTGGCGAGGCCCGCGATGGTGTTGCCGGCCGACCCGCCCGAGCATTCGACGCCGGCGCCCATGGCGGCGTAAAGCGCCTCGGCCCGGGCCTCGTCGATCAGGGTCATCGCGCCTTTGGCCAGGCCGTGAGCGGCCAGGAACGGGTCCTCGCACCGCGCGATAACGTCGACGATGGCGTTGCCGATACCCAAAACGTCGTAGGCGGGCGAACCCATGGGGACTCCGGAGATTCGGGGAAAACGGGCGGGACCATAGGGGGCGCCGGGCCGCGGCACAAGCGACGATTTGACGGCCGCCGGAGCGGCGGAATCACCTTACGAACGACTTTCTTCCGGCGGTCGAATCGGTCACCATGCAACCACCGTCGGGGACCCCGCCCGAGTCGCGCGCGCACGCGCGCCCGATTTGTCGCCGACGCAAGACCACCCGGGCCGCCAGCCCCGAGGGGAAGGAAGAAACGATGTTCCGCCGCAAAAAGGACGAGCCCGAAGACATGAAGACGCCCGCCGCACCGCCCCAGGCCCCCGCCCCCGCTTCGCCGTCGGAGCCCGAGGCCGAAGCCGTCCCGGCGCGCCCGTTCCCGCGTCCCGCCCCGCCGGCCGCCGGCGCGTTGGGCCGCCCGCCCGCTCCGCCGGCGCCGCGCAGCGGCGTACCGGCCCGCACGGGCGAATCGATCGAAGGCCGCAAGCTGATCGTCGGCAAGGAGATCGTACTCTCCGGCCAGATCACCAGCTGCGAACGCCTGGTCGTCGAAGGCCGGGTCGAAGCCTCGCTCGACAGCCGTTGGATGGAGATCACCGATACCGGCGTTTTCAAAGGAATGGCCGAGATCGAAAACGCCGAAATTGCCGGCGTGTTCGAAGGCACTTTGACCGTCCGCGAAAAGCTGATGATCCGCTCGGGCGGCAAAGTGTCCGGTACGATCCGCTACGCGCGCATCGAGATCGAGGAAGGCGGACAGATTTCCGGCGAAGTCTCGGTCGACGCCAGCCGCGCCGCGAAGACCGACGGCGCTTCCTACGGTAACGACGGCGGCTGATTGCCGTGATGCGGCTCAAGGCGGCGCCGGCGCTGGCGCTCGCCCTCGGTTTGGCGGCGTGCACGGGACCGAGCGGCGAACAAACCTCGCCGCCGGTGGCCGTCGTGCCGTTGCCGCCCCCCGTGTCGGGCGACGCGCAGCCCACGCCGTCTCCGCCGCAAACCGCGGCCGCACCGGCGGTCGTCGGCGCGCGCGGCCTGATCGGTCTCAACCGCGACGCGCTGGTCGCCCGGTTGGGCCAGGCCGGGTTCGTGCGCCGTGACGGGCCAGCGGAAGTGTGGCGCTATCGCGGCCGGGATTGCCTGCTGGACGTGTTCGTCTACCGCCAAACCGACGGCGCGCAACGCGTGACGCACGCCGATGCGCGCACGCCGCAAGGCCGACCCGCACCGGCCGATCCGTGCCTCGACTCGCTCGAACGCGAGCGCCGGCCGCAAAGCCGGATCACGGCGCCGGGGTCTTCTTCCTGAACGCGCACAGATCGGCGACCGGGCAACGCCAGCATTCGGGCTTGCGCGCCTTGCACACGTAACGGCCGTGCAGGATTAGCCAGTGATGGGCGTGGCGCTTGAACGCCGCGGGGGTCGCCTTCTCCAGTTTCTCCTCGACCGCGCGCGGGGTCTTGCCCTTGGCCAGGCCCGTGCGGTTGCCCACGCGGAAGATATGCGTGTCGACCGCGATCGTCGCTTCGCCGAACGCGACGTTCAGAACCACGTTGGCGGTTTTGCGGCCGACGCCGGGCAGCGCCTCCAGCAATTCGCGGTCGCGCGGAATCCCGCCGCCGTATTCGCGCAGCAGGATTTCCGACAACGCGATCACGTTCTTGGCCTTCGTGTTGTAAAGCCCGATCGTCTTGACGTGTTCCTTGAGCGCGTCGAGCCCCAACGCGACCATTTGCGCGGGCGTCTCCACGATCTCGAACAGCCGTCGCGTCGCCTTGTTCACGCCCACGTCGGTCGCCTGCGCCGACAGCACGACCGCGACGAGCAACTGATAGGGGTTGCCCCATTTCAGCTCGGTTTCGGGCTCGGGGTTCTTGGCGGCCAAGCGGGCGTAGAATTCGTGGATCGCGGGCGGTTTCATTTGTCCTCGACGTCGAAGGAGGCGGGCGGCAGGCCCGCGCGGGCGCGCGCGGCCATGGTGCGAAAGGCGGCTTCGGCGTGCCGGGCCATCGTCGCGGCGTCGAAGGGCGGGCGCGCGGCGACGGCGGCGACGAGACGCGCGCGCAAATCCGCCCGCGCGGCCGGATCGCGGGCGAGCGCGATCGCGCGCGCCACGAAGTCGGCGGCGTCGGCGGCGATCAATTCGGGGAATTCCAGCGCCGTCAGGAACGACGCCGCCACGTTGGCATGCGCCTGACGCCCGCGCTTGGTCAGCACCGGCAAGCCCGCCGACAGCGCGTCGAGCGCGGTCGACGCGGCGGAAACCGCGAAGCTGTCGAGGAACAGATCGGCCGCCCGATGGCGCGCGAGATGGGCCGATTTGTCGAAGGCGTGCCCGGCGAAGATCAACCGGGCGGGCGCGACGTCCGCGGCATGCGCCGCCGCACGCAAAGCGTCTTGCGCGGGCGCATAGGCCTTGCGCCCCGCAAGCCACAGGACCGCATCGGGCACGGCGCGCAGGATGGCCATCCACGCCGCGAAGCAGGCGGGCTCGATCTTCAGCGGATTGCAGAAGGCGGCGAAGACGATCGCGTCTTCGGGCAGGCCGAGCGCCCCGCGCGCGGGCGTGGGTCCGACGGCGAAGCGATCGGCCGGGTGATAGCACGCGGGCAGGCGCGCGATCGCCTCGACATGGCCGGCCGGATCGGCGCAAACGGTCGCATCGGCCAGGGTGTAATCGATGTAGGGCGCCTCCAGGAACCCGCCATGCCCGATCCAATAGACCTGCACCGGTGCGGGCCGGGCGGCCAGGATTTCGGGCCGGCCGCCGGCCATGTAGCCCGAAAGATCGACGAGCACGTCGATCCCGCGCGCGCGGATCGCCTCGGCCGCGGCGCGCGGACCCGACGCCGAAAGATCGACGAACGCGTCGGCCGCGCGCTTCAGATCGCCGAGCCAGGGCCCCGGCTCGCGCGACCGGTCCTTCAGCGAGAACAGCGTCACCTCGACCGCCGATTTGTCGTGCGCGGCGATCAAACCGCGCAAAACATGGCTCATCGCGTGATTGCCGAAATCGGGCGAGAGATAGCCGAGCGCGATCTTCGCCGACTGGGGCTTGGGCGGCGCGGGCGGCAAGCGGACGGCCGCGCGCGACAAAGCGGCGCCCAAGGCGGCCTGCACGCGCGCCACGCGGACCGGATCGTCGGCCATGAAGGGCAGCGTATAGGCGAGCGAGAGCAGCGCGTTGGTCCCCATGCCGCGCGCGAGCCGCCGGTCGAGATCGGCGAGCAACGCGTGCGCGCGCGTCCATCGGCACGCGTGCCACAGGTTCGAGATCGCCTCGGCGTAGACATCGTCGCGTTCGGGCGCCAAAGCGAGCAACCGGTCGAACAGATCGGCCGCTTCGTCGGGGTTCTCGCCGCGCACGCTTTGGGCGAGATTGAACAGCGTCGAGACATGGTTCGGATCGCGCGCGAGGGCGTGGCGCCACGCGTCTTGCGCATCGCGCGCCAGACCCAGCAGGCCGCACGCAACACCTAGATTGTTCCATGCCGCCACGTCGGCCGGATCGAGCGCGACGGCCGCGCGCGCGGCCTCGCGCGCCGAGCCGGGCTTGTGCGCATCCAGCCACGCGGCCGCCAAATTCGCGCGAATCAGCGCCACGTTCGGGGCCAATTCGGCCGCGCGCGCGTAATCGGCGGCGGCGTCCTCGGCACGGCCCATCATGTGCAGCGTCACGCCGCGATTGACCAGTACGGCGGCATCGCCGGGATTTTCGGCGAGCGCGCGGCTATAGGCGGCGAGCGCAGCGTCGAGGTCGCCGCGCAGCCGGGCCGCATCACCGGCGGCGGCACTCACGGCGCCCCCTGGCCGGCGAGATCGAGCAGCGCCTCGGCCAAAGCCCCGGCCACGCGCGGCGCGTCGCGCGCTGACTTCGCGCGCAACCCGTCGCGCCAAGTCCGCCGTGCGGCGATCAGCGGCGCGGGATCGGCGGCGAGTTGGGCCGCGCGCGCGGCGAACTCCCCGGCATCCGCGCAAGCCAGCCAAGGCGCGTCGACGGCGCGCGCCAGCCAATCGCCGATGCGCGCGAGCGCGTGATGGCCGCGCGCGCTCAACGTCGGTACGCCTTGATAGGCGGCTTCGAACATCGTCGTGCCGCCGGCGACCGGAAAGGTGGCGAAGGCGAGATCGATGCGCGCGTATTCGGCGAGATAGCCGGGCCAGCCGCTGGCCACGCCGGTCGACAAGCGCGCGGGATCGACGCCGCGCGCGGCCATTTCGCGCACGAAGCGCGTGCGCGCCGCCGCCTCGGCCATCGCGGCGTTGGCGAGGTGGAAGCGCGCGCTCGGTGCCGCGCGCAGGGCGCCGGCCCAAAGATCGAGGCAAAGCGCGCCGATCTTGTAGGGCTGGGCCAACGCGCCGAACGTGACCGGCGCACCCGTTTCGCACGGGGCCGGGCTCGGCGGCGGGGGCCCAAGCGCGCCGAATTCGGGATCGTAGACGAACGCGTCGTCGGGCAGCCGGACGCAGCGTTCGGCGAAAACCGACGGATCGGGATAAAGTGCCGCGTTGCCGATCGACGCGTCGTAGGCGGGATCGCCCGCGGGGCCGGTCATGTTGAACCACGCGGCATGCGCGCGCGCCGGCCGGCGGCGGACGGCGGCACGGCCCTTGCGGCCCAGCACGTCGTCCATTTCGACCAGCACGTCGAGATCGCATGCCGCGATCCGCGCCGCCAGCGCGTCCGGATCGGCGGCGTCGCCGGTTTGGATGGGCACGATTCCGCGCGCGAGGTACCACGCGCGCACCGCGCCGTGGATGGGTCCCAGCGCGATCACGACGACGTCGTAGCGCGCGCGGTCCAGGGCGGCGAGCAGGGGGGCGAACAGCGCCATGTAATTCGGCGCGCCGAGATCCGAGCCCGCAAAGCCGATGCGCGGACGGGCGCGGCGGGCACCCGGCGGCGGGCGGGGGCGTGGCGCCGGGTCCACGGCATCGAAACGGCGTTTGATTTCGATGACCGCACGATCGTCGTGATCGCGGGCGTAAAGGGCGGCGATCAGCCGCTGGTGTTCGAGCGCGGGGTCGTCCGTCGGACCCAGGGCGTCGAACACCGCGAGCGCCCCGGCGGCATCGCCGATCCGATTGCGGAACCCGGCGAGCGCGATGAGCACCGTGCGCCGCGCAGCCTCCGGCAGATCGCGCGCCGCGAAGGATTCGAACAGCGCCGCGGCTTCGACATCGCGGCGCAACGGTGCGAACAGCGCCGCGAGAAACGAATAGGCGCCGGCATTGCCGGGATCCAGATCGACGACCCGCCGGCCCAGCGCTTCGGCCGTCGGCGGATCGGTCGAGGCGAGCAGGATCGCGCGCGCGGCGATCACGGCGGGCAGGTCGGGGGCGGCCGCATGGGCGCGGGCGGCGAGTTCGCGCGCGCGCGCGCCCTCGCCCGCGTGTTCGGCGGCGAAGGCTTGCATCAGAAGCGCGCGGGGATCGTCTTGCGTCATACGTCTGGATTCGCGGGAGGATCAGCCTATCATCGCTGCCATGGCCGGTCCCACCCCCCTGCTCGACCTGACCTTGCGCCCGCATCGCAGCCTGTCCCCGCGCGGGTTCGCGTGGCTGATGGGCCTGCTGTGCGCGGTCAGTTTCGTGGCCGGGTTGGTGTTTTTCCTGGCCGGCGCGTGGCCGGTCCTCGGCTTTTTGGGGGTGGACGTGCTGCTCGTCTGGCTCGCCTTCCGCGCCAATTACGCGCGCGGCCGGCAGCACGAACGCGTCGTGGTGTACGAGGACCGGCTGGAGATCGAGCGCGTCGATCCCAAAGGCCGGATCGCAGTCGAAACCTGGCAGCCTTATTGGCTGAAGGTCGATCTCGCCCAGCGGCCCGGCCATCCGGCGGCCGTGCGTTTGCGCAGCCACGGCAAAACCACCTGGTTGGGCGCCTTCCTGCCGATCGAGGAACGCGAGCCGGTCGCCCGGATGATCGACGAAGCGCTCGCGCGCGCGCGCTACAGCCCCAGCACGTCGCGCATCGAATAGAGGCCGGGTTTCCTGCCGGCGGCCCACAACGCGGCGCGGACGGCCCCGCGCGCGTAGATCTGCCGGCTCGACGCTTTGTGGACGATCTCCAGCCGCTCGCCCTCGGCCAAAAACATGACGTTGTGCTCGCCGGTCTCCGACCCGCCGCGGGCGACGGAAAACCCGATGGGCCCGCGCGGCCGGGGACCCGTATGGCCGTCGCGCGCGCGCAACGTGTCGGCGTCGAAATCGAGGCCACGGCCCTTGGCGGCGGCGCGGCCCAGACTCAACGCGGTCCCCGATGGCGCATCGACCTTGTGGCGATGGTGCAGCTCGAAAATCTCGATGTCGTACTCCGGCCCGAGGCGCTTGGCCGCTTCCTCGACCAAAGCGAAGCTCAACACCACCGCGGGCGAGAAATTCGTCGATTGCACGATGGCCGTGCTGCGCGCCGCTTCGTCGATCTTGGCTTGATCGGCCGCCGACAGACCCGTGGTGCCCAGGATCAGCGCCTTGCCGGTCGCCGCGGCCAATGCGGCATGCGCGAGGCTGGCGGCAGGCGCCGTGAAATCGATGACGGCGTCGCACGCCGCGAACAAGGCGGCCGGATCGGCGCCGATCTTGATCTGCAACGCCCCGATCCCGGCGAGTTCGCCCGCATCCTTGCCGAGCGCGTCGGATCCGGGACGCTCGCTGGCCCCGCCCAGGGCGGCGCCCGCCGTCGCGCGCACTTCGCGGATCAGCATTTGGCCCATGCGGCCCGCGGCCCCGACGATTCCGATCAGCATGTGCCCGTCTCCGCCCTCAGATGTTCAGTTTCTTGAAGATGCGCTCGGGGATGTGTTTGAGGATCGTCATGATGCCCCACCAGAAGAACGGCGCGTAGACGATATCGCGCTTCTTGGCCGCGGCTTGCAAGCACGCGGCGGCGATCGCGGCGGGCGAAGCCACCAGGAACAACCCCGGCAATCCCCACGTCATCGCCGTATCCACGAAGCCGGGCTTGACCGTGACGACGTGCGCGCCCGCGCGGAACAGCCGCGCGCGCAAGCCCTGAAGATAGGCGTGCAAGCCCGCTTTGGCGGAGCCGTAGACGTAGTTCTTGAGCCGGCCGCGATCGCCCGCGACCGAGCCCAGCGCGATCACGGCACCGCCCTTCTGCGCTTCGAAAAGAGGGGCGAAACGCTGCAGCAGCAGCACGGCGCCGGTGTAGTTCGTGACGATCGTCGCCGCGGCGAGGCCCGGATCGGCGTCGATCGCGTTTTGCGCGGGCATCGTGCCCGCCGCCAGGAATACGTTGATCGTCCCGCCCGCGGCCAAATCGCGCGCGGCGTCGATCAGGTTCTCGTGCTCGCTTGCGTCGGCGATGTCGAAGGCGAGCGCGCGGCATGGCGCGCCCGTGCGCACGGCGATGTCAGCACGGCCTGCCTCCAGATCGGCCGTATCGCGGCCCGCGAGCAGGATGCCCGCGCCATCTTTGGCCGCTTGGCGCGCGAATTCCCGCGCGATCGCCGAAGACGCGCCGACGACGACCCAAATCATGCGCGCGCCTCCCCGATTCCGAGGCGCCGCGAAAGATCCGAGGCGAACACGCCCGTCGGATCGCGTTCGGCGAGCACGGCTTCGAATTCGCCGAGGCGCGGATAGGTGGCGCGGAACGTCGCGGCCGACTGGACCGAATCCTTGGCGAGGTAGATGCGGCCGCCCGCGTCGCGCGCGAGGGCTTCGAGCCGGGCGAGCAATTCAAGCGCGCCGGGGGCATTGGGGATGTCGAGGGCCAGCGTGACGCCGCGCATCGGGAAGGACAAATGGCCTTGGCCTTCGCCGCCCAGGGTTTTGAGCACGGCCAGGAACGACGCGTTGCCGCCCGAGGCGACGGCTTCGAGCATGGCCTGCACGGCCTTGCGCGCGTCCGCGTCGGGCACGACCGCCTGGAATTGATGGAATCCGCGTTTGCCGTAGATGCGGTTCCAATCGGCCAGCGAATCGAGCGGATAAAGGAAGCGATCGAGTGCGCGTTCGCTTTGGCGGCCTGTTTCGGGGATGCGCCGCCAATAAAGCTCGTTGAACGCGCGCACGACGGGTGCGGACAGCGCGAAGCCGGGAAAATCGACCGGCACGGGCTTGGGCGCGCGCAAACCCGGCGGCCGCAAGGCCGCGTCGGGCGCGTATTCGGCCGTTTCGAAAACACCGCGGCCGAGTTTCGCACCCTGGGCCAACGCGTCGATCCAACCGACCGCGAACGTGGCCGCGTCGCGCGCGGCGGCGAATTCCGCGAAAAACTCGTCGAGATCGTCCACGCGCGTTTCCTTGACGCGCACGAAGGGGGCGGCGGGCGCCAGACGCAACGCCAGGCGCCGGACGATGCCGGTCAAGCCCATGCCGCCGATCGTCGCGGCGAACAGATCGGCGTTCTCCAGCCGCGAGCAGCGCAGCGTGTCGCCCGAAGCGACGATCAAATCCAACCATTCGACATGATCGCCGAACGAACCGACGCGGTCGTGGTTCTTGCCGTGCACGTCGGCGGCAAG
>JADCGK010000048.1 GCA_020249045.1 Azospirillum sp. | reverse complement strand
GCTTGATGCCCAGATCGGCCGAGATCACCTGGCCCGCCGTGAGGATCGCAATGTCCTCGAGCATCGCCTTGCGGCGATCGCCGAAGCCCGGCGCCTTGACGGCCGCGATCTTGAGGCCGCCGCGCAGCTTGTTGACCACCAGCGTCGCCAGCGCTTCGCCTTCCACTTCCTCGGCGACGATCAGCAGCGGCTTGCCCGTCTGCACGACCGCCTCGAGCACCGGCAGCAGCGGCTGCAGCGAGGAGAGCTTGGCTTCGTGGATCAGGATGTACGGGCTTTCGAGCTCGACCGTCATCTTGTCCGCGTTCGTCACGAAATACGGCGACAGGTAGCCGCGGTCGAACTGCATGCCCTCGACGACGTCGAGTTCGGTCTCGAGGCTCTTCGCCTCTTCGACCGTGATGACGCCCTCGTTGCCGACCTTCTGCATCGCCTTAGCGATCATCTCGCCGATTTCGCGCTCGCCGTTGGCCGAGATCGTGCCGACTTGCGCGATTTCGTCCGAATTGGTGATCTTCTTGGAGCGCTTCTTGAGGTCTTCGACGACCTTCTCGACGGCGAGATCGACGCCGCGCTTCAGGTCCATCGGGTTCATGCCCGCCGCGACCGACTTGGCACCCTCGCGCACGATCGCCTGGGCGAGCACGGTCGCCGTCGTCGTGCCGTCGCCGGCCGCGTCGTTGGTCTTCGAGGCCACTTCGCGCACCATCTGGGCGCCCATGTTCTCGAACTTGTCGGCGAGCTCGATCTCCTTGGCGACGGTGACGCCGTCCTTGGTGATGCGCGGCGCGCCGAACGCCTTGTCGATGACGACGTTGCGGCCCTTGGGGCCCAGCGTGACCTTGACCGCGTCGGCCAGGATGTCGACGCCGCGCAGCATGCGCGCGCGCGCGTCGCCGCCGAATTTCACGTCTTTAGCAGCCATTGGATTCTTTCCTTCGTGGATATTTGGGGGATGACGGGTGCCGGAGCCGAGATCAGTCGATCACGCCCAGGATGTCGGATTCCTTCATGATCAGAAGGTCCTTGCCGTCGATCTTCACTTCCGTGCCCGACCACTTGCCGAACAGGATCTTGTCGCCCGCCTTGACGCCCATCGGCAGCAGCTTGCCGTCTTCGGTGCGCGCGCCGGGGCCGGCGGCGATCACCTTGCCCTGCTGGGGCTTTTCCTTGGCGGTGTCGGGGATGATGATCCCGCCCTTGGTCTTGGTCTCCTGGTCGAGAGCTTCGACCAGCACGCGATCGTTCAGCGGCTTGAACTTCATTTGGGTCTCTCCTCCGCCCATTTTGCGGTACTGAAGCCCGCCGGGGCGGCCGCTTGTTAGCAGTCCCGCCCAGCGAGTGCCAGGTTTTTAGGGGAGTCGACCACGCAGAGTCAAACGGCAAAATAAATACAAGATAAACAAAAGTTTATACGATTTTCCTAAACTATTTTCTTCATTCAATCGATCCGCTGAGCAAGGGTGACCAGCTCCCGCCCCTGCATCGGTTGCGCCTTGGGGAACAAAACGGCGCAGCGGTCGAACGGCGCCACGACGGGCTCGGGCCCATCCATGGCGATCACCGTACCTTTGGCGACTTCCTCGAAGCCCTCGTAGGGCGCCATGAACTTGAGGTCCGCATGCTTGGCGACATGGACCTTCTCGATCGTGTAGACGCCCGGCTCACTCGGCGGGATCGCCGGCGCCAGACGCCGCGCAACTTGGGGCTCGACGACGCCGGTCGCATCGAGGAACGCCATCAGCACGTGCTTGGCGACCGCGACCGACCCGCGCAAAAAATGCGCGCCGCATTCGACGACCAGCGCGGTCTTGGTCGATGCGGGGTCGGCGAACCCGCTGTACTCGACCATCACCTTGCCGTCGAAGGACGCGTTCTGCAGCAGCAACGATTTGGGCTCGCCCAAACGCTCGGCGAAGCCGCGCACGCGCGGCAGATTGGCGCCCACGAAGAACGGCCGCACCGCGAAGCTGGTAGAATGGATGTCGAGAAGGAAATCGGCGCGCCGCACGAAGGGCAGCAATTCGCCCGCGCGTTTGGCTTCCAGCGTGCCCTCGGTCGCGATCCAATCGTCGCGCCAAACGCGGTTCATGTCGCGATCGACGAAGCGGGAGTCGAGCGGCTTGTTGGCGTCGAAGCGCGCATAGGCCGCAACGTTGGAAAACGCGACGATCCAGACGCCCTTGCGGGGCCGCAAGCCGAGGTCCAGCGCCCAATGCAGAGCTTCGGCGCCGCAAAACTCGTTGCCGTGCGTCAAGCCGACGGTCATCACCGTGGGCCCGGGCTCCTCGGCCTCGAAGACATGGACGTAATCCACGCCGGTCGCGGATTGACGCCAGCGCGACAGATCGCGCGGCCGCACTTCGATGGGCGGCAATCGCCGGCCGGTCACGACGCGGTCCGCAAGCGATGTTCGAAGCGCTGCCGGTCGGCCGGGTCGAGCGCGACGGTCACGTGCAGATGCCCGTCCTCGGCGCGCGAGTCGAGCACTTGCCCGTGCTCGTGCAGCCAAGCCAGCGCCGCACCGTCGGCGAAGGGCAGATCGTACTCGACGGTCTGGCGCAACGCCGCCAAGCGCTTGTCGATCAGCGTCAGCAGCCGATCGGTGCCCTCGCCCGTGATCGCGGACAGGCACGCGGCGTTGGCCTCGCGCGTCGCGCGTGCGGTCCAAGCGTCGCGCGCCTCGGGGTCGAGCCGGTCGAGCTTGTTGTAGACCTCGACGAACTCGTCGCCCGCCTCGTCGGCCCGGCCGAGTTCGGCCAGAACCTTGCGCACATCCGCGGCTTGCGCCTCGGTTTCGGGGTGCGAGACGTCCCGGACATGGAGCACCAGATCGGCCGCCAGCACCTCTTCGAGCGTGGCGCGGAACGCCGCGACCAGATCGTGCGGCAGATCGGAAACGAAGCCCACCGTGTCGGACAGGATGATCTTGCGGCCCGAGGGCAGCGCGAGCGCGCGCATCGTCGGGTCCAGCGTGGCGAACAGCATGTCCGCCGCCAGCACACGCGCGTGCACCAGTCGATTGAACAGCGTCGATTTGCCGGCGTTGGTGTAGCCGACCAGCGCCACGACGGGATAAGGCACGCGCGCGCGCGCCTTGCGGTGCAGGGCGCGGGTGCGTTTGACTTCCTCAAGCTCCTTCTTGAGCCGGACGATCTTGTCGCCGATCTGGCGCCGGTCGCTTTCGAGCTGGGATTCGCCCGGCCCCGCGAGGAAGCCGAAACCGCCGCGTTGACGTTCGAGATGGCTCCACGTGCGCACGAGACGCGAGCGCTGGTAAGTGAGTTGCGCGAGTTCGACCTGCAAGCGGCCTTCGGCCGTCCGCGCGCGCGCGCCGAAAATCTCGAGGATCAGACCCGTACGGTCGATGACCTTGCAGCGCCATTCCTTTTCGAGGTTGCGCTGCTGGACGGGCCCGAGCAAGCCGTCGACGACGGCGATCGCGATGCCCTCCTCCTTGACGATTTTGCCCAGGCGCTCGACCGCACCTTCGCCGAGCAGCGTCGACGGCCGGAACGACGGCAGACGAACGACCTCGGCGTGGGCGATCTTGAGATCGATGGCCCGGGCGAGACCGCAGGCCTCCTCGAGCTTGTCCTCCGGCGCGCGCGCGGCCGCGTCGGCCGCATCGATCTTGCGCTTGAGTGCCGGGTGCACGACGAGCGCGCGCCCTTCCACCTTGCGCGCCGCGAAATCCTCGGGCGCACCTTCCTCGGCGTCGGTTTTGTCCGGCGCTTTGCGCTTGCCAGGACCCCGGCTCAGCCTTCGGCCCCTTCTTTATCGCCCTCGAACAGCGCGATCGGCCCCGTGGGCATCACGGTCGAAATCGCGTGCTTGTAGACGAGCTGGCTGTGCCCGTCGCGGCGCAGGAGCACGGAGAAATTGTCGAACCACGTCACGATGCCCTGCAGCTTAACGCCGTTGACCAGGAAGATCGTCACCGGAGTCTTGTTCTTCCGGATGTGGTTCAGGAAAACGTCCTGGACGTTCTGCGACTTGTCGGCCGACATGTCGTCCTTGCCTTTCTTGGTTGGGCCTTCGCTCGCCGTCTTCTCGGCTGGGGTTTTCGCGCGGGCCATTGGTTTTCAGGGCGCGGTTCAGCGCCCCCTCCGATCCATCCGGTGGGTAATTTAGGTCGGACGCGAGGGGTTTACAGCCCCCGCCAGAGCGCCGTCAGCGCCCCCAGGCTGGGAACCCGAACGGCTGGGGGATACCGCTCCAGTACGTCGTCGTCGCCCATCCCATTCCCCACGAGAATGGGTACACAGCTTGCCCCATGCGCTGCCTGCATATCAAGTCCGGTATCGCCCACATACCAAATCACATCTCCGGTATGTAATTTAAGTCCGTCCATCGCCATCGCGAAGGGGGCCGGGTCGGGTTTGTCGTGAACCGCATCGCCCGCACCGATCAATCGATGGAACCTTGCGGCCCAGCCGAGATGCGCGGCTTCGCGGCGCAGCAATTTTCCTTGTTTGTTGGATACGACGGCCATCGGCACGTCGATCGTGGCGAGCAATTCCGCCGCCCCCGGCAGCGTCGCCAGCACGTCGAGATGCGTCTCCTCGAAGGATTGGTAAAAGATCGCGCGCGCGCGCTGCCATTCGGTCCCGAAAATCTCCGGAAACGTTTCGCGCAGCGACCGCCGCACGCGCGCATGGGTCTCCTCGAGTGTCCATTCGGCGTGCCCGAAGGCGCGCAAAGCCGCGTTCAGCGCGGCGCGGATCGCCCCCCAATTGTCGACCAGCGTATTGTCCCAATCGAACAGAACGGCGCGCGGACGGGCCGGATTCAAGCGACGACCTGGGCGTCCATATGGCGCAGATAGGCCGCGCGAAGTTTTCCGGCGACGGCACCGGGCTTGCCGTTGGCCACGGGGCGGTCGTCCACCTGGGTGACCGGCATGACAAAGGACGACGCCGACGTCACGAACACCTCGCGCGCACGGCGCAGTTCTTCCAGCGTGAAACTCCGCTCCTCGAACTTCAGGCCCTCGGCGGCCGCAAGTTCGATGAGTTCCAGACGCGTGACGCCGTTGAGAATGGCGTTGGACGGCGGCCGGGTGACGAGCGCCCCGCCCTCCGTCACGATCCACACATTGGTCGAACTGCCTTCCGTGACGACGCCGTCCGCATCGACCAAAATCGCCTCGTAGGCGCCGCGCTCGCGCGCCGCCTGCTTGGCCATGCAATTGGGCAGCAAGCCGACGGTCTTGATGTCGCGCCGGCCCCAGCGGATGTCGGGCACGACGATGGCCTTCACGCCGTCTTCCAGCCACGGGGTGGGATGCGGCTTGCTGTTGCGCGCTGTCATCACCAACGCGGGGCGGACCTTCTTGGTCGGAAACGGATGGTCGCGCGGCGCCACGCCGCGCGTGACCTGCAGATAGACGATGCCTTCCTCGACCAGATTGCGGCGGATGGTTTCGCGCATGGCGAGGGAAATCGCCGCCCGGCTCATCGGCATATCGATGCGCATTTCGCGCAGCGAGCGTTCGAGGCGGTCGAGATGGCCCTTCTCCTCCATCGGCACGCCCTTGCGGACCGTGCAGACCTCGTAGACGCCGTCGGCGAACTGATAGCCGCGGTCCTCGACGTGGATCTGCGCCTCGCGATGGGGGACGTAACGGCCGTTGACGTAAGCGATCCGGGACATGCGACCTCTTCGGGCTCAGGCGTCCAGTTGGGATCCACGTTCGCGGTCGGCGCCGTGCACGCCGAGCGCTTTGAGCTTGCGGTGCAGCGCCGAACGCTCCATGCCCACGAAGCTCGCGGTGCGCGAAATGTTGCCGCCGAAGCGCGTGACCTGGGCGATCAGATACTGCCGCTCGAACAATTCGCGCGCCTCGCGCAACGGCAATCCCATGATCTCGGCGCCGTTCTCCCCGCGCAAGGCGGTCGGCACGGCGGCCCCCAAATCGGGCGGCAGATTCTCGGCCTTGACGGGTTGCCCCGCCTCGCCCGGCGACATGATCAGCAGCCATTCGACGACGTTGCGCAGTTGGCGAACGTTGCCCGGCCAGTCGTGGGTCTGCATCGTCGCGATCGCGTCGTCGGCGATGGGCCGCGGCGAAGTGCCCGTGGCTTGCGCGGCACGGTCCATGAAGTGGGCCGCGAGCGCCGGTATGTCCTCGCGCCGTTCCTTCAGCCCGGGCATGCGGATCGGCACGACATTCAGGCGATAGAACAGATCCTCGCGGAAACGGCCTTCCTGGATCTCGCGCTGCAAATCCCGGTTCGTCGAGGCGATCACGCGCACATCGACCTGAACGCGCACGCGCCCGCCCACGCGCTCGAAGCTTTGCTCCTGAAGCACGCGCACGATCTTGCCTTGCGTTTCGAGCGGCATGTCGCCGACTTCGTCGAGATAGAGCGTGCCGTTATGCGCCTTTTCGAACACCCCGATCTTGGGCAGCGGCGCGTCGGGATCGTCGATGGGCGAGCCCGGCTCGATGCCGAACATCTCGATTTCCATCGCGTTGGGCCGCAGGCTGGCGCAATTGAGCACGACGAACGGGCCCTCGGCGCGCTTGGAGAGCGAGTGGATCAGCCGTGCGGCGACCTCCTTGCCCGAACCGGCCGGGCCCGACAGCAGGACCCGGCTGCCGGTCGGCGCCACGCGCTGCAATTGCTGGCGGACCTGGACGATCGAGGGCGAGTTCCCCACGATGTCCGGCGGGCCGCCGGCACGCAGCTTCAATTCCTCGTTCTCGCGCCGCAGCCGCGCGGCCTCGATCGCGCGTTGGACGACGAGCAACAGCCGGTCGGCCTTGAACGGCTTCTCGATGAAGTCGTAGGCGCCGCGCTTGATGGCGCCGACCGCCATTTCGACGTTGCCGTGCCCGGAGATGATCACGACCGGCACGTCGGGATGTTCGCGGCGGATGACGTCGAGGACTTCGAGCCCGTCCATCGGCGAGCCCTGCAACCAGACATCGAGAACGACCAGACTGGGCCGACGCGCCCGGATCGCTTCCAGCGCCGTCGTGGAATCCCCGGCGCCGCGCGTTTGATGGCCGTCGTCCTCGAGGATGCCGCCGATCAGCATCCGAATGTCGGCTTCATCGTCGACGATCAAAACGTCGTGGGACATGGGCGAAGGTGTAGCGGATTCGAGAGTCGCAAGGAAGCGGCAAGTTACCGCGCTTGCGCCACGGCTTGGGCGTCGGCGGGAAAGCGCAGCGCGACCACCGCCCCGCCGCCCTCGCGGTCGGCAAGGATCACGGCGCCGCCGTGGTCCTCCATGATTTTTTTGACGATCGCCAGCCCCAGGCCCGTGCCCTTGGCGCGGGTGGTCACGTAGGGCTCGGTCAACCGGTCGCGGTTCTCCTTGGGCAAGCCCTTGCCGTTATCGGCGACCGACATGAAGGGGCGGCCCTCCGCGTCGCGGCCGAGACGGATTTCCACGCGCGGCCGCGGAAGATCCTTGCCGTCCCGGCCGTCGATCGCATCGAGCGCGTTCTGCAACAGATTGGTCAGCGCCTGGCCGATCTGGCGCGGATCCAGGCGCAAGCGCATCGGCTCGCGCGGCAGATCGACGATCCATTCCACGTCCCCGCGCGCGCTCTGCTGCAGGAACGCCGTCTGCCGCACGAGATCGACCGCGTCCTCGGCCGACATCTTCGGCGCCGGCATCCGCGCGAAGGACGAAAACTCGTCCACCATCCGTCCGATATCGCCGACCTGACGCACGATCGTGTCGGTGCAAAGGCGGAAGGTTTCGGGGTCGGATACGATCTCGGGCAGATACTTGCGCTTCAGGCGTTCGGCGGAAAGCTGGATCGGGGTCAGCGGATTTTTGATTTCGTGGGCGATGCGCCGGGCGACGTCCGACCACGCGGCCTGGCGCTGGGCGGCTTCGAGGTCAGTAACGTCGTCGAACGTGGCGACGAGGCCCAGGGTGCCGTCGCCCAATCGCGCCCGCGCGATCCGCACGACGAAGGTGCGGCGGGCGCCGTCGCGCTGCAGATGCACCTCGCCTTGCACGGGCTTGTCGGCGCCGGCCGCGGCTTCGATCAACGGCGCCATTTCTGGCACGATGTCGCCCAGTTTCTCGCCGAGCTTGGCTTCGAGATCGGCACCGATCAGCCGCGAGGCGGAAAGGTTCGGAAACGCGATCCGGCCGGCTTCGTCGAGGCCGACGACGCCCGCCGAGACGCCCGCAAGCACGGCTTCGGTGAAGCGGCGCCGGTTCTCGATCTGACGGTTGGCTTCGACCAGTTCTCGGCGCTGGCTTTCGATTTCGCCGGTCATCCGGTTGAAAGCCCGCGACAACGTGCCGATTTCGTCGTCGGCGGCGGGTTCGGCCACCCGCGCGGAAAGATCGCCACCGCGCACCCGGTCGGCCGCGACGATCAACGCGCCCACGGGCCGGGCCATGCCGTTGGCCACGCCCAAGCCGATCCAAATCGCCGCGAGCAACAACAACAACGCGACGACCACGAACATCACCGCGAAGGTGACCTGGAAGCCCGACCGGCGGCCCTCGATCGCCTCGTAGGTCTGGACGGCCGCCCGCGTCCGATCGACGTGCTGGACGACCCGCGGTTCGACGAAGCGGCCGACCAGTATGAAGATCTGATCGAAACCTTCGATGCGCGTCAGCGCGCGGACGCGGTCGGTCAAGGCCCCGCCATCCTCCGCGCGTTCGGGCGTGAAGACGACGACCTCGCCCACCCGCGCGCGGTCCAACGCCCAGAACGGCACGACTTCGAACTGCAACGACAAAGTGAACCCCGCCCGGGCCAGAACCTGGCCGCGCGCGTCGAACACGACGGCTTCGGTCAGCGCGCGGACCTGCACCTGGGCGTCGACGATCTGCTGGAGGTAGCCGCGGTCGAGCACGATCAGCGCCCCTTCGCGCGCGACATCCGCCGCCATCGCCTGGATGTCGCCGCGAATGTTGGAGCGATGCTCCTCCAGATACGCTTCGGCGGCGGCCAGGGATTCGCGCAACGTGTCGCGCACGGGGTCGGAGAACCACGCCTGGACGCCCAAATTGAAGAACAAGGCCGAGGCGACCGCCATGACGACGGCCGGCGCCCCCGCCAGGACGGCGAATAGCGCCACCAGCCGGACGTGCAGACGCGCGCCCGCAAGCCCGCGCCGACGCTGGATCCACAACTTGACGATCTCGCGCGCGACGACGGTACCCAGCGCCAACAACAGCGCAAGATTGACGGTCAGAAGCAGCACCAAGCGG
>JADCGK010000047.1 GCA_020249045.1 Azospirillum sp. | reverse complement strand
GAGATGGTGATGCCGGGCGACAACGTCGCCATGGAAGTCCACCTGATCGCGCCGATCGCGATGGACGAGGGCCTGCGCTTCGCCATCCGCGAGGGCGGCCGCACCGTCGGCGCCGGCGTCGTCGCGAAGATCATCGAGTAGGGACCGGCCAAGCGCGCCTAGGAGTGTAGCTCAATTGGTAGAGCACCGGTCTCCAAAACCGGGGGTTGGGGGTTCGAGCCCCTCCACTCCTGCCAGGCGCGAAGACGGATCGACGAAGCGAAGTTACGGATGGGAATGGCCGGCATGATGCCGCAGACGGGACAGAAGACCAGCGCGGGCGAATTCGTCCGCCAGGTGCGCCAAGAGGCCAACAAGGTCACTTGGCCCACGCGCAAGGAGACGTTCGTGACCACCGCGATGGTGTTCGCGATGTCGTTCCTCGCGGCGATCTTCTTTTTCGTCGTGGATTGGTTCGTGTCGCATGGCGTTCGCCTCATCCTGGGTTTGGGAGGCTGATCGGCCATGGCGATGCGCTGGTACGTGCTGCACGTCTATTCGGGCTTCGAAAAGAAGGTCGCATCGACGATCAAGGAACAGGCCCTGCAGAAGGGTCTCGCGCCGTTGGTCGAAGAGGTGATGGTCCCCGTCGACTCGGTCGTCGAGGTGCGCAAGGGCAACAAGAAGGTCGCGGCGGAACGCAAGTTCTTCCCCGGCTACGTGCTCGCGCGCATGGATCTGACGGACGAGACCTGGCACCTCGTCAAGAACACGCCGAAGGTGACGGGCTTCCTGGGGGCGGGCGGCAAACCCTCTCCGATCTCGGACGCGGAGGCCGATCGCCTGCTGCGCCAGATGAAGGAGGGCATCGAAAAGCCGAAGCCCGCCGTGACCTACGAAGTCGGCGAGCAAGTGCGCGTGACGGACGGTCCGTTCACCTCGTTCAACGGTCTCGTGGAGGAGATCGACGAGGAGAAGTCCCGTCTCAAGGTTTCCGTCTCGATCTTCGGCCGGCCGACGCCGGTCGAACTGGAATACGGCCAGGTCGAGAAGGTTTGAGTTGGGTTCGCCGGTCGCCCGGATGCGGCGGCCGACCGGCGGGCTCGAGTGCAACGTGGCGACATGACCGGCTTCCTCCCGCAGATCAGGGGGGCCGGGAGCCGAAAGGAGAGAGACGATGGCGAAGAAAATCGTCGGGTACATCAAGCTGCAGGTACCCGCGGGCAAGGCGAATCCCTCGCCGCCCATCGGGCCGGCGCTGGGTCAGCGCGGCCTGAACATCATGGAGTTCTGCAAGCAGTTCAACGCGCAGACCCAGAAGATGGAACCCGGGATGCCGATCCCGGTCGTGATCACCGCGTATGGCGACCGTACCTTCACGTTCGTGATGAAGACGCCGCCGGCCAGCTATTTCCTCAAGCAGGCAGCGAAGATCGAATCGGGTTCCAAGACCCCGGGTCGCGACAAGGCCGGCAAGGTCACCAAGTCGCAACTGCGCGAAATCGCGCAGAAGAAGATGGTCGATCTGAACGCCAACGACATCGACGCGGCGATGCAGATGATCGCCGGTTCCGCCCGTTCCATGGGCCTCGAAGTGGTGGAGGGCTGATCCATGGCTCGTCCCGGCAAGCGCATGAAGAAGGCTCTCGACGGTCTCGACCGCGAGAAGCTGTACTCGATCGAAGAAGCGGTGAAGATCGTGAAGGCCCGCGCCAGCACGAAATTCAACGAAACGGTCGAAGTCGCGATGAATCTCGGTGTCGATCCGCGCCAGGCGGACCAGCAGGTCCGCGGCATGGTCGCGCTGCCCAACGGCACGGGCAAGACCGTGCGCGTGGCGGTGTTCGCCAAGGGCCCGAAGGTCGCCGAAGCCCAAGCGGCGGGCGCCGACCTGGTCGGCGGCGACGACCTGGCCGAGAAGGTCCTCGCGGGCCAGATCGAATTCGACCGCGTGATCGCGGCGCCCGACATGATGGGCGTCGTGGGCAAGCTCGGCAAGGTGCTCGGCCCCCGCGGCCTGATGCCGAACCCGAAGCTCGGCACCGTCACGCCCAACGTCGCGCAAGCGGTGAAGGACGCGAAGGCGGGCCAGGTGGAATTCCGCGTCGACAAGACCGGCAACATCAACGCCGGCGTCGGCAAGGTGAAGTTCGAAGAAGGTCAGCTCGCGCAGAACCTGAAGGCGTTCCTCGACGCGATCGTCAAGGCGCGGCCCTCGGGCGTGAAGGGCAACTACATCAAGAAGGTGACGGTCAGCTCCACGATGGGGCCGGGCGTCAAGCTCGACGTCGCGGCGTTCGGCGGCCAAGCGGCCCCGGCGCAAGCCGCGTAAGCGAGCGAACGAGTTTCCGTTTCCGCCGGTCGATGGCCGGCGGGGGCGGAAGGCGGGATCGCGAGATCCCGCCACCCTGTCCGAGACTGCTGGCGCCGAAGGTTCCCCGGAACCCGACGCTTAATCGCCCGAAACGGCGGCCCGCATAGACGGAGGCGACAAATCGCAACGGCCCGCGCGCGAGCGCGGACGGGGCGGGTTGGGACTTCTGGGACAGGTCGAGCGAGGTCTCGGCCTTTTCCGCCGGCGGTTCGCCGCCGGCTTCGGGGGTCGAGGCTCTTGTGAAACGGTTCCGGCGCCGTGGAAAGCGACGCCGGGACGAACCAGGAGACGATCGTGGACCGTACGCAAAAGAAGGAGCTGGTCGACAGCCTCCACGGCAAACTCAAGGACGCGAGCGTGGTCGTCGTGACCAAGCAAGCGGGCTTGACCGTGGCGGAGGTCACTGAGCTGCGCCGCAACATGCGGGCGGCCGGCGCCAGCTTCAAAGTCGCGAAGAACCGGCTCACGCGTCGTGCTCTGGACGGCACGAAGTACGCCCATCTCGGCGCTTCGCTGAAGGGGCCGACGGCCATCGCCTACTCCACCGATCCGGTGGCGGCGGCGAAGGTCGCGGTCGAATTCGCGGCGAAGAACGAGAAGCTGACCATCGTAGCCGGCGGCCTCGGCGAGCGTGCGCTCGACGTGGCTGCGGTCAAGGCTTTGGCGACGCTGCCCTCCCTGCCGGAGATGCGCGCCAAGTTCCTGGGCCTCCTCAACGCGCCGGCGACCCGGCTTGCGACCGTCCTCCGCGCTCCCGCGGCGCAGACGGCGCGAGTCATCGGCGCCTACGCGAAGAAGCAAGGCGCGGCGTGAAGCCGAACCCCAACCAACCAACCCGCTTGATACACACAGGAGTGCATTGAAATGGCCGATCTCGCCAAACTGGTCGACGAACTGTCGAGCCTGACGGTTCTCGAAGCCGCCGAACTGACGAAGCTGCTCGAAGAGAAGTGGGGCGTTTCCGCCGCCGCGCCGGTGGCGGTTGCCGCCGCCGCGCCGGCCGCCGGAGGTGGCGCCGCCGCCGCCGCCGAGAAGACCGAGTTCACGGTCGTCCTGGCCAACGCCGGCGACAAGAAGATCAACGTGATCAAGGTCGTCCGCGAGATCACGGGCCTGGGCCTCAAGGAAGCCAAGGACCTGGTCGAAGGCGCGCCGAAGACGGTCAAGGAAGGCGTCAACAAGGACGACGCCGCCAAGTTCAAGAAGGCGCTCGAAGAGCAAGGCGCCACCGTCGAAGTCAAGTAAGCCGAAACCCGGCAGGGCCGTCCGCGCGTGCGCGCGGGCGGCCTCGCCGGTCGGGCGCCGTTTCCCCGCTTGAAGAACGGCAACGGATTTTGGGTCTTCTGGACCGAATGAGGGACGACATGTTGCAAACGGTGATGGGTCGCAAGCGCATCCGCAAAAGCTTCGGGCGTATTCCGGACGTGGCGCCGATGCCGAACCTCATCGAAGTGCAGATGAGCTCCTACGCGCAATTCCTGCAGATGGGCGTTTCGCCCTCCGAGCGCCAGAATCTCGGCCTGCAGGAGGTCTTCCGCTCCGTCTTCCCGATCAAGGATTTCTCCGAGCGCGCGCAACTCGAATTCGTGCGCTACGAGCTCGAGGAACCGAAATACGACGTCGAGGAATGCCAGCAGCGCGGCATGACCTTCGCGGCGCCGCTGAAGGTCACTTTGCGCCTGGTCGTTTGGGACGTGGACGAGGACACCGGTTCGCGCTCGATCCGCGACATCAAGGAGCAGGACGTCTACATGGGCGACATGCCGCTCATGACCGACAAGGGCACCTTCATCATCAACGGCACCGAGCGTGTCATCGTCAGCCAGATGCACCGTTCGCCGGGCGTGTTCTTCGACCACGACCGCGGCAAGACGCACGCCTCGGGCAAGTACCTGTTCGCCGCGCGGGTGATCCCGTATCGCGGCTCGTGGCTCGATTTCGAATTCGACGCCAAGGATCTCGTCTACGTGCGCATCGACCGCCGCCGCAAGCTGCCGGTCACCACGTTCCTGATGGCGCTCGACGACGCGCGCACCGCCAAGATCCGCGAAGACCGCCAGGCGATCGGCAAGGATCTCGAACTCGGCGAGGCCGTCGGCATGTCGGCCGAGGAGATCCTGGCGAATTTCTTCGGCCAGGTCGTCTACAAGAAGGGCAAGTCCGGCTGGCAGACCGCCTTCGACGGCGAGCGCATGCGCGGCCAGAAGCTGGTGTCCGACCTGATCGACGCCAAGACCGGCAAGGTTCTGGCCGAGAAGGACACCAAGGTCACGCCGCGTTTGGCCAAGAAGCTGAAGGACGAGGGCGTCAAGGACGTGCTCGCAACGATCGACGACCTCAAGGGCCGCTACGTCGCCGTCGACATCATCGACGAGAAGACGGGCGAGATCCATGTCGAGGCCGGCGACGAGCTGACCCCGCAGAACCTCAAGCTGCTCGAGGAGGCGGGCGTCAAGGAAATCCCGACGCTGCACATCGACCACATCAACGTCGGCCCCTACATGCGCAACACGCTGAAGGCCGACAAGAACGGCAGCCGCGAGGAAGCGCTGATCGAAATCTACCGGGTCATGCGCCCGGGCGAACCGCCGACGCTGGAGACGGCGGAGGCTCTGTTCAAGGGCCTGTTCTTCGACGCCGAACGTTACGATCTGTCGGCGGTGGGCCGCGTCAAGATGAACGCGCGCCTGCAGCAGAACGTGGCGGACACCGTTCGCATCCTGCGCAAGGAAGACATCCTGTCGATCGTCAAGACGCTGTGCGAGCTGAAGGACGGCCGCGGCGAAATCGACGACATAGACCATCTCGGCAACCGGCGCGTGCGCTCGGTCGGCGAGCTGATGGAGAACCAGTACCGCGTCGGCTTGCTGCGCATGGAGCGCGCGATCCGCGAGCGCATGTCCACGGTCGAGATCGACTCGGTCATGCCGCACGATCTGATCAACGCCAAGCCCGCGGCGGCGGCCGTGCGCGAATTCTTCGGGTCCTCGCAGCTCTCGCAGTTCATGGACCAGACGAACCCGCTGTCGGAGATCACGCACAAGCGCCGCCTGTCCGCACTCGGGCCGGGCGGTCTCACCCGCGAGCGTGCCGGCTTCGAGGTGCGCGACGTGCACCCGACGCATTACGGGCGCATCTGCCCGATCGAAACGCCCGAAGGGCCGAATATCGGCCTCATCAACAGCCTCGCGACCTATGCGCGCGTCAACCAGTACGGCTTCATCGAGAGCCCGTACCGGCGCGTGAAGGACGGCCGCGCGACCGATGAGGTCGTCTATCTGTCGGCGATGGAGGAGGGGCGCTACTACGTCGCCCAGGCGAACACCGAAACCGACGCCAAGGGCCGCATCACGGCCGAGCTCGTCAACGGCCGCAAGGGCGGCGACGCGTTCCTCGTGAAGCCCGATCAGGTCGATCTGATGGACGTCTCGCCGCGTCAGCTCGTCTCGGTGGCCGCCGCGCTGATTCCGTTCCTCGAGAACGACGACGCCAACCGCGCGCTGATGGGCTCGAACATGCAGCGTCAGGCCGTGCCGCTGATCCGCGCCGAAGCGCCGATCGTGGGCACCGGCATGGAAGGCAAGGTCGCGCGCGACTCGGGCGCGGCCATCGCGGCCAAGCGCGCGGGCGTGGTCGACCAGGTCGACGCCACCCGCATCGTCGTGCGTGCGACCGAGGAAACCTCGGCCGCCGCCTCGGGCGTGGACATCTACCGTCTGCTCAAGTTCCAGCGTTCGAACCAGAACACCTGCATCACGCAGCGTCCGCTCGTGAAGAAGGGCGACATCGTCAAGGCCGGCGACATCATCGCCGACGGCCCGTCGACGGAGCTGGGCGAATTGGCGCTGGGCCGCAACGTGCTGTGCGCGTTCATGCCCTGGAACGGCTACAACTTCGAGGACTCGATCCTGATCTCCGAACGCATCGTGTCGGACGACGTGTTCACGTCGATCCACATTGAGGAGTTCGAAGTGATGGCCCGCGACACGAAGCTGGGCCAGGAGGACATCACCCGCGACATCCCGAACGTCGGCGAGGAAGCGCTCAAGAACCTCGACGAGGCGGGAATCGCCTATATCGGCGCCGAGGTGAAGCCGGGCGACATCCTGGTCGGTAAGGTCACGCCGAAGGGCGAAAGCCCGATGACGCCGGAGGAGAAGCTCCTCCGCGCGATCTTCGGCGAAAAGGCCTCCGACGTGCGCGACACCAGCTTGCGTCTGCCGCCCGGCGTGTCGGGCACGGTCGTCGAAGTGCGCGTGTTCTCGCGCCGCGGCGTCGACAAGGACGAGCGCGCGCTGCAGATCGAGCGTTCGGAGATCGAGCGTCTGGCCAAGGACCGCGACGACGAACGCGCGATCCTGGAGCGTTCGATCGCCGGCCGCTTGAAGGCGCTTCTGCTGGGCGAAAGCTTCGCCGGCGGTCTCAAGGGGCCGAAGGCGGGCACGAAGATCGACGAGGCGTTCCTCGCCGAGTTCACGCCCGGCCAGTGGCGCTCGATCGTCGTGAAGAACGACAAGGCCATGCAGGACGTCGAAGCGCTGAAGAAGCAGTTCGACGAATCGGTCAAGGCGCTGGAACGCCGCTTCGAAGACAAGGTCGAGAAGCTGCAGCGGGGCGACGAGCTTCCGCCCGGCGTCATGAAGATGGTCAAGGTGTTCGTCGCGGTGAAGCGCAAGCTGCAGCCCGGCGACAAGATGGCCGGCCGTCACGGCAACAAGGGCGTCATCAGCCGCATCATGCCGGCCGAGGACATGCCCTATCTCGACGACGGCACGCCGGTCGCCCTCGTGCTCAACCCGCTCGGCGTGCCCAGCCGCATGAACGTCGGTCAGATCCTCGAAACCCATCTCGGCTGGGCGTCGGCCACGCTGGGCCGCGAAATCGGCCAGATGCTCGACAAGGTCCGCCGCGGCACGGCCAAAAACGCCGAGCTGCGCAAGAAGCTGGAGAAGGTCTACGGCAAGGACGACCTCAAGGACGGCGGCCGCGACCTCGACGAGGCCGAATTGCTCGACGTCGCCGAAAACGTGCGTCGCGGCGTGCCGCTCGCCACGCCCGTGTTCGACGGCGCGCGCGAAGCGGACATCAACGCGATGCTCGAAGCCGCGGGCCTGGCCCACACCGGCCAGGTGTGGCTGACCGACGGCCGCACGGGCGAACGGTTCGACCGTCCGGTCACGGTGGGCTACATCTACATGCTCAAGCTCCACCACCTGGTCGACGACAAGATCCACGCCCGCTCCATCGGCCCCTACAGCCTCGTCACCCAGCAGCCGCTGGGCGGCAAGGCGCAGTTCGGCGGCCAGCGCTTCGGCGAAATGGAGGTCTGGGCGCTCGAGGCCTACGGCGCGGCCTACACGCTGCAGGAAATCCTCACGGTCAAGTCGGACGACGTCGCCGGTCGCACGAAGGTCTACGAGGCCATCGTGCGCGGCGAGGACAATTTCGAAGCCGGTATCCCCGAGTCCTTCAACGTTCTGGTCAAGGAGCTTCGCTCCCTGGGCCTCAACGTCGAACTCAACCAGCGCGGCTTCTGAGCGGAACGGAGAGCGTCATGCAGAACGAGATCGCAAATCTGTTCGGAGCGCCCGCCAAGCCGCTCCAGTTCGATCAGATCAAAATCACGCTGGCCAGCCCCGACCAGATCAAGGCCTGGTCGCACGGCGAGATCAAAAAGCCGGAGACGATCAACTACCGCACCTTCAAGCCCGAGCGCGACGGCCTGTTCTGCGCGCGCATCTTCGGGCCCATCAAGGACTACGAGTGCTTGTGCGGCAAATACAAGCGCATGAAGTACAAGGGCATCGTCTGCGAAAAGTGCGGCGTGGAAGTGACCCTGTCGAAGGTCCGCCGCGACCGCATGGGCCATATCGAACTCGCCTCGCCCGTCGCGCATATCTGGTTCCTGAAGTCGCTGCCCTCGCGCATCGGCCTGCTCCTCGACATGACGCTGCGCGACCTCGAGCGCGTGCTGTATTTCGAGAACTACGTGGTCGTCGAGCCGGGTCTGACCCCGCTCAAGATGCACCAGCTGCTGACCGAAGACGCCTTCATGAAGGCGCAGGACGAGTACGGCGACGACGCCTTCCAGGCGCTGATCGGCGCCGAGGCGATCAAGAAGCTGCTCGGCGAAATCCGGTTGGAGGAGGAGCAGGAGCGCATCCGCGAGGACCTCAAGGAGACGACGTCCGACGCCAAGCGCAAGAAGCTCGTCAAGCGCCTGAAGATCGTCGACGCCTTCGTCGAGTCCGGCAACAAGCCGGAATGGATGGTCATGGACGTCATTCCGGTGATCCCGCCGGAATTGCGGCCCCTGGTCCCGCTGGACGGCGGCCGCTTCGCGACCTCCGATCTCAACGACCTCTACCGCCGCGTGATCAACCGCAACAACCGCCTGAAGCGGTTGATGGAGCTGCGCGCGCCCGACATCATCGTGCGCAACGAAAAGCGCATGCTGCAGGAAGCGGTCGACGCGCTGTTCGACAACGGCCGCCGCGGCCGCGTCATCACGGGCGCCAACAAGCGTCCGCTCAAGTCGCTCAGCGACATGCTCAAGGGCAAGCAGGGCCGCTTCCGCCAGAACCTGCTCGGCAAGCGCGTCGACTATTCGGGCCGTTCGGTCATCGTCGTCGGTCCCGAACTCAAGCTGCACCAGTGCGGCCTGCCGAAGAAGATGGCGCTCGAGCTCTTCAAGCCGTTCATCTATTCGAAGCTTGAGCTCTACAACATGGCGACCACGATCAAGGCCGCCAAGCGCATGGTCGAAAAGGAACGTCCCGAAGTGTGGGACATCCTGGAGGAGGTCATCCGCGAGCATCCGGTGCTGCTCAACCGCGCGCCGACGCTGCACCGTCTTGGCATCCAGGCCTTCGAGCCCGTGCTGATCGAAGGCAAGGCGATCCAGCTCCATCCGCTCGTCTGCACCGCCTTCAACGCGGACTTCGACGGCGACCAGATGGCCGTGCACGTGCCGTTGTCGCTCGAAGCACAGCTCGAAGCGCGCGTGCTGATGATGTCGACCAACAACATCCTCAGCCCGGCGAACGGCAAGCCGATCATCGTGCCCTCGCAGGACGTCGTGCTCGGCCTCTACTACCTCACGCTCGAACGCGAAGGCGAGCCGGGCGAAGGCATGTCCTTCGGCGACGTGGCCGAGATCGAACAGGCGCTCTACCACAAGCGCGTCTCGCTGCAGGCCAAGATCCAGTGCCGCTACAAGACGGTCGACAAGGACAACAACCCGATCGTCGTGCGCGTCAAGACGACGCCGGGCCGCATGCTGCTCTCGCAGATCCTGCCGCGCCATCCGAACGTGCCGTTCTCGCTGATCAACAACCTTCTGACCAAGAAGGACGTGCAGAACGTCATCGACGTGGTCTACCGCCATTGCGGCCAGAAGGAGACGGTGATCTTCGCCGATCGCCTGATGTCGCTGGGCTTCGGCCACGCGTGCCGCGCGGGCATTTCGTTCGGCAAGGACGACATGATCATCCCGGCGGCCAAGAAGCAGCTGGTCGAGCAGACCAAGCACAAGGTCGCCGAGTTCGAGCAGCAGTACCAGGACGGCCTGATCACCCAGGGCGAGAAGTACAACAAGGTGGTCGACGCCTGGTCCATGTGCACGGACAACGTCGCCGCCGCGATGATGAAGGAGATCTCCAAGACCGAGAAGGGCAAGCCCATCAACTCGGTCTGGATGATGGCCCACTCCCAGGCGCGCGGGTCTCCCGCGCAGATCAAGCAGCTTGCCGGCATGCGCGGCCTGATGGCCAAGCCCTCGGGCGAGATCATCGAGACGCCGATCATCTCGAACTTCAAGGAAGGCCTCACCGTGCTCGAGTACTTCAACTCGACCCACGGCGCGCGCAAGGGCCTGGCCGACACGGCGCTCAAGACCGCGAACTCGGGCTACCTGACCCGCCGCCTCGTCGACGTCGCGCAGGACGCGATCATCGTCGAGGAGGATTGCGGCACCGAAGGCGGCCTCACGATGAAGGCGATCGTCGAAGGCGGCGAAGTCATCGCGCCGCTGGGCGAGCGCATCCTGGGCCGCACCGCGGCCGAGGACGTGATCGATCCGTTGACCGGCGACACGATCGTCAAGTCGGGCGAACTGATCGTCGAGGAACTGGTCGAGCGCATCGAGAAGGGCGGCATCGACAAGGTGCGCATCCGTTCGGTGCTGACCTGCCAAAGCCAGGGCGGCGTTTGCGCCAAGTGCTACGGGCGCGATCTCGCGCGCGGCACGACGGTCAACATGGGCGAAGCGGTGGGGATCATCGCCGCCCAGTCGATCGGCGAGCCGGGCACCCAGCTGACCATGCGTACCTTCCACATCGGCGGCGCGGTCCAGCGCGGCGCCGAGCAATCCTCGGTCGAGGCGGCCTACGACGCCAAGGTCCAGGTGCGCAACCGCAACATCGTGCTCAACTCGGCGGGCGTGCCCGTCGTGATGGGCCGCAACTCGGAGATCGTGCTGGTCGACGAGCAGGGCCGCGAGCGCGCGCGTCACCGCGTGCCCTACGGTGCGAAGCTGCTCGCCGACGAAGGGGCGATGGTCAAGAAGGGCCAGAAGCTGGCCGAGTGGGATCCGTACACGCTGCCGATCATCACCGAGAAGGAAGGCATCGCGCACTACGTCGACCTCGTCGAGGGCGTGTCGATCCGCGAGGTGATGGACGAAGCGACCGGCATCTCCTCCAAGGTCGTCGTCGATTGGCGCCAGCAGCCGCGCGGCGCCGATCTCAAGCCGCAGATCCAGCTGCGCAACAAGAAGGGCGACGTCATCAAGCTCGCGAACGGGCTCGAGGCGCGCTACTTCCTGTCGGTCGACGCGGTCCTGTCCGTCGAGAACGGCCAGGAAATCCATGCGGGCGACATCATCGCGCGCATCCCGCGCGAATCTTCGAAGACCCGCGACATCACCGGCGGTCTGCCGCGCGTG
>JADCGK010000046.1 GCA_020249045.1 Azospirillum sp. | reverse complement strand
GCGATCGACGCGAACAGGGTTTCCGCCACGCCCAAACCGACCGATCCCGTCGAAAAATCGACGTCGTCGATGTCCTTCGTGCGCGAAGGATAGGCTTGCGCCCCGCCCAGCGCGCGGAATCGCTCCAGCTTTTCGCGCGTCTGGTGGCCCAACAGATACTGCAGCGCGTGGAAGACCGGACTTGCGTGCGGCTTGACCGCCACGCGGTCCTGCGGGCGCAGCACGCGCAAGTAAAGCGCGGTCATCAGCGTGGCCATCGACGCCGAGGATGCCTGGTGTCCGCCGACCTTCAGCCCGTCGCGCTTGGGCCGGATCTGATTGGCGTTATGGATCGTCCACGACGACAACCAGACGACCTTGCGTTCGATGGCGCGCAGGATCGCAAGCGTCGCGGCGTCGGGCTTGCGCGCGGACGGCGTGGGCGTGGGCCGATGCCGGTCCGGCACCGGCGTTGCGAAGGGCTTGGGCAGGTTGTTCGACATGGCGCGCGCAAGCTTAGCGCGGGATCCGACCCGCCGCCACGGCGCACGATCGCAACCCGGCTACGACTTGGCCTTCAAATCGAAGACGGTCGCATAGCCGTCTTCCGCACCCGCGGCGATGCGCCAGCCGTCGGGGGACCACGCCATCGCGCGGATCGGCTTGCGGTCGTCGGCGCCGGGCCGCAATTCGAGATCGCGCTTGGAATCCATATCGCCCAGGCGCAAGGCGCCGTTCTCGAACCCGCCGCAAACGAACGGGCTATCGGGGTGGGCGATCGCCGCGGTCATCGCCCGGCCGTCGCCGAAGCCGTACTCGACGGGCGGTTGGCCTTCCGGCCCCTTGCCCGAGAAATCCCAGCACACGAAGCAATCGGCCGCGTCGGACAGCAGGTAGCGCGCGTCGGCCGTCCAGGCGAGCGCCTTCACCTTGGTCCGATAGCCGGCCATCTGCATGTCCTGGCCATTGGCCAGACGCCAAACATGGATCGCGTTGTCTTGCGTGGTCGTCGCCAGAAATTTGCCGTTGGGTGCGTATCTGACGACGATGTGACTGCCCTTCCAATCCAGCTTGCGCGGGGCGCTGGCGGGATTTCGGATTTGCCAGATCGACGCGCCGCCGTAATGGGCGGCGGCCAGACGGCTGCCGTCGGGGCTGAAATCGAGGGCGGCGACCGAACTCGGGTGCGGCCCCAGCGTTTTGGGCTCGGTCGCGCCGGGTGCCCAATAGCGGATTTCCTTGCCGAACGCGCAGGCGAAGCCGCCCGATTTGTGCGTGGCGAGAACGTCGAGCCACTTGCCTTGGAATTTCGCGACCTCGGAAGTTTCCCCGTCGCGCGCGACGCGCACGAGGCGCCCGTCGTCCCCGCCCGACAGGAAGGAGTTGCCGTCCGGGTGTGCGGCGAAACTCAGCGACGCGCCCTTGTGCGCCGCTATCTCGCGCACGCTCGAATCCGCGACGGTCACGAGCTTGATCGCACCCGAACCGAGTGCGAAGCCGGCCGTTTCGCCGTCGGCCGTGAAAGCCGCACCGGATACATAGGCGCCGAACGCGAACTCGCGCCGCGCCGGTAACTTGGCCTCGCTCATGCCGCTTTGCAGGCCTCGAACCCGGCCTTGAGCGCCTCCGCGTCGAGCTTGCGGCCGATGAAGACGAGCTTCGAGCCACGCTTCTCGCCCGCGCGCCAGGGCTGGCCCCACGTCGAATCGGCGATCATGTGAACGGCTTGGAAGACGAAGCGCTGCTCAGCCCCCTCGACCGCCAGCACGCCCTTCGAACGAAGGATGTTCTGTCCCTGGCTTTGCAAGATGCCCGAAATCCAAACGCGGAACTTCTCGGGATCGACCGGCCCGTCCACGACCGCGGCGACCGAGAACACGTCGTCGGCGTGCTTGGGATTGGGCGCGTCGTGATGGTGGTGATGGTGATGGTCGTGGCTGTGATCGTGGGTCGGATCGTCGCACGTCGCCGGATCGTGATCGTGGCCATCATCATGGTCGTGATGATGGCCGTGATCGTGCAGGAAATGCGGATCGAGCGCGAGAATGCGCTGCAAGTCGAACGCGCCCTTGTCGAGGATCTTGTCGAGTTCGATGGCGCTTTTCTGCGTGCGGTGGATGCGCGCGTAGGGATTGATCTCGCGGATGCGCCGTTCGACGGCGGCGAGATCGGCGGGCGACACCAAATCGGTCTTGTTGAGCAGTACGACGTCGGCGAAGGCCACCTGGTCTTCGGCCTCGCGACTGTCCTCCAGCCGCAAGGGGAAGTGCTTGGCGTCCACCACCGTCACGACGGCGTCGAGTTGGGTCTTGGCCTTCACCTCGTCGTCGGTGAAGAAGGTTTGCGCCACCGGGGCCGGGTCCGCGAGTCCGGTCGTTTCGACGATGATGCCGTCCAGCGCGTCGGCGCGCTTCATCAAGCCGCCGATCGTGCGGATCAGATCGCCGCGCACGGTGCAGCAGATGCACCCGTTGTTCATCTCGAAGATTTCTTCGTCGGTGCCGACGACGATGTCGTTGTCGATGCCGACCTCGCCGAACTCGTTGATGATGACGGCGTACTTCTTGCCGTGCGATTCGGTCAGGATGCGGTTCAGCAGGGTGGTCTTGCCGGCGCCGAGATAGCCGGTCAGGACGGTAACGGGAATCGGCTGGGACATGGGTTCTCCGTCGGAGGTCGCCGGTGGATTTAGCCGGTTCGGGGCGCGGTTTCCACCCCAACCGCGACGGGGTTATCGGCTTCGGGCGCGTGCAGGTCGGCGCACGCCAGCGCTGCGGGCGTATCGGCCGAGCTTGCCGGCACCCGCGCGCCCGCATCCTTGCCCAACGCCGCGCGCAAAACCACGCACATCGTCACCAGCGCGAAGCCGGGCCACAGCATCAGCCCCGGATGGTCGAAAGCGAGCAGCCGGTATTCGTGGAGCATGGCGCCCCAATCGGGCCGGCCGGGATCCGCCCCCAGACCGAGAAAGGCGAGTGCGGCATAGGCGATCGCCACGCGGCCCAGCTTTGCGCCCAGATAGGCGAATTGGGTGTCGAGGATCGCGGGCAAGACGTGCCGAACGAGCACGCGCGGACGCGAGGCGCCCAATGCGGCGGCCGCGCGGACGTAAGGTTCGGCGAGCGCGCGGCGCGCGAGCCCGTCGGCGAGCAGCGCATAGGGGCCCCAAGCGCCCAAGCCGAGCGCCACCCCGGCGGTCACGACGTCGAACCCCGCCACCGCCACGACGGCGATCGCCACGACCATGGACGGCATCACGGCCGCGAATTCGGCCAGCCGCAGCAAGCCCGCACGGACGATCCCCCGCGCACCCGCCGCCGCCAGTCCGACCGCAAGGCCGAGCGCCACGCACATGGCCGCGACGATGCCGACGGCGAGGAACGTCCGCGCCATGCCGGCCATGACGCGCGAAGCGAGGTCGCGGCCGAGTTGGTCGGTTCCCAGCCAATGCGCGGCCGACGGTGGCGCGTGGCGGTTGAACACATCGACGGCATCGGGCGGATAAGGCTGCCAGAAGGCGCATACGGCCGCCGCGACGGCCAGCGCCGGGATGAGCCAAAGCTTGCGCTCGATGGCGGCGGGCGCGTGGTGGGACATCAGCCCGCCCTCGGGTCGAGCGCGCGGCGCGCGACCGCGGCGATCGCCGCGACGATCAACATCCACGCCGCCGCGACGACGATGTAGGCTTGCAGCACGAAATAGTCGCGCATTGCGACCGCATCGACCAGGAACGCCCCGATCCCCGGCAACCCGAAGACGACCTCGACCACCGCCGATCCGCCGACGATCCAGCCGGCCTCGGCGGTCAACGCCGCACTCAAGCCCAAGCGCGCGTAGCGCCCGCCGTGGCCGGCCAACGCCCGTTCGGGATCGGCCCCTTTGGCCAACGCCGTGCGCATGTAATCCGCGCGGCCGGCCTCCGCCAAGCCGGCGCGATAGACTTGCGCGAGCGGACCAAGCCCGGTGAACGCCACGATCAAAATCGGCAGGACGTAGCGCCCCGGCCCCTCCCCCAGCACGGTCACGACGCGGAACTCGACCGCGAACAGCCATACCAGCACGCAACCGGCGAAGAAGGCCGGTATCGCCTGCGCACCCAGGGTCGCGGCGTCGAGCAACCGGGCCGCGCCGCCCGCCGGTCGTTTCGCCGCCGCCGTCGCGAGCGGCCCCGCGATCGCCAGCGCCACGAACAAGCCGCCGAACCCGACGGTCAAACTGACCGGCAGACGCCGGGCGAATTCCTCGAAGATCGGCTCTCCGGTCCGGAAGGACCGCCGCCAGTCGCCGGACAGGAAATCCGCAAGCCAGCCGAAATACTGGACCGCCATCGGCCGATCCAAGCCCCATTGCGCGCGCAAGGCGGCGACGGTTTCGGGATCGGCCGCTTGGCCGAAGGCGATCAAACCAAGGGCCGCCGGATCGGCCGGCATTGCGCGGACGACCGCGAACGCGGCGAGGCTCGCAAGCCACAGCAACAAGGTCGCCCGCGCAAGTTCGGCCGCCAACGCGCGCATCAGGGCCGCGCGCGCAGGTCGGCGCGGACGACGTAATAGTCCGACGGATAGGGCACGTAATCCGCCGCCCGGGCGGATAGGCCGACATGCCAGACCGGGGTCATCAGATAGGCGATCGGCGCCGAAACGAACGTCCGTCGCTCGATCTCGCGCAGCGCGGCCGCACGCGCGGGCGCCGCGTCGATCTCGCGCAAGCTGTCGAGCGCCGCGTCGAGCGCCGGATCGGCGAAAGACATGAAGTTCGACGGACCGGTCGAGCGCAGATACTGCTCGAACACGAACGCGCCGTCCCCGCCGGGGGCGGCATGCATGGCCCACAGCGACGCGTCGAACCGCTTGGCCTGCAACTGCGGCGTGATCGCCTCGACGATCTCGATCCGCACGCGGAACCCGACGCGCTCCAATTCGGCGCGGACCACCGGGGCGATCGCGACCAGATCGGGCCGCTGGGGATAGGTCGTCAGCGTGAATTCGAGCGGTCGACCGTCTTTCGAGCGCCGACCGTCGGGGCCGGCACGCCATCCGGCCGCATCGAGCAACGCCGCCGCTTCGCGCGTGTCGGTCGGGCGCGGCGTTTCGGCCGCGAAGGGGAAGACGCGCGGGAACATGCCGCTCGCGGGTTCGCCGCCGTTCACCGCCGCCGTCAACGTCGCACGATCGATCGCAAGGTCCGCCGCACGGCGCACGCGCGGATCGTCGAACGGCGCTTTGGCGGTGTTGAACAGCATCATGTACTGGTAGGCGACCGGCGTGGATTTGACGCCGATCCCCGGCCGGGCGCGCACGCGCGCCAGCGTTTCGGGCGCCAGATTGAACGCGATATCGACCTCGCCGCTTTCCAGCGCCAGCGCCAGCGTCTGCGCGTCGCCCACGCGCCGGATCGTCACGTTCGGCCGTGCGCCCGCGTCGCGGTAATGCGGGTTGGGTTCGAGCCGCAAGGTTTCCCCGCGCCGGAATTCGACCGGCCGGAACGGACCCGTCATGTGCACGTTGGTCCCGTCGGCTTTGTGGACAGCCAATGGAAATTCGGCGAGGACGCTTTCGATCGCCGCGACGGGCCGTTCGGGCCGCATACGCACTTCGCGCGCGTCCAACGCCATCAACGCCAACGCGCCGGTCTGCGCCCGCGCGCGCGGATTCTCGCGCGTCGCGCGTTCGAGCGAGGCTTTGAGCGCCGCAGCGTCCAGCGGCGACCCGTCCGCGAATTTCAGGTCCGGCTTCAGGCGGATCACGAAAGCCTCGCCGTCCCGGCGCACGCTTTCGGCCAAATGCGGCACGACGCGGCCCTGCCGATCAACGGTGAATAAGGTCTCCGCGACGCCGTGCGACTGCAACGCCCAACCCGCGACACCCTGTACGGGGTCCAGCGAGTCGGTGAGAAAGCTTTGCCCGACGACGAGCGGACGCGTCTGCGCGTCGGCGGCAATCGGCGACAGCGCCAGCAAAACGGCGAAAAACCAACGCATGTCCATATCCAGTCTCCTCAAAGAGATGGATGTGTTATACTATAACAAAACGATCAGACACCCGATTTTTCGTCGAGGACCAGTTCGCCGCGCCAACCGGGCGGGGCGATCCGCGCAAGAATGCCCTCGCGCAAAGGTGCGGGACGTTCCGCACGCGCCAGGAACCCATCGGGCCGCTCGCGATAGGCCAAAAACGCGTCGATCACGTCGCCCGCGTGCTTCTGAGGATCCAAATCGCCGAACAGGAACGTGAAACGCGCGGCACCGCCGGCGAATGCGACGGTGCACGCGCGTTTGCACTGGCTTTGGCAGTAGATGTCGCGGCGCGCGACGTCGGCGACCCCGCGCCGGGCGAGTTCGGCGTCGACGGCTTGGGCAAGTTTGCGGCCCGGACGTTCTTCGAGCGGGCCTTCCCAGCCTTGCGGGCGGCAACGATTGCAGATGTCGAGTGTAGGCGACGATGCGGTCACGGGCGGAACTTTCCCAAGGCGAACCTTGGCGATCGGTGCGTCACCCGCGAACAACGTCCCGAGACACCCCGCCCGGTACGGCCGCCTGTGACCGACTGCGATGGCAGGTCTCCTGGCTCGCGGGTCACCGCCGGTCCGTCGCCTTCCCGGGGTTCCGGCCCAGTGGCTGTGTGACGGATCGGCTCGCCGCTTACAGTTGCGGGGGCAGCCGCGGCTTGGGGCGAACCCCGACCGCGTTCCCATTCAATCCCTGGCGGGAACCATCAGCACGGAGCGTGTTCCTTCGCCCGCCCCTTGTCAACCCGCGCGCCATCGCGCTAACCGCTTGCGGGTGAGCGTCCTTCTTCACCCGCGTCCCGCCGCCATCGCGATCGTGCCCCGCGACGGGCGAGTTCTACTCGTGCGCCGCGCCAATCCGCCCGACCCCGGTCGCTGGGGATTTCCCGGCGGGAAGATCGAATTGGGCGAAACCGTCGCCCATGCCGCGATCCGTGAATCGGCGGAGGAAACCGGCGTGCGGGCCGAAGCCATCCGCACGCTCGATACGCTCGATACGATCGTGCGCGCGCCCGACGGGGCGCTGCAATTCCATTACGTGCTGGTCGCCGTTTTGTGCCGCTGGTTGGACGGCGAGCCCATCGCCGCCGACGACGTGCACGAGGCGGACTGGTTCGACCTGCCGCGCATCGAAACCGGGCCGGAACCGTTCCTGCCGCGTGTGGCCGACCTCGCGCGGCGGGCCTTGGTTTGAGGGGCCCGGCGATGCTATATCCTTCCTATGGATGTGATGCCGACCCCCGGCGGCGGAATTGCGCTGCGCAATCCCTACGCGCAAGCCCAGCAAGCCGCCGCCAACCAGACGCTGACCGCGAATAACCCGCTTCAGGCGGTCGCGGCCGTTGCCGCCCAGCGCACGGTGTCGGTGGTCCAGCAATCGCAGACTTTCCAGGCCCCGCAAGCCGCAGGCCAAACGGAAGCCAGCCGCGAAGGCCGCCCGACGACCGAAACCGGTCGCACCACCGATACGGGCGCCAATGCCGTGGAAGCCATCGTCGGCCGGTCGGCTGCCGCCCGCCAAGGTCGCGGACGGCAGCTCGACGTACTGGTCTGACCGCGGTGCGCCCGCGCGTGGGCTAGGCCGCGCGCATCCGCATCGAGAACTTCTCGACTTCCTCGCGCAAGCGGTCGGATTGCGCACCCAATACCGCGCTCGCTTCGCTGACGCGCCCGACCGCCGAACCGGTCGTGCCGGCCGCACGATCCACGTCCTCGATGGTCGTGGCGACAGCTTGGCTACCGCGCGCGGCCTCCTGCACGTTGCGTGCGATCTCGCTCGTCGCGGCGCCTTGTTCTTCGACCGCGCTCGCGATCGAACTCGCGGATTCGTGGATGCGCCGGATCGTGTCGCCGATGCCCTTGATGTCGCCGACCGCTTTCTGCGTGGCGGCTTGGATCTCGCCGATCTGGCGGGAGATGTCCTCGGTCGCGCGCGCAGTCTGGGTCGCGAGATTCTTCACCTCCGACGCGACGACGGCGAAGCCCTTGCCCGCGTCGCCCGCGCGCGCCGCCTCGATCGTGGCGTTCAGCGCGAGCAGGTTGGTCTGACCCGCGATGTCGGAGATCAATTGGACGACATCGCCGATCTTGGCCGCGGCGTCGGCGAGCGTGGAAACGGTCGCGTTCGTCGTTTCGGCTTGCGCGACCGCCGAATTCGCGGCGGCGGCGCTGTCGGCGACCTGACGGGCGATTTCGCGCACCGACCCGGCCAATTGCTCGGTCGCCGCGGCGACGGTTTGGACGTTGGCGGTCGTCTGCCCGGCCGCAGCGGCGACGTCGCCCGCGCGGCGCTTGGTGCCGTCGGCCGCTTCGCGCAGCGCGCTGGCCGTGCCGGAAAGCTCGTGCGCCGAACGCCCCAACCCTTGGACCACGTCCTTGACGGCGGCGTCGAGTTCGTCGGCCAGCGCCTGGCGCTGGCGGCGGCGATCCTCGACGGCGGCGGCCTCCGCGCGCGCGCGCTCGTCGGCCAAACGCTTGTTCTCGGCGGTCCGATCGCGGAACACCGACAACGCTTTGGCCATGCGGCCGATCTCGTCGCGACGCGCGAGGCCCGGGATCGCGGAATCGAGATCGCCGGCCGCGATCTTGTCCATCGCGGCTTCGATGGCGCCCAGCGGCTTCAACGTGCGCCGCACGACCAGCCACAGGCAAATCGCCACCACCACCAACACAAGCCCGCCCGCCAACGCCGCGTCGCGCGCGATGCCTTGCGCGGCCGCGGTGAATTCGGCTTCGGGAATGCCGACGAACACGAGACCGATCGTGCGCCCGGAGGGGTCGCGGATCGGATCGTAGGCGGTGAAGTAAGGCTGGCCCAGGATGATGTTGGGACCGCGATAGGGCTTGTTGTCCTTGAAGATGGAATCGTGCACCGCACCGGGCGCCAGCCGCGTGCCGACCGCACGTTGCCCGTCGGGCCTTTGGATGTTGGTCGTCACGCGAAGATCGCCGCGGAAGACCGTGGCCACGCCGCCGACGCTCGCCTTCACCCGGTCGACGACGGCGAAATCGCCGTCCAGCACGTGCGTGCCGGCCATAAGCTTGTCGTCGACGATGCGGAATTCCGTGCCGTGCGCGCGGATGATGTCCCACAAGACCCGGACGTTCGCGTCGAGCCGGGTCATGCCTTGGGCATGCAGTTCGCGGTCGGCGCGCTCGACGGTCACGTAAAGCGTGGCGCCGAGCGCGAGGCCCGCCCCCACGATCGCCGCGCACGCGACGCGGCCGCCGATGGAAATCCGCGACCACAGGGTCGCGGGCGCGCGCAAAGCCGAAACGAGGACGGATTTCATCTGGGACAACCTCGGGGGGGGAAAGTTGCGGTACCCGAAGAGTCCTAGCCGCTATAGGTTAAGCGAACGTAATCAATCCGGAATTTTTAGCGTACAATACGCCGCAAAGTTTCCGCCATCCGCTCCGGCGCCGTTTCGTGGCTGAAATGCGCGAGAAACTTTCCGTCGGGCCCCATCAGATAGACCAGCGACGTATGATCCACGAGGTATTCGGTGGCACTCGTGGGCGTCGCCTTGCGGTAGAACACGCGATAAGCGCGCGCGGCGGCGGCAACCTGGGCCGGCGAACCGGTCAACCCGACGAGCCGCGGATCCACGGCATCGACGTAGCCGGCGAGTTGCTCGGGCGTGTCGCGCTCGGGGTCGACCGAAATGAAGATCGGCTGGATGCGGTCGGCCAAAGGGCCGATCCGATCGAGCGCATCGGCCATCGCGAGCAACGCCGTCGGGCAGGCGTCGGGGCAGAACGTGAAGCCGAAATAGATCAGCATGTACCGGCCGCGGAACTCCGCGTCGCGTCGCGTCGCACCGGTCTGATCGACCAGTTCGAACGGCCCACCGATCGACGAACCGGCGAGGGAAGCGGGATCGGGCGCGTGGCCTTCGCGCCAGAAGTGGAAGCCCCACGCGGCGACGAGGCCGAGTATCGCGCCCACCGCCAACCACCGAATCGTCTTCAGTACGCTCATGATCCCGGCAAACTAGTTCGCGGCGTAGCGTTTGCCCAGTGCGTCGTCGACGCGCCGGAACGCATGCGCGGCGGCCTCGAGCGTGGCATCGAGTCCGTCGACGGCGCCGGACTTCGCCGCGCGTTCGATTTCGAAGGCGAGATGCGCCAATTCGCGCGCGCCGAACATCCGCGCGGCCCCCTTGATCGAATGCGCGTCGCGCGAAAGCAGCGCAAGATCGCGGCGCGCGAGCGCGTTCTCCAGCCCGCGCAACTGCCGCCCTTGTTCGCGGCGGAACGAAACGGCGAGCGAGGCGGCCGTCGCCGCCCCGACGTCGCTCTCCAGCGCGATCAACGTCGCCTCGTCGAGCGGCGCGCCCGGGACGGCGCGGGCCGGCGCGGGGCGCGGGCGCGGATCGGAAATCTGCGCCGCCCCGTGCCGCCCGTGCGCCAGCGCCCGGCCCACGGCCGCGATCAGATCGGCGGCGCGCACGGGTTTCGCCAAATGCCCGTCCATGCCCGCCGCGCGGCAGCGTTCGACGTCCTCGACGAAAGCGTTGGCGGTCAACGCCAGGATCGGCGCCGTCGCGCTCGGCCCGTCGGAGGCGCGGATGCGGCGCGTCGCCTCCAATCCGTCCATGCGCGGCATTTGCACGTCCATCAGGATCGCGTCGTAGGCGCGCAAGCCCGCGAGTTCCACGGCCTCGACCCCGTCATGGGCGATGTCGAGGATCGCGCGCGTCGGCTCCAGCATCTTGGCCGCCGCGTAGCGATTGACCTCGTTGTCCTCGACCAGCAGCAAGCGCTTGCCTTCGGCCCGCAACGCCACCGCCGGTCCGTCGCCCGCCGCGCGCGCCAAAGCCGGCAATGTCGGCGTGGCACGCGGCAACGGCAGACGCAGACGGAAAACCGCTCCCTCGCCCGGCCGCGATTCGACCGAAATCGATCCGCCCATCGCCGCGACCAACTCACCGCTGATGGCGAGGCCCAGCCCCGTGCCGCCGTAGCGGCGCGTGACCGACGCATCGGCCTGGAAGAACTTGGTGAACAACCGGCGCTGGGCGGCGGGCTCGATCCCCGGCCCGCTGTCGGCGACTTCGACGACCGCTTCGTCGCCGTCGGCGCGGAAGGCGCGCACGCGCACGTAGCCGCGTTCGGTGAACTTGACCGCGTTGCCAACCAGATTGAGCAGGATCTGCCCCAAGCGCATCGGATCGCCCACGGCGGGCCCCTCGAAATCCGCAGCCACGTCGGTTTCGAGCGACAGCCGCTTGGCGGCGGCGGAGGCGGCAAAGGTGGCCGAAGCGTCGCGTACCGCGTCGGCCGGCGCGAAGACCGTGCGGTCGATCTGCAGGGCGCCCGCTTCGAGCTTGGAGATGTCGAGGATGTCGCCGATCACCTTGAGGAGGCGCTCGGCCGAGAAACGCGCCATCTCCGCCTGCCGGCGCGTCTCGTCGCCCAGGGCGCCCGCAAGCATCACGTCAAGCATGCCGACGACGCCGTTGAGCGGCGTCCGCAACTCGTGACTCATATTGGCGAGGAACTCCGACTTGGCGCTGCTCGCCGCCTCCGCCGCCTGTTTGGCGCGCTCGAGTTCCCGCGCAGCCTCGGCATCCGCCGTCACGTCGCGCAAAATCGCCACCACACCGCCTTCGGACGTGCGCGATCGGGTGATCCGCAGGGTGCGCGCACCGATCGCGGTCTGCTCGTCCTCGGCCCCGGCGACGTTGAGCGCGGCGAGACGCGAGGCGATCCATCGTTCGACCGCGTCCGGATCGGACGAGCCGATGGCGGCGGGCGCGGCCAAGCGCATCGCCTCGACCACCGGCAGGCCGGGCCTGATCACGCCGCGCAAGGCCGGAAAGATGTCGAGATAGCGTTCGTTCCACGCGACGAAGCGGTTCCCGGAATCGAACTGCGCGAAGCCGTCGGCCATGTTCGCGATCGCGTCGCGGAACCGCGCCTCGGATTCGCGGACCGCGACTTCGGCCATCCGCGCTTCGGTCACGTCGCGAAGGACGGCGACGACCCCGCCGTCGCTGGTCGCGCGTCGCGCGATCTCCAGCCGGCGTCCGCGGATCGTCACCTCGTCGCGCGCCGTCGGGACGGGCCGCATCCGCGCGTAGCGGGCTTCGATATAGGCGTCGAGATCCCGCCCCGCGATTTCGGGGCGATGGGCGGTCGCGATCGCGCGGACCACGTCCTTGAAATACAGGCCTTCGCGCAAGACCCCGCGCAAGGCGGGATAGAGTTCGACGAACGGTTCGTTCCACGCGGCGACGCGGTCGTCCTTGTCGTAGAGCACGAACCCATCGGCCATGCCCGCGATCGCGTCCCGGAACCGCGCCTCGCTGGCCCGACGCGCCTTCTCCGCTTCGAGCGTCTCGCTCAGATCGCGATAGACCGCGACGACGCCGCCATCGGCCGCCGCGTATTGGGTGATCTCGACCGATCGGCCGCCCGCAGGGTTGGCGACGTAAGGTTTGCCGAACTCGCGCGCGCGACGTATGCGCTCCTCGTGCCGACGCAACGACGCGTCCGGATCGGGATCGGCGCGCAGCTTCGCGCGCACGTCCTCGGCCAGTTCCGCGAACGTCGCGCCCCGGCGCACGATGCCGTCCATATAGGGCAGGATCTCGACGTAGCGTCGGTTCCAGAACACGACGCGATCCTCCCGGTCGAGGATCAGGATTCCCTCGCCGAGCGCCTCCAGCGAGTCGATCAGCCGCTGGCGGTTTTCCGCCGCCGCGCGCTCGGCGCGGTGCAACGCCGTGACGTCGCGATAAATCGCGACGGCGCCGCCGTCGCCCATCGCGTATTCGGCCGTCTCGATCTCCCGCCCGCGCGCGGCGCGCTGAAGGAAGACCTCGCCGAAACGCCGGTGGCGCGCGCGGCGTTCGCCGCGCACCCACGCGGCGCGCTCTGGCCGGCCCAGCGCGATGACGACCGCAGCCGTCGCCTCGATATAGGCCTCGAACGACATGCCGCGCTGCAACGCGCCGCGCATATGCGGAAAGATCTCGAAGTAATGCTCGTTCCACAGCATGAGGCGATCGTCGCGATCCCAGACCAGGAACCCGATCTCGACCGCATTGATCGTGTCGAGCAAGCGCCGTTCGCCCTCGGCGATCGCCGCCTCGACGCCATGGCGATCCCGCAGCACCGACGGGACGCCGCCGGACTGCCGGCCAAGACGGCCCAGCGCGTATCCCGCGCCCGCCGCCGCCGCGAGCGCCGCGACGATACCCCACTCCATTGCGACCCCGCGTCTGCCGTCCGACGGAGAATGTAAGCGCGCGCGCCGCCGAATTCCAAGCGACGTCGGTTACTTGGCCAGCGCCCGGACGGCCGAGGCGGCCGTCACCGCCCCGTCGGCCGCGTAGGCCTCGTGGTTCGCCTCGATGTCCGCGAGGCGATAGAGATAGTTCACCATCATGCCCGCCGACTGCCGCAAGCCCTTGCCGGACATGTCGGCGCGCCAATTGATCCGTTCCAGACGCGCGCCGTTGGAGAGATGGAAATGCGCGACCGGGTCGGCGGCGCGCCCGTCCGCGCGTTTGGCGCCCATCAGATAGGACGCGCAAAGCCGCGTGAGCGGCGCTTCGAGCGCGGCGGCGAGCGCGGGGTTCGCGGCCCACGCATCGTCGGCGAGGCAGCGCTTGAGATCGCCCTTGCCCGCAAGCCAGCCCGCCTCGCCCTTGATGGCGGCGGCAAGGGTCGCGCGTTCCTCGCGCGTCAGCAGGCCGCGCGCGCCCTCCGCGAAGCGCCGATCGAGCCACGCGCGGAACCCCGGCACGGGCGAAAGCGTGGCGAACGTCTTGAGGTTCGGAAACTCGGACTGGAGCGTGGCGACAACCCGCTTGATCAGGAAGCCGCCGAAGGAAATGCCCGCGAGTCCCTTCTGCGCGTTGGAGATCGAATAGAAGATGGCCGTATCGGCGGCGCCCGGATCGCCCACGGGCGCCTTGTCGTCGAGCAGCGACTGCACATCGCCCGCCAGTCCCGAGACGAGCGCCACCTCGACGAAGATCAACGGCTCCAGCTTCATGCGCGGATGGAAGAACGCGAAATAGCGCCGGTCGCTGTCCAGGCGGTTCTTCAGATCGGCCCAATCGCGCACCGCATGCACGGCTTCGTAGGCGGCGAGTTTCTCGAGCAGGGCAGCGGGGCTTTCCCACGTGATCCGCCGAAGTTCGAGAAACCCCAGATCGAACCAGGCGACGAGCAGATCCTTCAGATCCGCCTCCAGCGCGGCGAGCGCCGCATCCTCGCGCGACCATTCCAGCAATTCGGCGCGCCGATCAACGAGGAACTTCACGCCCTCGGGCAGCGCCGTGAATTGCTGCAGCAATTTGGCGCGCGGCGCGTCGAGTGCGGATTTCAAAGCAGCCTCGGCCGCCACGCGCTTTTTCGCGTCGTCGCTTTTCCACGCGCCGAGCGCGGCTTCCGCGGCGCGCGCCGCCGCGGCCCGGTCGATGTCGAAATCCCGCGCGAGCGCGCCCAGGAAGCGTTTGCGCCCGACCGTCGACAAGCCGAGGTAAAGACTGCCGAGTTCGACCGCGCGCTGACGCGCGCTGGCCTCGCCGCCTTTGCCCTCCAAACAATCGCGCATCCGCGCGCGCAAGGCGGGCAGGTCGGCGTCGGGCAAATCGGGATGCGGCGGTTTCGCGGCGCCGACGGCCGCGCGCGCGCTCGTCGAGAGGTCGCGCCAAGCCTCCTTGAGGCGAGCGACGAATTTCGAACCGGCGCGCGTATCGGTCATGCGCCCAGTCTAGTGGAGTTGCGGCGCCTCGTCCTCTTCGTCGATCGTGTATTCCTTGAGCCGCCCCTTGATCGCCACCCACTCCGCCTCAGGCAGATTGGACAGCAATTCCTTCGCCTCGCGCCAATCGTCGTGGTCGTCGGACTCGACCGCGCGCGCGAGCGCGCGCGCCACGGCGTGGTCGACGCCCAAAACCGAGCAAGCGGCCCTAAACAGAGGGTGTTCCACGATGTTCGACCTTCCGACCGACGCGCTGGCCGGTGTGCGGCCAAGGGGGTAACGGGGACGCGGCGATCCGGTGGCTCCCACCCGGGTAAATGTGCCCAACCCGGCCGCCACACAAGGTCTATTCTACATTGCCAAAGACGGGATGCCGGATTTCGCGGCCATCGGATACCGTTTCGCGGTAAATGCGCCGAATTATTTCGTGGCGCCTTGTGCACCGCCCACAAACACCGCGACGGCCTCGCCGATGGCGCGCGGAAGATCGTCGGCGATCAGACCCGGACCGCGTGCGCGTGCGGCCGCCCCGTGCAACCACACGGCCGCACAGGCCGCGAGGAATGCGGGCATGCCTTGCGCGAGCAAACCCACGATCGCCCCCGCCAATACGTCGCCCGAACCGGCGGTCGCAAGCCAAGGCGGGGCGTTGTCGGCGATCGCCGCGCGCCCGTCGGGATGCGCCACGACCGTATCGGCGCCCTTGAGCAACACGATCGCCCCCGAACGCGCGGCGGCCGCGCGCGCGCGGGAAAGACGGTCGCCCGCGGCGAGATCCGGGAACATCCGCGCGAACTCGCCGTCATGCGGCGTCAGGACGAAATCCGCCGTGAGCCGGACGTCGAACGGCGACAGCACGCCCAACGCATCGGCGTCGAGCACGCAAGCGCGGCCGGCTTTGCGCGCCAGTTCGATACGCGCGCGGCACGCGGCGTCGGCGCCGTTGCCGGGGCCGAGCAACAGCGCGTTGCGGCGCCGGTCGGCGAGCAGTCCGGCGAAGTCGGCGAGGTCGCGCGCCATCACCGCGGCCGGACAGGCGATGCGATAAAGGGGCAAGGCGTCGCCGGGCGCCGCGAGCGTGACCAAGCCCGCGCCCGCGCGCAACGCCGCCTCGGCCGCCAACCGCGCGGCACCGGTCAAATCCCCGCCGCCGACGATCAGCGCGTGGCCGCGATCGTATTTGTGCCCGTCGAGCGCCGGTCGCGGCAAAACGGCGTCCCACAACACGGGCGAATTGGCGAAGGTCGCGCGCGCGGGCCCCGCGTCGTCGGGAATGCCGATATCGGCGACGACGATCTCGCCGCACAACGCGCGGCCAGGCAAAAGCAGATGCCCGGGCTTGCGGCGATGGAACGTGACCGTCAACGCGGCTTGCGGTGCGGCACCCAGAACGGCGCCCGTATCGCCCGCAACGCCGCTCGGCACGTCGATCGCAACGACCGGCACCCGTCTTCGGGCGAGCGCTTGGACCAGCGCCAAGGCGACACCGTCCAATGGGCGCGACAAGCCCGCGCCGAACAAAGCGTCGACGACCAGTTCGGCCGGCGCCAACATGTCGGGCGCGATGGTCTCGATTTCCACCGGACACAGTGCCGCCATTTTGGCGGCGTCGGCGCGCAAAGCTTCGCGCGTGCCCAAAAGCCCCACCCGGACCGGCCATCCGGCGCTGTGCAGATGGCGCGCGACCACGAAGCCGTCGCCGCCGTTGTTGCCCGGTCCACACAGCACCGCCACGCGCCGGCGCGCGAACCGAGCGCCGAGATGGCGCGCGACGGCGGCCCCGGCGTTCTCCATCAAACGCAAACCGGGCACGCCCGCGGCGATCGCGGCGCGGTCGATCGCGGCCATCTCGGCGCAGGTCGGAAGACCAGGGTCCATCGCCGCGATCATGCCATAATGCGTGCCTAGACGATGCGCATGAAACGTCGCAGCTTCCTCGCCGCCGGCCTTGCGGCGGCCGTCCGTCCCGCGCGCGCGACCGAGGCCGCATCGGGCGTCGACGTGGCCGTGGCGCTGGCCATCGATTCCTCGAGTTCGGTGTCGATGGACGAGTTCTATCTGCAGATGGAAGGCTACGCGGCCGCTTTCCGCCATCCGGCCGTGGCCGAGGCGATCGGCTCGGGCCGCGTGGGCGCCATCGCCGTCGCGATGTTCGAATTCGCCGACGCCAAGACCCACACGATGAATCTCGAGTGGCGCCGCATCGGCGCCGCGGCCGACCTCGAAGCCTACGCCAAGGAATGCGAGATCGCCCCGCGGCTGGTCGTGGGCGGGGCCACCGCGATCGGCGATGCGATCGACTTCGCCCACGAAGCGCTGGACGCATGCCCCTTCCCGGCCGCACGCCGGGTCATCGACGTTTCGGGCGACGGCGCGTCCAACCAAGGACGCTCGGTCCTGGCCGCTCGCGCGGACGCACTGGCCGCCGGCATCGCCATCAACGGGCTGCCGATCCTCAACGAAGAACCGGCGCTCGACGCCTATTACCGGCTGTTCGTCGTCGGCGGGCCGGGCGCCTTCGTCATCCCGGCGCGCGACTATGCCGATTTCCGCGAAGCGATCCGCGACAAGCTGGTGCGCGAAATCAGGTACGTGGCTTGAGCCGCGCGATCCACGCGGCGAAGGCGGTCAGGCATTTGGCCACGGCCGCTTGGGCGCGCGCGTCGGTCAGCGCGCCCGATGCGTCGAACGCCGTCCCCGCGTTGGGGATCGCCACGCCGGCACCGGTCAGCGGCAGCATGCCCATGCCCAACAGCACGGGCGCGACCGAGGCTTGCGCGCGCCCCGTCGCCATCGACCCGGGCGACGCGCCCATCAGGGCGACCGGTTTGCCCGCGGCACTCGCGCTGCCCGGCGGACGCGACATCCAATCGAGCGCGTTCTTGAGCACGCCGGGAATGCCCGAATTGTACTCGGGTGTGGCGATCAGAACGCCGTCGGCGGCGGCCACCGCCGCGTGCAGGCGCGCGACCGGTTCGGGATAGCCTTGCGCCTCCAAGTCCTCGTCGAAAAAGGGGATCGGGCGCAGGTCGAAAATCTCGACCGTCACGCCCTCGGGCGCGGCCTTTGCGGCGTGGGCCAGCAGAGCCTTGTTGTACGACTTCGCCCGCAGCGACCCGGCAATCCCCAAGATTTTTGTCATGTTCGCTCCTAAAGGCGGCCGATCGCGCCGCGGAAATCCACGCCGTCGACGATCGCGTCGCGCAGATCGGCGCCGCTCAAATCGCAATCGACGAGCTTGCAATCGGTCAAATCGGCGCCGCGCAGATCCGCCTGCCGGAAGATCGACTCCGAAAAGTCGCACTCGGCGAGCTTGGCGCCGCGCAGATCGGCCCTGTGCAACTGCGCGCCGCGAACGCGCGTGGGCCAGCGGCCCGTCGCCGTCGTGGGCAGCGGCATGCTGGTGAGGTCGGCGTTGGACAGGTCGGCGCCGTTGAGGATGCATTTGTCGAGCGTCGCGCCGCGCAGATCGGCCGAGGCGAGATTGGCGCCCGCGAGGTTCGTGCCCGACAGATCGGTCATCTGGAACTTGCCGCTCTGAAGCTGGGCGTCGATCAACGTGGCGCGCTTGATCCGGCCGGCGGACAGATTGAGGCCGTTGGCGTCCAGGCCGGTCATGTCGATCGCGTCGAGCACGGCTTGCGCGCCCGCGGCGCCCGCGCTCTGCAACCAGTCGAAATGCGCAAGCACGATCTGGCCAAGCTGCAGGCCCATTTCGTCGAGGGATTTGGGCAGGATCGCCTTGCGGGTGTCGGACTTCTCGAAATCCTTTTTGCTGAACTGCGCGGCGGTCAGATCGGCGCCGTCGAGCTTGGTGTTGTTGAGGAAAGCACCCGCCAGCACGGCGCCTTGCAGGATGCAGTTCGAAAGATTGGTTTCGGTCAGGTCGGCACCGGTCAACACGACGCCGGTGAGATCGGAATTGGAGAGATCCGCACCCGCAAGGTTGGCGTTGCGCATGATGCAATTGGTGAGGTCGGTGCGCCGGCCGAAGGCGCGCGCGACCTTCGCTTCGGTCAGATTGGCGCGGCTGAACGAGGCCTCGTCGATTTCCGCCGATTTGCGCTCCGCGCTGGCGAAGTCGAAATTGCCGTTGTCGTCGGGCACGATGATGAAGCCGTCGCGGATGTCGGCCTGACGCAGATTGGCGCTCTCCAGATTGGCCCCTTTCAGACTCGCGCCGCGCAAGTCCGCGCGCTGCAGGTCCGCGTTGCGCAGATTGGCGCGCGTCAGAACCGCGCCGAAGAAATTCGCGCGCTCGAGTTTGGCGCCTTGGAAATCGGCCTCGGACATGCGGCTGCCGACGAATTCGGCCTCGTTGAGCACCTTGCCCGCGAACACCAGCCGCTCGAGCGTATGGAAGGGCAACACCAACCGCTTGCCGCCGGTCTGCTTGGCCAGCAGTTTTTCGTGCAGCTTGATCGCCGCGTCGAGATCGGCCTGGGCGACTTTGGCGTATTTCGGCGCGCGCGGCGGCATGATGGGGCGCAGTATTAACGGTCACCGCGCGATACGGCAACCGGGGGTACACCCCCGCCGGCGCCGAACCGTCAATTTCGCGAAGGACTTGAGAAAGGGCTGGGGCGAGCGACGGGGCTCGAACCCGCGACAACCAGGACCACAACCAGGTGCTCTACCAACTGAGCTACGCCCGCCACAGCGGAGCGGTTTGTAGCGCCGTCCCGCCCCCCAACGCAAGGCTTACCGGCGGGACCGTCCTCGTGCTACGCCCCTGGCCCAAGAACCGCCCCTCGACCGGAGAACACGCCCCATGTCCCTGCAATTGGCCGAGCGCATGTCGCGCCTGGGTACCGAAACCGCTTTCGAGGTGCTGGCACGCGCCAAAGCGCTCGAAGCCAAGGGCAAATCCATCGTCAATCTGGGGATCGGGCAGCCCGATTTCCTGACCCCGCCGCATATCGTCGAGGCCGCGATCAAGGCCCTGCGCGATGGCCATCACGGCTATACCCCGGCCAACGGGATACTGCCGCTGCGCGAGGCGGTCGCGCGCGATCTGCACAAGCGCTTGGCGGTCGAGATCGATCCGGGCAACGTGCTGATCGTGCCGGGCGGCAAGGTCACGATGTTCTTCGCGATCGTGATGTTCGGTGAGCCCGGGGCGGAGATCGTCTACCCCAACCCGGGTTTCCCCATCTACGAGAGCGTCATCAAATTCTCGGGCGCCACGCCGGTGCCGTTGCCGCTGCTCGAAAAGAACGGCTTCGCCTTCGCCGCCGAGGACGTGCTCGCGCGACTGACCCCCAAAACGCGCTTGCTGATCGTCAATTCGCCGGCCAATCCGACCGGCGGCGTGACGCCCAAGGCCGAGATCGACAAGCTGGTCGCAGGCCTCGCGAACTTCCCGAACTGCGCGATCATGTCGGACGAAATCTACGGCCAGATGACCTATGACGGGCGGCCGCATGTTTCGCTGCTGTCCTACCCGGAAATCCGGGACCGGTTGATCCTGCTCGACGGCTGGTCGAAGACCTACGCGATGACCGGCTGGCGCATGGGCTATTCGGTGTGGCCCAAAGCGATCGTCGGGCAGGCCGAACGGCTGGCGATCAACTGCCATTCGTGCGTCAACGCCGCCGCGCAATACGCGGGCATGGCCGCGCTCGACGGGCCGCAAGATGCGGTACGCGATATGGTCAAAGCCTTCGCCGAGCGCCGGCGGGTGATCGTCGACGAACTCAACGCCGTGCCGGGTTTCAAATGCGTCGAACCCGGCGGGGCGTTCTACGCCTTCCCAAACATCACCGGCACCGGCCTGACCAGCCGGCAAATGGAAACGCTGCTGCTCGAGGATTCGGGCGTCGCGGTTCTGTCCGGCACCGCCTTCGGCGCCCATGGCGAGGGATATCTCCGTTTTTCCTACGCCAATTCGACCGAAAACATCCGCGAAGCGATGCGCCGGATCCGGACGAGCTTGGCCAAGAACTCGATCCGAAACGCCCAATGAAAGGGCATTTAGATCAAAAATTGGGCGAAATCGCGCCGGTTTTTCGGGCGGGTCATGGCGAATCACTGACTCTCCGCCCGGCCGGTCGGAGGGGGCTTGGCATGGGGCGTGCTTTGCTGAGCCGCTGCCGGATCGCCCGTCGCCCAGCGCGCACCCGGTTTTCGTCGTCGGATGGAACTCTCGCGTGAAACGCCCATGAAAAAGATCGAAGCGATCATCAAGCCCTTCAAACTCGACGAGGTGAAGGACGCGCTCAACGAGGTCGGCCTCAAGGGCATCACCGTGGTCGAAGCCAAGGGCTTCGGCCGCCAGAAGGGCCATACCGAGCTCTACCGCGGCGCCGAATACGTCGTGGACTTCCTGCCCAAGGTGAAGCTGGAAGTGGTGCTGGAGGACAATCTGGTCGAGCGCGCGATCGAGGCGATCCAGCGCGCCGCCCACACGGGCCGTATCGGCGACGGCAAGATCTTCGTTTCGACGATCGAAGAGGTCGTGCGCATCCGCACCGGCGAACGGGGTGCGGACGCGGTTTAATTCACCGTTTCAACCCGCCCGACCGTTCATCGGCGGGCCCAACACAGGAAAGAGGCTATGTCGGATCCCAAGACCGTCCTGAAAAAGATCAAGGACAACGGCTGCAAGTACGTCGACCTGCGCTTCACCGATCCGCGCGGCAAGTTGCAGCACCTCGCCCACGCGGTGGAGACCATCACCGAGGAGACGTTCGAGGAAGGCATCATGTTCGACGGCTCGTCGATCGCCGGCTGGAAGGCGATCAACGAATCCGACATGACGCTGATCCCCGACCCGACGACGGCCGTCATGGATCCGTTCGCCGCCCAACCCTCGATGACGATCATGTGCGACGTCTACGAGCCGGGCACGGGCCAGCCCTACAACCGCGATCCGCGCGGCATCGCCAAGAAGGCCGAAGCCTACGTCAAGGAAACGGGCATCGGCGACACGGCGTTCTTCGGTCCGGAAATCGAGTTCTTCGTGTTCGACGACGTCCGCTTCAAGGTGTCGATGAACAAGACCTCGGTCGAGATCGATTCCGAGGAAGGCCCCTACGTCACCGACAAGAAGTATCCCGACGGCAACCTCGGCCACCGTCCGCCGATCAAGGGCGGCTACTTCCCGGTTCCGCCGGTGGACAGCGGTGCGGACCTGCGCGCCGAAATGCTCACCGTCATGAAGGACATGGGCCTCGATATCGAGAAGCACCACCATGAAGTGGCGCCCTCGCAGCACGAGCTCGGCAACAAGTTCTCGACGATGGTCAAGGCCGCCGACGGCTGCCAGATCTACAAGTACGTCGTCCACAACGTCGCCGCCCAGTACGGCAAGACCGCGACGTTCATGCCCAAGCCCATCAAGGGCGACAACGGTTCGGGCATGCACGTGCACCAGTCGATCTGGAAGAAGGGCAAGCCGCTCTTCGCGGGCAACGGCTACGCGGACCTGTCGGAAACCGCGCTTTACTACATCGGCGGCATCATCAAGCACGCCAAGGCGATCAACGCGTTCACCAACGCGTCGACGAACTCCTACAAGCGCCTGATCCCGGGCTTCGAAGCGCCGGTGCTGCTCGCCTACTCGGCGCGCAACCGCTCGGCGTCGTGCCGCATTCCGTTCGGCATGGGCCCGAAGGCCAAGCGCGTGGAAGTGCGCTTCCCCGACCCGACCGCGAACCCGTATCTGGGCTTCTCGGCGATGCTCATGGCCGGCCTCGACGGGATCAAGAACAAGATCCATCCGGGCGAAGCCATGGACAAGAACCTGTACGACCTGCCGCCGGCCGAACTGAAGAAGGTTCCGACGGTGTGCGGCAGCTTGCGCGAAGCGCTGCAGAACCTCGACAAGAACCGCGGGTTCCTCAAGGCCGGCGGCGTGTTCACCGACGACTTCATCGACAGCTACATCGAGCTGAAGATGGAGGAGGTGTACGCCTTCGAGCACACCCCGCACCCGATCGAGTTCCAGATGTACTACTCGGTCTGAGACCCCTCTTCCGGTCTCGCGTCACGCGAACGGCCCCGGAGCGATCCGGGGCCGTTTTGCGTTGCAGGCGTCTTGCGTGCGCCCCGGCGATCGTTCCACACTGCGGAAAACCGCATCGGGGGAACCGTCCATGGCTTCGATCTTCACGCCCGCGCAGCGCGCGGCCTACGAACGCGACGGCTACGTGATCGTGCGCGGGCTTTTCGATCCGACCGAAACGGACATTCTGCGCGAGGCGATCGAACGCGATCCGCAGATCGCGGCGCATTTCTACGACCGGCGCGACGCCGAGGGCAAAGCCACGAAAATGGCGCTGTGGAATCACCCGGGCGACAGCGTCTACGGCCTCGCCGCGCGCTCGGCGCGGGTGGTCGACACGGTCGAGGAGATGATCGGCGGCGAGGTCTATCACTACCATTCCAAACTCACGGCCAAGGAACCCTACGAGGGCGGCGCGTGGGAATGGCATCAGGATTACGGCTATTGGTATCACAACGGCTGTCTAGCGCCGGACATGGCCAGCGTGATGGTCGCCCTCGACAAGGCCACCAAGGCCAATGGCTGCCTGCAGGTCTTGCGCGGTTCGCACAAGGCGGGGCGCGTCGAACATGGCGTGCTGCCCGGCGATCAGGTCGGCGCCAACGCCGAGCGCGTCGAGTGGATGCTCAAGCGCTACGAGCGCGTCCACGTCGAACTCGATCCCGGCGATGCGCTGTTTTTCCATTGCAACGTGATGCATCGCAGCGACCAGAACCGCAGCGCCGACCGGCGCTGGACGGTGCTGTTCTGCTACAACGCGGCCGCCAACGACCCGTTCGTGCCCCATCACCATCCCGGTTACACGAAACTCGACAAGGTATCGGACGACGCGATCAAGGCGGCCGGGGTCAAATTCGCGACCGGCGATGCCGCGGCCTTCCGCGACCGTTCGTTCCGCCCGCCGGGACTGGCGGCGGCGAAAACCACCGCTTGAGCGGTCCCGCGCGTCCGCGCTAGGGTCCATTCCGCAACCGCGTGCGCAAGCTCGGGCGCGCGGCAAAAAAGATCAGGGAGAGGACCCCCATGAAGCTCGCCAAATTCGCCCTCGTCGGGCTGGTCGCGGCGTTCGCCGCACCCGTCGCGGCGCAGACCACGCTGACGATGAACCATCCGTTGCCGATCAACAGCCATTACGGTGCCGGCGCCGTCGCGTTCAAGGAAGACATCGAGCGGCGCACCAACAACCGCATCCGCGTCAACATCCAGCGCAACGACAACGAGCGCGAGAACATCGAAGCGCTGCAGATCGGCACGGGCGATCTGACGATCACCTCGACCGGCCCGGTGGGCAACTTCGTGCCCGAGACGCGAATCTTCGACATCCCGTTCCTGTTCCGCGACTACGCGCACGCGCGCGGCGTGCTCGACAGCCAGATCGGCCAGGACGTGCTCGCCCGCTTCCCCGCGCGCAACATCATCGCGCTGGCGTGGCTGGAGAACGGCTTCCGCAACATGACCAATTCGCGCCGCGAAGTGTCCAAGCCGGACGACGTGCGCGGCCTCAAGGTCCGCACGATGGAAAACCAAGTCCACATGCAGGCCTTCCGCACGATGGGCGCCCTGCCCACGCCAATGGCGTTCTCCGAACTCGTGCCCGCCCTGCAGCAAGGCACGGTCGACGGTCAGGAAAACCCCATCCCGGTGATCGTGGCGAACAACCTGAACCAGGTGCAGCGCTACCTCTCGCTGACGCGCCACGTCTATTCGCCCGCGATGCTGCTGATGAGCCCCGCGGCGTGGAACCGCCTCAACGACGCGGACAAGGCCGCCTTCCGCGAAGCCGCCAAGGCCGCCCAGGCCGCCAACCGCGCGCGCGTGTCGGCGGACGAGGAATCGGGCGTCGACGAGCTGCGCCGCCGCGGCATGACCGTCACCACCACCGTCGACATGGCCGGCTTCCAGTCGGCGATGAACCCGGCGATGGAAGGCTGGGGCCGCGAGTTCGGCGCCGCCAACATCGAGCGCATCCGCGCTTGGCGTCCGTAAGGACGGCGCGGCGTTGAAGACGCTCGCCGCCCTGCTTCTGGCGATCGACCGCTTGACCACGCAAGTCGCGACGGCCACGGCCGTCGCGGCTCTCGCGGTCGCGGTCGCCGCCGGATTCTGGCAAGTGCTCACGCGTTTCGTGTTCCAAGACCCGGCGACGTGGTCCGAGGCGCTGGTGCGCGTGGCGCTGATCTGGATGTGCTATGTCGGCCTCGCCGGCTGCTTTCGTACCGGTGCGCTTGTGTCGATCGACCTTGCGCACAAAGTTTCGACCGGACTGATGCGCCGGTTTCTGGAGACGCTGGCACTGGCGAGTTCGCTGACCGTGCTGGCCGTGCTGTTCTGGTTCGGCTGGGCGATGGCCGAGCGAGTCAAATTCCAGAATCTCGCCGGGCTCGACGTGTCGATCGCCTGGGGCTACGCGGCGATCCCCATCGGTGCCGCGTTTTGCGCGATCGCCGCCCTCGCGCATTATTTCGATCCCGCGCGCCTGAACGAGGAATTGGAGAACGCGGTATGACGGGCACCATGATGACCGTCATGCTCGTGCTGTTCGTGCTGTCGGTCCCCATCGCGATCGCCATCGGTATCGCGGCCATCGCGGGCATCCATTTCCACACCAATTTCCCGCTGCTGGTCGCCGCCCAGCAGATGTTCGTGCGCCTGGATTCGTTCCCGCTGGCGGCGATCCCGTTCTTCATCCTGGCCGGCAACCTGATGGACGTCGGCGGAATTTCGAAGCGTCTGGTCGAATTCGCCAAGTCGATCGTCGGCGGCGTGCAAGGCGGACTCGCCTGCACTTGCGTGCTGACTTGCATGATCTTCGCCGCGATTTCGGGTTCCTCGGTCGCTACGACCTTCGCCATCGGCGCGATCCTCATCCCGGCACTCGTCAAGCACGGCTATCCGGTCGCCTTCGCCGCGGCGCTGCAGGCGACGTCGGCCGAACTCGGCGTCATCATCCCGCCGTCGATCCCGATGATCCTTTACGGTGTCGCCACGCAAACCTCGATCCCGGAACTGTTCATCTCCGGCTTCGGCCCCGGCATATTGATCGGCGGCGGCTTGATGGTCACGGTGCTGATCTGGTGCCGGATCATGGGGTGGGGCAAGAACGACGGCGACGGACGATTGGGCTTCCTCGCCGCCACGCGTCAGGCGTTCTGGGCGCTGACCATGCCGGTGGTGATTTTGGGCGGCATCTACGGCGGCGTGTTCACGCCGACCGAAGCGTCGGTCGTCGCGGTCGTTTACGCGCTGGTCGTGGGCCTGTTCGTGTACCGCGAAATCAAGCCCGCCGACCTTTACCCCGTGTTCGTGAAATCGGTGCGCGCGGCGGCGGCGATCATGTTCATCATCGCCGTCGCGGGGCTGTTCTCGTGGCTGCTGAACCGCCAGGGCGTGCCAGACCGGATCGCGGAGTGGCTGGTGGAACTTTTCGATACGCCCGATCTTTACCTCCTGGGCGTGAACCTGTTCCTGTTCGTGGTCGGGATGTTCGTCGAAACCTCGGCGTCGATCATCGTGCTGGCGCCGATCCTGGCGCCTGTCGCGGCGAAGTTCGGCATCGACCCCGTGCATTTCGGCACGATCATGGTCGTCAATCTGGCGCTGGGGATGATCACGCCGCCCTTCGGCGTCAACCTGTTCGCGGCCGCCCAAGTCGCCAAAGTGGGGATCGACAAGATGATCCCCTACCTCGTGGTGTTCATCGCGGTCGTCTTCTCGTGCCTGATGGTGATCACCTACGTGCCTTGGATCACGCTGTTCCTGCGCGATCTGGTGTACGGTTGATCAACGATCCGGGTTGACGGGGCCGTCGGGCGCCGGGGTCTGCGCCGACCCCGCCCCGCCGCCGCCCAAGCCGCCGAACAGGCGGCGCAGGAACCCCGGCGCGAGCGTGGAAAGCGGATTGATCCGGATGTCGGGTTCGGCCGTGCCGCCGCGCGCGACGTAATTGGCCGCGAAAATCCCGCCGCCGCGTTCGCCCGCGAGCAGATCGCCCAAGATCGGAATATTGCCCAGGATCGAATTGACCGCGTAGGCGGGCACGATCGTGCCGGCGAGATCGAGGGTTTCGGCCTGAAGATCGACCTTGCCGCCGGCCGTTATGCCGATCGCCGCGCCGTACATCCGCCCGTCCTTGATCTCGATCTGCGGATCGGCCCAAAGGAACTCGGCGTCGAGGCGGCTGAAGCCGATCCCGTCCCCGCGCAGCGAGTCGAGCACGCCGGTCAGCAACGCCACCGACAGAAGCTTCGCCATGGCCGGCGCGTTCTTAAGCCGGAAATCCCGGATGTTGGCGGTGCCGGCGATCGCCTGATCGGGGCGCGCGGGATCGGTTCGGCCTTCGATCGTCAACGTGCCGCCGACGACGTTGGGCGACACGTCAAGCGCCTTCAGAACCGCCCCGGCGTCTGCGGAGCGCGCGGACAGGCGTTGCAGGCCCTCCGCCCCGGGCTCGAGGGCGAAGACGAACGGCACGCGCGCCGTTGCTCCCGGCGTGGAAGGATCCATGCGCGCCTCGAGACGCAATTGCTCCCAAAGCCGTTGGCCGCGCCGCCCGTCGAGCGACACCGCCTTCAGTTCGCGATCCTCGCCCAAGCGCATGCGTTCGAAGCGGCCTTGCAGCGCGAGATCGGGCCGCGCCGGATCGGGCGGCGATTTGTCCTTGAGGAAGAATTCGACGTCCAGGAAAGCGCCGCGCGCCTCGAAGACGTTGCGCCCGCGCCCGCCTGCGGCCGCTCTGTCCCGGCGGACCCGCAGCGCGGACAGATCGGCCCGCCCCTCGATCAACGCACGCGAAAGATCGATGTCGGCCATCGTGCGCCCGTCGGGCGCGAAGCCGATGCGGCCGCGCAGGGCCAAGCCGGGACCGCTCGCGTCGATGTTCCGGATCTCGACGACCGTATCGCCGAGCAGTGCCACCTGCATGCGCGCGCGCAAAGGCGTGCCGGCTTTGCGCTCGAAATCGAACTCCGGCAGGCGCAGCGTCGTCGCCTCCAAGTCCAGGGCGAGATCGATCGTGCGCCGGCCGTCGCGCGCAGCGGTCGTGGCGAGTTCGACGCCGACCGGCCCATCGATATAGGGCGGAAAATCGAGGTTGAGCCGGCGTTGGGTCTCGGCGCTCGCGCGGCCTCGCGCGGTCGCCCGCTCGATCGGATTGGCGGTCGCCGAAAACTCGCGCCGATAGACGATCTCCGCGGGCGAGCCCGCGAGCGTGCCGCGCCCGCGCGCGTCGAGCCCGTCGTTGTCCACGCGCACGGCGATCTCGCCGTCCTCGAGCGGCTGGCCCAGAACCGCATTGCGCATCGTGAAGCCGCGCGTTTGGGCATCGACGCGGATCTGCAGCGCGTCGAGTTTGAGGTCCGCGAGCAGCGGAAACCGCGCGTTCAACCGCACGCTCGCCTCGCCCGCGAAATTGTCGGGCGTCTCGCCGATGCGTTGGAGGAACCCCAGCGGCTCGCGGTCGATCAGGCGCATCGCCTCCCCGACCGGGGCCGCCAGCCGCGCATCGACTTGGGCGTATTGCTGGTACTGGTCGAGACCGGTCAGCGCGACCGTTCCCTCCTCCAACCGGATGCCGCCGACGGAACCTGCCGTGACGCGGAAATCGAGGCGGCGCGCGTCCATGGTCGCGTTCGCGTCCGCCCCGCGGATCGGCGGCAGTCCGTGCACGTAGGTGACCGATGCGCCGCGCACCGCGAAATCCAAACGGAAACGGCCCAGCGTCGTCCCCGACCACTCGGCGTCGCGCGCCGTCAGTTCGATTTCCGCCCTTGCCTGCGGCACGCGACCGCCGGCGATGTTGTCCGCGATCCAAATCCTCGGATTTTCGGGCGCGAAGACCGGCCAAAGCTCCACGAGCCGGCCGGTCGGCAATTCGGCCAATTCCACGCGCGCGGTCAGTTTCGGCCGGGCGAGCAATTCTTCGATCGCCGCGCTGGCGCGCAGCTTCGTGCCCGAGAGATCGAGTTCCAACCGCTCGACGTCGATCCGCTTGAAGTCGGCGGAAACGCGGGCGTCGAGCACGGCCTCGTCGACCGCGATCTCGCCCGCGAACCACGCGCGTTCGGCGATCGTCGCCGCGCGCGCGCGCAACGCGACGCGCCCCGCCTCGAGTTTGCCCGCACGCACGACGGCCTCGACGTCCAGATCGGGCCGCGCGCGCACGCCCGCCAAATGGGCGAGCCGCGGATCGAGCCCCGCGAAGCCGGGCAGCCACACCCCGCGCGTCGAGGCGAGCAAACGGATCTCCTCATTCTGCGCCGCGTAAAGCGCGCGCAGGTCGATCGCCACGGTCTGATCGCCGAGACGGATCGGCAAGCGTGCGGTCAACGCGATCCCGGCGTTGTCGCGCGTCGCCGCCGCGCGGGCTTCGACCAGCGACAGCGAAAGTCCGGTCAGCGCGTCGTCCACGTCGACGATCAGATTCTCGAGTTCGACGCGCGCGAGCAATCCCAACGGTTTGTCCGTATCCGGCGGACCGGACAATTCCTCGACCAGGAACGCGAGCGCGCCGCCTGTGCCGGTTTGCGCGCCGGAATCGTCGGTTTCGAAGAGGCGGATGTCGCCGTTGGCGTCGCGCGTCAGGCGCAGATGAAGCCCCGCGACGCGCAGGCTCTCGGGCTGCAACTCCATGCGCCACAGACGGCGCGCGGATATCGACAGCCACGCCTCCGGGATCGTCGCCACCGCGCGGCCCTGGCGGTCGCGGACGCTCGTGCCGGAAATCCGCAACTCCATCGACCGGCTGAGACCCGACCAATCCAGCCAAGTTTCCCCGACGTCGATCTCGAACGGGCTTTCCTCGGCGGCCAGCGCCGCTTCGAGCAGCGGCGTCACGAACGGGACGGCGATCGGCCCCGCCGACAGCCGCCACAGCAGCAGCGCCACCCCCACGAGCGCCAGGGCGACGAGCGTGCCCAGCACCTCGAAGAACAATCGGATCGGATGGCTCATCGCCCGCCTTGACCCTGAGGCCCGGCGGCGGTCACCCTGCCCGGCTTGGAGCGGATTCGACGCATGACCGCATTGTACCCCGGTTTCGCCAAGGCCCAATGGCCCCGGCCGTTCGACCCGGACGCCGCCGCCCGGGAATTCGAAGCCCTGGCGGAGGCCGCCGGCGACCTCGCCCCGAAGGCCAAAGCCGCCTTCGCCCGGACTCTGGCCGGCGGCAACCCCGCTTTGGCGGCGGTTTTCGGCAACTCGCCGCATTTGAGCGCTTCGATCCGCCGGGACACCGAATTCGCGCTCGACCTGCTGGCCAAAGGGCCGGACAAAACCTTCGCGGCCTTGCTCGCCGGCGTCCGCAAGCCACCCAAAACCCCGCCGACGACCGAGGCGCTGATGGCCGCTTTGCGGATATTCAAGCGCCGGGCGGGTTTGACCATCGCACTCGCGGACATCGGCGGGGTATGGCCGCTGGCGCGCGTCGTCGAAGCGATCTCGGATACCGCCGAGGCCGCGCTCGAACTCGCCTTCGCCCACGGCTTGCGCGAAGCCGCGCGCCGCGATGGCCTCGAACTCGCGGATCCCAAACATCCGGCGCTAGGCTCGGGCCTCGTCGTGCTCGGGATGGGCAAACTGGGCGCGCGCGAACTCAACTATTCCTCGGACGTCGATCTGATCGTGCTCTACGATCTCGATCGCGTGCGCGGCGTCGATCCGGACGACGCGCAAGCCGCGTTCGTGAAACTCGCGCGTCTCGCGGTGCGGATCATGGAATTCCGCACCGACGAAGGGTACGTCTTCCGCACGGATTTGCGTTTGCGGCCCGATCCGGCCTCCACGCCCATGGCGATCTCAACCCTCGCGGCCGAAACCTATTACGAGAGCGTCGGCCAGAATTGGGAGCGCGCGGCGATGATCAAGGCCCGTCCCGTAGCCGGCGATCGCGAAGCGGGCGAAGCCTTCCTTGCGCGTCTGCGACCTTACGTTTGGCGCAAGCATCTCGACTTCGCCGCGATCGAGGATATCCACGCGATCAAACGCCAGATCCAAGCCCATCGCGGCGGCGGGGAAATCGCCCTGCACGGCCACAACGTGAAGACCGGCAAAGGCGGCATCCGCGAGATCGAGTTCTACGCCCAAACGCAGCAGCTGATCTGGGGCGGACGCGACCCCGATCTGCGCGTCAAAGGCACGATCGCGGCCCTGCACGCGCTCGCGGCCAAGGGTCACACGCCGGCGGCGGACGTGGCCGCGCTCGAACCCGCCTATGCATTCTTGCGCACGCTCGAACACCGTCTGCAGATGGTCGCCGACGAGCAAACCCAGACCCTTCCCGACGCGGGCCCGGAATGGTCGCGCATCGCGGCGTTCATGGGCTACGCCGACGATGCGACGTTCGAGCGCGACTTGCTGGGTCATTTCACGACCGTGGCCGAGCGCTACGGCCGCCTGTTCGAGGAAACGGCGAAACCCGAGACCGGACCTGCGCTGATCTTCGGCGGGATGGAGGACGACCCGCAGACCCTCGCGAGCCTCGGCGAGCGCGGTTTCGCCGAACCCGCGCGGATATCGGCCGAAATCCGCGCCTGGCATCAGGGCCGGTATCGCTGCGCGCGCTCGACGCGGGCGCGCGAGCTGCTTGCCGAACTCGCGCCGCGGATCGTCGACGCCTTCGCGCGCACGCCGCAGCCCGATCTGGGCTTCGTGCGCTTCGCCCGCTTCCTCGAGGCGCTGCCCGCGGGCGTGCAGCTGTTTTCGCTGTTCAAGGCGCAACCGGCCCTCGTCGAGTTGGTGGCCGAGATCATGGGAACCGCGCCCAAGCTCGCCGAAGCCATCGCCGTGCGCACGCATCTGCTCGACGCCGTGCTCGCCGGGGATTTTTTCGCCGTACCGGGGGAAAAGCCCGCGCTGCGCGCCGAACTCGCCCGTGCGAACGCCCAAGCGCGCGACTACCAAGACCGGCTCGATATCGCGCGGCGCTGGAAGCACGAACGCGAGTTCCGCGTCGCGGTGCAGCTTCTCAAAGGCAAACTCGACGCACGCGCGGCGGGCGCCGCCCTCGCCGATATCGCCGATAGCGTGCTGGCGAGCCTTCTCGACGACACGCAAGCCGAGTTCGCCCGCGCGCACGGGGCGGTCCCGGGCGGGGCCTACGCGGTGCTTGCTTTGGGCAAACTCGGCGGCCGCGAATTGACGGTCACGTCCGATCTCGATCTCGTCACGGTCTATTCGGCGCCCAAGGGCATCGAGCGGTCCGATGGCGGCCGGCCGCTGCCGCCGTCGCTTTACTTCAACCGGCTCGCGCAGCGTTACGTTTCGGCATTGAGTGCCGCGACCGCCGAGGGCGGGCTCTACGAGGTCGATCTGCGTCTGCGCCCCGACGGCGAGAAGGGACCGATCGCCTCGGACATCGCGGGCTTCGCAAAATACATCCGCGACGACGCCTGGACGTGGGAGCACATGGCGCTGACCCGGGCGCGTTTCGTGTGCGGCGATCCCGCGCTCGGCGCCGCCGCGCTCGACGCGATCGCCAAAGGGCTCGCCAAAAAGCGCGACGCGGCCACCCTTGCCGAAGACGTGGCGGAAATGCGCGCGCGCATGGCCGCCGAGCGCCGCGCGCAAACACCCTGGCGCATCAAGGATTGGCGCGGCGGTTTGGTCGACGTCGAATTTCTTGTCCAGCACGCGCTGCTTGCGGCGGGCAAACCGGCCCTAATCCGCCCCGGCACGCACGATGCGATCGCGGCACTCGCGGCCGAGCGGATCCTGCCTGAAACCGCCGCCGCAACGTTGAGCGAAGCCTTCGCGTTGTTTTCGGCCCTGCAAGCAACCTTGCGTTTGACGTGGACCGACGACTTCGAACCCGCGACCGCGCCCGAAGCGCTCAAAACCGTGCTCGCGCGCGCGGCCGGCGCGGTTGACTTCGCCGGCTTGGAAGCCCATGTCGAAGCCGTCGGCGCGCGGGTGCGCGCGCTGTTCCAATCTCGTCTGCCGGGATCGTTCCCCGCCCCTCAAAGGAGTCCGTAATGGCCGCCAAGAAAAAAGCTGCGCCGAAGAAAGCCGCCCCCAAGCAGACCGCCGCCAAGCAGGCCGCAGGCGAAGCGCCGCAGCGCGGCCCGAAGATCGGCGCGAAGGCCCCCGATTTCGCCCTGCCCGCCGTGGGCGGAGGGACGGTCAAACTCTCGGGCCTGAAAGGCAAGACCGTCGTCGTCTATTTCTATCCCAAGGACGATACGCCCGGCTGCACCAAGGAAGCCTGCGGCTTCAACGAAGCTTTGATGGCCTTCCGGAAACTCGACGCGGAAATCGTCGGCATCAGCCGCGATTCGATGAAGAGCCACGACAAATTCGCGGCGAAGTACGGCCTCAAATTCCACCTCGCGTCGGACGAGGAAGGAAAAGCCTCGACCGCCTACGACACGTGGGTCGAGAAAAGCATGTATGGGCGCAAGTATATGGGCATGGAGCGCGCCACCTATCTGATCGACAAGTCCGGTACGATCCGCGGCGTGTGGCGCCCGGTTTCGGTCACCGGCCATGTCGAGGCCGTGCTCGAAGCGGCGAAGGCGCTGTAACGCGCGGGCGTCAGAATTCCAGCGTGTACACGGCTTGTGCGCCGAAGCTGTTCGTCACCGCCTGCCGGTTGACGTTGCCGAAGACCGGCACTGCGCGCGTCTTGCGGTAGCCCGCCCCGAGCGTCAGGTCGTCCCAAACCTTGTAGAGAAGGTTGGCGGCGACCTGACGGTCTTCCTGATTGAAGAAGGCGCCGGCCACGGCTTCGTTGTCCGGCCGGGCGAAGGTGCGCGTCATCCGCGAGGCAACCAGCGTCCAATCGCGCCATGTCAGGATCGCGGCGGTGGTCAGGTAGGCGCGGTCCTTGAACTGATTCACGCCGATATTGGGATCGGAATTGAATACGTCGGTGAATTTCGCCCACTCGACGAACGGCGTGACCACGAAACCGGCCGGCAATCCGATTTCGTAGCGCGCCGCGGCGACCGTGCCGTGCGAGGCCCGGGAGGCGACCGGACCGTTGCCGGCTTGAAGGCCAGCCGGCTGCTTGTCTCCGGCCGCGAGGTAGCGATAGCCGGCCGCGAACACGAGGCCCGCCACGCCCGCGGGATCGGCGATTTCGTATTGAAAAGCGAACGATTCCGGCGCGGTCGTGTTGCCCGGACCGCCATAGATCGCGCGGTTCTGGCCCAAGCGTTGCGTCGTCGACAACGGACCTTGGCCGGGGCCATAGGCAGGCCGGTTGAAGGCCGAGCGGGACAGCGACGTATTGTCGAGGAAGAAGAACGCCGCGTCGAATTTGTGCGTCCCGAGCGCGCCGAAATCGGCCTTCCGGCCGTAGGCGGCGCCGATCGCCTCCTTCGTCTGGTAATCCTTCGCGAACTCGTTCGCGTAGAAACCCGGCATGCGCGCATCGTCCCACCCCATGCCGAAATTGGGATTGAACTTGCCCAGCGCGACCGAATTCCCGTCGAACGCGAGACTGGCGAACAGATTTTCGAGATAAAGCCCGTGCCCGCCGAAGGCGCGATTTTCTGTCGCGAACTTGACGCGTTCCCAATGCAGCTTCGCTTGGACGAAGAACGCCGCGTTGAAATGGAACTTGGCCACGGCCTCGGCCTCGCCATACGCGTCGGTGTAGCGCGTGCGGGCATTGGTCGAACGATAGTTGCGATCCACGCCAAGCTTCAGCGTGACGTCCGTATCGACATGCGCGCCTTCCCCGTGCGCGTGACCTTCCGAAGCTTGCGCTGCGGCCGGAACCAGAAGCAGAGCAAAACCCGCTAAAAAACTCAGGATTTTCAACATAAGCCCCCCCACAGATGTTACTTTATAACATCGTCGGAACCGGAAATACCACACTTAAAATCAGGTGATTCGCGCCATCGACCAAGCGAAATAGGATCACGCGTTTTTGGCGTCGGAGTCGGCTTTGCCACCCTTGAGGCGCGAAGCCAACGAAGCCTCCAGGAAACGGTCGATATCGCCGTCGAGCACGCCCTGGGTGTCGGACGTCTCCACGCCCGTGCGCAGATCCTTGACCATCTGGTAGGGCTGCAAAACGTAAGACCGGATTTGGTGGCCCCAGCCGATTTCGCTCTTGTTCTGATGCTCGGCGTGGGCGGCGGCTTCGCGCTTCTGCAACTCGGCCTCGTAAAGCCGCGCGCGGAGCATCTTCCATGCCTTTTCGCGGTTCTTGTGCTGCGAACGCTCGGTCTGGCACGCGACCACGATGTTGGTCGGAACGTGCGTGAGACGCACGGCGCTTTCCGTCTTGTTGACGTGCTGCCCCCCCGCACCCGACGCGCGGTAAACGTCGGTGCGCACGTCCGCCTCGTTGATCTCGATCTGGATGTCGTCGTCGATCGCCGGGAAAACCCACGCCGACGCGAAGCTCGTTTGCCGCCTCGCGTTCGAATCGAACGGCGAGATGCGCACGAGCCGGTGCACACCGCTCTCGGTCTTCAGCCAGCCATAGGCGTTCTCGCCGGATATCTTGATCGTCGCCGATTTGATGCCCGCCTCTTCGCCCGGGCTCTCTTCGAGATACTCGGTCTTGAATCCGCGCTTTTCCGCCCAGCGCAGATACATGCGGCTGAGCATTTCGCCCCAATCTTGCGCCTCGGTGCCCCCGGCACCCGCGTGGATCTCGACGAAGGCGTCGTTGCCGTCCGCCTCGCCCGACAGCAAGGCGGCAAGACCGCGCTTTTCGCTTTCGGCTTTGAGCGCCAGAAGCGCCTTCTCGGCGTCGGCGAGCACGTTGGCGTCGTTCTCCGCTTCGGCGAGTTCGATCATGCCGATCGCGTCGTCGAGATCGGCTTGCAGCTTTTTGACCGACTGGATCGACGCTTCGAGCTGCTTGCGCTCGCGCAGCGTCGCTTGCGCCTGCTTGGGATCGTCCCAAAGGGCGGGATCCTCGGCCGCCTCGTTCAACGAGTCGAGTTTCTTGAGGGCCTTATCCCAGTCAAAGAAACCTCCGCAGGAGGTCGAGGGACTGTTTGATTTCGGCGGCGACGGCGGCGATCTCGGCGCGCATGGTGTTGGCTCCACTTCGGGGTCGCGAAGCGGATACGAAATGCGCGCCCGCTTGGCAAGCCCCCGGCTTCGGGGGCATCCTGCCGCAAAACCGGAGGAACGCCCATGAATCTCGCCGCGATGCTGGCCGCCCGCCAGGAACAAGGCCGTCCCGTGACCGTGGCGCTGATCGGGGCCGGCAAATTCGGGACAATGTTCCTCGCCCAAGCCCGGCGAACGGTCGGTCTGCACATTCTAGGAGTGGCCGATCTGTCCCCAGGGCGCGCGCGGACCAATCTTGCGGCCTGCGGCTGGACCGAGGAACGCATCGGCGCGCGCTCGCCCGGCGAAGCGCTGGACAATCGCACGACCTGGGTGACCGACGACGCCGACGCGTTGATCGCGCATCCGGCGGTGGAGGTCGTCGTCGAGGCGACAGGCGATCCGCGCGCAGGCATTCGGTTTTGCCTCGCGTCGATCGCCGCGGGCAAACACATCGTCATGGTCAACGTCGAGGCCGACGTGGTCGCGGGCCCGCTGCTCGCGCGCAAGGCGCGCCAAGCGGGCGTCGTCTACTCGCTGGCCTACGGCGACCAGCCCGCGCTCATTTGCGAACAGGTCGACTGGGCGCGCGCGTGCGGCTTCGAGGTGGTGGCCGCGGGCAAGGGCACGCGCTACCTGCCGCGCTATCACGCCTCCACGCCCGACACGGTGTGGGACAATTTCGGCTTCTCGCGCGAGATGGTCGCGCGCGGCGGCATGAACCCGAAGATGTTCAACAGCTTCATCGATGGCACCAAGTCCGGCATCGAAATGACGGCCGTGTCGAACGCCACGGGTCTTCTGCCGCAGGACGACGGTCTGGCGTTTCCGCCCTGCCCGGCGCCCGATCTCGCCAAGATCTGCAAGCCGCGCGAAAAGGGCGGCGTGTTGGGCCGTGCCGGCACGGTCGAGGTCGTATCTTCCCTCAACCGAGACGGCACGAGCGTTCCGAACCATCTGCAATGGGGCGTCTACGTCGTCGTCGCGGCGGAGCACGCATACGTGCGCAATTGCGCGCAGGAGTACTGCATGCTGCCCGACGATACGTTCGAGCATATGGCGCTCTACCGGCCGATCCACATGATCGGGCTCGAGATCGGCGTGTCGGTCGCCTCGGCCGCGCTGCGCCGGGAACCGACCGGCGCTCCCCTCGCTTTCCATGCGGACGTCGCGGCGGCGGCCAAGCGGCCGCTCAAGGCGGGCGAGGTTCTGGACGGCGAAGGCGGCTATTGCGTCTGGGGCAAGCAGGTATCCGCCTCGCGCTCGCTCGACCAAGGCTATCTGCCGCTGGGGCTGGCGAGCCACGTGACGCTGAAGCGCGACATCCCCGAGGGCGGCTTGCTGCGCTGGGCGGACGTGACCTACGACGCGAACGACCCGGCCGTGAAGTTCCGGCGCGAAATGGAGGCCGCGTTCGGCCGACCGAACGAAGCGGCCGCGACGGTTCAGTAGATTCCGTCGGCGTCCTGGCCGGCCGGCGCGGCGATGCCGGGTACGGGGGCCGCGAAAGCCCCGCCCGCGTCGAGCACGGCGCCGTCCTCGCGCGCTTCGCTGCCGGGTTTGAACGCCTCCCAAATCGCGTCGCGCTCGCCCGGTCGGGCGGGAGCGCCGGTCTGCGGATTGACGCGCACCAGACGGATGCCGGCCGGCGTGCGGAACGGAACGACCGGCGCCCCCGCCAGCGCCTCGGCCATCACGTCGCGGAAGATCGGCACGGCGACCGACGAACCGGTCTCGTTCGGACCCAAGGTGCGCGGGTTGTCGAAGCCGATCCAAACGCCGACCGCAAGATCGGGCGAAAATCCGACGAACCAAGTGTCGAAGGACTCGTTGGTGGTGCCCGTCTTGCCCGCGAGCGGCCGGTTGAGTTCGAGCAACCGCCGGCCCGTGCCGCGTTGCACCACGCCCTGCAGCAGAGAAACCATCTGGTAGGCCGTCGCGGGATCGATCACTTGCGCGCGCGCCTCTTCCAGCGCGGGCGGATCCTCACCGGTCCACAGCACGCCGCAGGTTTCGCAATCGCGCCGATCGTGGCGCCACACCGTGCGCCCTTCGCGATCCTGCACGCGGTCGATCAGCGACGGTTCGATCCGCCGCCCGCCGTTGACGAACATCGCGTAGGCCGCGGTCATGCGCATCAAGGTCGTCTCGCCCGCCCCCAGCGCCATCGCCAGCGTGGGCGGCAATTTCTCGACCACGCCGAGCGTTTCGGCCGTCTGCGCGATCTTGTCCATCCCGACCGCCTGGGCGAGCCGGATGGTCATCAGATTGCGCGACTGCTCCATGCCCACGCGCAGCGGCGACGGCCCGTAGAAATTCCGCGAGTAGTTCGCAGGCCGCCACGGCGGCAGACCGGGCCCCTGATCGATCACGATGGGCGCGTCGAGAACGAGGCTCGCGGGCGTGAAGCCGCTGTCGAGCGCGGGCAGATAGACGAAAGGCTTGAACGAGGAACCCGGCTGACGCTGGGCTTGCGTGGCGCGATTGAACTGGCTTTGCTCGAAGCTCCACCCGCCGACCATGGCGCGTACGCGTCCCGAATGTGGATCGAGGGCAACGATCGCCCCGCCGACGTTCGGGACCTGTCGCAGCGCGTGGCGGCGCGGCTGTCCCGCGCCGGCTTCGCCGCCCGCCGGTTCGACCAGAACGACGTCGCCGATCTTGAGAGCCTCGCCCGGGTTGCGCAGCGGCGGACCCAGTCGTTGTTCGCGTTCGGGCTGGCGGGCCCAGCGCATGTCCTCGAACGCGATGATCCCGCGCGTGCCGTCCGCCAAACCGAGATCGACCGTATCGTTGGTGAGCCCGCGCACCAATGCGAGCGTCCATTCGGGCGGCGCGCCCGGCGGCCGGGCCACGGTTCCCAAGGCGCGACGGAAATCGGCCGGATTGCCTTCCACGCGCGCGACCGGCCCGCGCCAGCCGTGGCGGCGGTCGTAGGCGAGAAGCCCCTTGCGCAGCGCGCGCTCGGCGATGTCCTGCAGTTTCGGGTCCATCGTCGTGCGCACGACCAGACCGCCGCGGAACAATTCGCGCTCGCCGTAGCGGGCGAACAGCTCGCGGCGGACCTCCTCGGCGAAATAATCGGCGCGGACCGTATCCTCGGGTCCGCGCGCGCGCACGGCGATGCGCTCGGCGCGTGCGGCGTCGAATTGCGCGGCCGTGATGTGTCCGTCCTCCAGCATCCGACCCAGCACCCAATCGCGCCGCTCGCGCGCGCGGTCCGGGAACCGCGTGGGATGGTAGTTGTTCGGCGCCTTCGGCAGCACGGCCAGGAACGCGGCTTCGGCCAAGGTGAGTTCGTCCAAGGAGCGGTCGAAATAGTTCAAGGCCGCCGACGCGACGCCATAGGCCCCGAAGCCGAGATAGATTTCGTTGAGGTAGAGTTCGAGGATGCGCTGCTTGGACAAGGCTTCCTCGATCCGCAAGGCCAGCATCGCCTCCTTGACCTTGCGTTCGATCGACACCTCGTTGGTCAGCAGCATGTTTTTGGCGACCTGCTGGGTGATCGTCGAAGCGCCCACCGGCCGGCGCGAGCCGAGATTCATCAGGTTCTGGACGGCCGCGCGCGCGATGTCGGGCAGGCTGACGCCGGGATGGGTGTAGAAAGTCTTGTCTTCGGCCGCGAGGAAGGCATTGATGACCTGGCGCGGGATTTTCTCGTAGGGAACGAAGACGCGCCGTTCGATCGCGAATTCGGCCAGGATCCGGCCGTCGGCGGCGTGAACGCGCGTGGTGATCGACGGCTGGTATTCGACGAGCTGATTGTGGTCGGGCAAGCCGCGGCCGAAATACCAAAGGCCGGCCAGCACGGCGCTCGTGCCGCCGACGATGCCGACGAACAAAAGCAAAGACAAGACGATCAGCGACCGGCGCATGGGCAGGGTTATACGCCGAACCCGCGCGGCGCCATATCCCCCGACAAGCCTTTGCGATAGGAGCGTTTTTCGGCGAGCCGCTACAGGCCGCGCCAAATCTCGGGGTTGCGATTGTCCGGGGCGAAGCGCGCCAAGCGCGGATGGGCGACGGGCTCGGCCTGCGCGCCTGCGACGATCGCTTGGATCTGCCGGCCGCGTTCGACCTCGGGGGTCGCGAAGCCGCGTTCCTCGAGGAACGTCCAGAACCCTCCCAAATGCCCCTGGATGCTGAACCCGGCTGCGAAACTCGAAATCGCCGTAAAGCCTTCGGCCAGTGCGGCCATCAACCAGTCCCCGGCATTCGTGGCCGGAAGTCCCTCGTAGCGCGCGAGCGGCGGCAAAAGCGGCTCGTCGGGGTCCAGGCGCGCGCCCGCGTAGATCGATGAGAGCGTGCGCGAAAGGGCGTCCACGGCCGCTTTGCGCCGGCCGGCGGCGCGTGCGATCCGCGCGTAGGTCAATGCGCGGGCGAGGCCCGGCCGGGCGGCATAGGCCACCCCCGCCGCCGCCGCCGCGGCCGCCAAATCGGCCGCGCGCGCGGGCAAGGCCCGGCCGGCCATCCGCGCGCGTTCGAAGCGTGCGATCGCCTCGGCATAGGTCTCCGCAGCCGGCCCTTGGGGTGCCGCCAGGCGCCGGGCCAGCGCGGGATTGCCAACGATCGCCGCGAGGCGCGCCGCCGCGGCCGCGAGAAACGGGGCCGGATCGTCGATCGGTTCGGGATCCGGCAGCGCACGGACCAATCGTCCGGCGGCGACCATCGCATCGATGCGATCGGCCTTCGCCCCGAAACCATAGGCGCGGAACGGGTCGGCATCGGCGAAATCCGTGGGCACGAGCGCGTCGAGCCCCGGCACCAGCGCGAAAAGCGAATAGCCTTGGGCGCGCAATTCCTCCAACGGGGCCGGGTTGGCCGTCCCGTCGGCGCGGACGATCTCGCTCATCACCAGCGGCGAGGTGCGCGCGAGCGTGCGGCGCGCACCTCGCAGCGCATCCGCTTCGCCGCCTTCGAGATCGAGTTTGATGAAATCGAGGGCGGTCCAGCCGAGGGCCGCGATCTCGTCGTCGAGCGTCGTCACCGGCACCTCGATCCCACCCGACGCGGCCAAATGCGCGTTCTCCGGCTGGGCGGCGGTCTCGAACCGCGCGACGCCGGGCCGTTCCCCAAGCGCGGCGATGCGCAAACGCACGCGCGCATCCAGCCCGTTGAGCGCGATCGCGCGCCGGGCGCGATCGGCGATCGGCGGATTGGGTTCGAAAGCAAGCACGTCGGCGCCGCCCCGCGCCAGCGTCAACGTATAGACGCCGATATTCGTCCCGCCATCGGCGGCCCGCCATCCGGGCCCGACCAATCGGCCGACGAACGCGAACTCGTCCTCGAACCAAGTCTCGCGCTCCAGCAAAACGACGGTCGAAGTCGAACCCGTGTCGCGCGCGCAGATCGCACTGACCCCGCCGGACAGACGCAGCGCGTACTCGTCCGCGCGCACGGGATCCTCGGCGGGCGGGGGCGGCGTCGCCGTCGCGAAGGCCGCCATCCGCGCGGCCCGATCCGCAGGATCGCGCGCCCACACCGGATGGCCGGCCAGTTGTTCGATGCCGCGCAGGCCCGGGCACGCGGCGGCGGCGCGCGCGGCGGCGGCGTCGAAGGCGTCGCCCGCCAGAATCGTCGTCGGCACGGCGAGCTCGGGCCAAAGATGGGCGTAGCCGCGCCCGTCATGTCCGCCGGTCGCCGGATCCCAGCCCGTGAACGCGGCGAAGGCGGCCAGCACGGGGTGGCCCGGCGGCGTCTCGCGCGCGAGGTTCCGGGCATAACGCCCGATTTCCGCGAACGCCCCAGGTTCGAAGACCGGGTCGTCGAGCATCAACGCGCGCACGCGCGAAGGCCGCGCGCGCGCCATCAACGCCGCGACGACGGCGCCCAGAGAGACGCCGTAGATCGCGAACGGCGCGTCGTCGAACGCCGTGGCGCAAAGTGCGCCGAGCACGCGCGAGAGCCGCTCGGGCGTCGTATCCGGCGAAGCGGGGCTCGCACCGAGGCCGGGATAATCGAAGGATAGAACCGAGAAATGCCCGGCAAGCGCGGACAAAAACGGCAGCGATTCGGCCACATGGCCCATCGTGCCGGGCACGAACACCAACGGCGGACGCCCGGGTACGCCCTCGAAGCGCGCGCAGCCGAGCGACACGCCGGCGAACTCGAATCGAAAATCGCGTCTTACCATCCGCGCGAATCTACACGACCGACGCCGCGCGCGCACCGCGACGGTTGGCGCCGGCGGCAGGATCGCGATAGAAGGCGCAACCATGCCGCACACCAAAGAAAGCCTGCTGGCCCTGCTCGCGGATTTCGGGTTCCGCACCGAAACGGTCGAACACGAGGCCGCCTACACGGTCGAGGACGGCAAGCGCCTGCACGGTGCGTTGCTGCCCGGCGTCAACGTCAAAAACCTGTTCTTGAAGGACGCGAAGGACAAGCTTTGGCTGGTCTGCGCGCCGTGGGAGCGGCGGATCGACCTCAAATCCCTGCCCGCGCGGATCGGCGCCAAACGGCTGTCGTTCGGATCGGCACCGCTGTTGATGGAAACGCTGGGCGTCATGCCCGGCGCCGTAACGCCATTCGCGCCGGTCAACGACGAAGCCAAACGCGTCGGCGTCGTGCTCGACGCGTGGATGATGCGCCAAGACACGCTCAACGCCCATCCGCTGGTCAACACCGCGACCACCAACATCGCCGCGGGCGATTTGCTCGCGTTTCTACGGCGCGTCCATGGCGAACCGGCCCTTGTCGAACTGGGTTCTTGAAGCCATCGTTAGGATGTAACTTGCCCGACCGGGCGCGCGAACCGTCGGCGGAAGGTGTCTGGTGGAATCGATCTATTACGTGATGAGCTGGGCGTGCCATCGGCGCTGCAAGCATTGCTACGAAACGCGCTTCCGCCCCTACGACGCCGCCGAAATGAAGGGCGTGCTGGCCGAGGCGGTCGCGAATTTCCCGCGCATCGTGGATGCGTTCCCCGAAACGATGCTCTACCGCGACCGCGCGGACGGGGGCCGCGTCAAGAGAGGCCGGGTCATCCTGTCGGGCGGCGAATCGCTGCTCGATCCGATCCGCGAAAACGTGACCTACAAGGTGATCGAGCGCCTGCGCGACAAATACGCCGATCGCGGCGGGGTCAAAATCGTCGTGCAGACCACCGGCGATCTCGTCACGCCCGCCATCGTCGACGATCTGCTCGCGCGCGGCGTGTGGATGATCTCGTGCGCCGGCCTCGACGATTTCCACGTCAACATCAAGGCCGAAAAACTGAAGGCCGAGTTGACCCGAACGTTCGAAAGCCGCGGCATGACGCAAAGCGGCCTCGGCACGCAGGACCGCAAATGGCTCGACGAGGACGGCCCGGTATTCTCCTTCTTCGGCGCCACGCCCGACACCTGGATCGGCAAGATCTGGCCGCGCGGCCGGGCGTGGGAGAATGATTTGTCGCACGCCACGTTGGCCGACGATTTTTGCGCGCGATGGTCGGGTGGACTCGACTTCCTGCGCCACGGCGAGTCCGGCGCGGAGGTTTCGGTCGAGCCGGACGGCGCGGTCTATCCTTGCTGCCTCAAGACCAAAATGCCGATCGGCAACCTGCTCGAAGACAAGCTGATCGACATCCTCGACAGCCTGAAGGGCGATCCGGCGTTCGAAGCGATTTCGGCGGGCGACCCGCGGCGGATGGGCCTCGCCGACGGCTGGTCGGTCGCGGATTTCGAGGCCGCGTCGCGGACGAAGACGCCCTCGGGCCGCGATTACCAGAATCTTTGCATCGGTTGCGACCGCTTCTTCGAAACGAAAATGGCGGCGCGGATCGAAGCGGCGAAAGCGCGGCGCCGGGCAATGCGCGAGACCGCGCCATGATCGGCCGCCGGATCTTTCTCGGCGCCGCCGCCGGTGCCGCCCTCGCCGCGCGCGCCCATGCGCAAGCGCCCGCATGGCCGGCCGTCCGCGAGCGCGCGCGCGGCAAGCCCGTGTTCTTCAACGCCTGGGGCGGCGACGAACGCACCAACGCCTTCGTCGCGTGGGCGGCCGAACGCGTACGCGCGGTCCACGGGGTCGATCTTCGCCACGTGCGCTTGCGCGACACGGCCGAAGCGGTGCAGCGCGTGATCGCCGAGAAGGCCGCCGGACGGGAGAGCGGCGGGTCTGTCGATCTGATCTGGCTCAACGGGCCGAACTTCCTGGCCATGAAGGACCAGCGCCTTCTGTTCGGTCCCTTCGCCGAGCGCCTGCCCAACTTCCGTTTCGTCGATGTCGAAGGCAAGCCCGCGACGGTGGTCGATTTCACCGTGCCGGTCGAAGGCTTCGCGGCGCCTTGGCGCATGGCGCAGATCGTCATCGTCTACGATTCCGCGCGCGTACCCCGGCCGCCGCGCACGATGCGCGCGATGCTCGATTGGGCGCGCGACAATCCCGGACGTCTCGCGCATCCGGCCGCACGCAACTTCCTGGGCGCCACGTTTCTCAAGCAAGCGCTGTTCGAACTGGCGCCGGACGCCGCCCCGCTCGGCCGCCCCGCGACCGACGCCGCATACGACGCGGCCGTCGCACCTTTGTGGGTTTGGTACGAGGCGTTGCGTCCGCATCTGTGGCGACGCGGCGCACAGTTTCCCGACGGCGGCCCGGCCGTGCGCGCGTTGATGAACGACGGCGAACTCGATCTGATGATCTCCTTCAATCCGGCCGAAGCGGCCGTGTCCATCGCCAACGATCTGCTGCCGCGCACAGCGCGCGCCGTCGGCTTCGCGGACGGATCGATCGCCAACGCGAGCTTCGTGGCGATCCCCTACAACGCCGCCAATCCCGACGGCGCGATGCTGGTGGCCGATTTCCTGCTGTCCGCGGAGGCCCAAGCGCGGATGAGCGACCCGCGCCATCTCGGCAATCCCAGCGTGCTCGACCTGGCGCGCTTGCCGCCCGAGGAAAGCCGGCATTTCCGCGACATTCCCGCCGTCCCGGGAATGCCGAGCCCGGGCGAGCTTGGCCGCGCGTTGCCCGAGCCGCACCCGTCCTGGATGACGCGTCTCGCCGCCGATTGGGAACGCCGCGTGCTACGCTGACGGGCATGTTGCGTTCGGCGCCGGCACTGACGCTCGCCCTGTTTCTCGGTCCGATCGTCGCGGGACTGGCGGGCACGGCCCTGCCGGCCTTCGGCTATCTGCCCGCCTTGGGCGGCCACGCCCCAAGTCTCGATCCCTTCGTCCGCCTGTTCGAGCAGCCCGGCCTTGGGCGCGGTGTGGCACTGACGATTCTCAGCGGGTTTGCGGCGACGCTGCTGTCCCTTGCGGTCGCCGCCGGGTTTTGCGCGGCCGCGTACGGCACGCGGAGCTTCGCACGGGCGCAAAGCTTCCTCGCCCCGTTGCTCGCCACGCCGCACGCCGCATTGGCCATCGGCTTTGCGTTCCTGGTGGCGCCTTCGGGCTGGATCGCGCGATTGATCTCGCCCGAGATCTCGGGCTGGGCCCGGCCGCCCGACCTCGCCAGCGTCAACGATCCTTGGGGCCTTGCGCTGGTGGCGGGCTTGGCGCTGAAGGAAACGCCCTATCTGCTGCTGTGCCTGACGGCGGCGTTGGGACGATCGGATGTCGGCCGCGCCGTGACGCTGGCGCGCACGCTCGGCTACGGGCCGTTCATGGCGTGGGCGAAGATCGGCCTGCCGCGCCTCTATCCGTCGATCCGCTTGCCGGTCTACGCGGTGTTGGCTTTCGGGCTGTCGAACGTCGAATTGGCGCTGATCTTGGGACCGACCAATCCGCCGACCCTGGCGGTCACAATCGTACGCTGGGCGGCCGACCCGCATCTCGACCTGTTCTTTCCGGCGGCGGCGGCGGCGTTGCTGCAATTGGCACTTGTCCTGGGCGCCATCGGCGCGTGGCGCGCGGGCGAAATCGTATTGGCGCGCGCGGCCGCAAGGTGGCGGATCGCGGGCGCGCGCGGACGCTCGCCATCGCCCTGGGCCGGGCTGGCGCGCGGCGCGCTTGCGATCAATTTCGCGGTCGCGGCGGCGGCGCTGCTCGTGCTCGCGCTGTGGTCCCTCGCCGCCGCATGGCGCTTCCCCGACGATCTTCCCTCGGCCTGGACCCTCGCCAACTGGACGCGCGAGGGCCCGCGCCTCGCCGCGCCCGCGGGCACGACGCTTGCACTCGCGGCCCTCGCCACGCTGCTGGCCATGGCGCTCGCCGTCGCGTGTCTCGAGAACGAAAGCCGCCGCGGCGTCGACGGGCGGCGCGCGCTATGGGCGCTTTACGTGCCGCTGCTCGTGCCGCAAGTCGCCTTTCTGATCGGCGCCCAAGCGCTGCTCGTGGCGCTGGGCGCCGACGGCGCGTTCGCTGCCCTGGTATGGGCGCATCTGATCTTCGTGCTGCCATACGTCTTTTTGGCCTTGGCCGAACCGTGGCGCGATTTCGACCCGCGTTACGCGCGCGCGGCCGCATGCCTGGGGGCCGGCCCGACGCGCGTCTTCTTCGCGATCAAACTGCCGATGTTGCTCCGCCCGCTGCTGGCCGCCGCGGCGATCGGCTTCGCCGTGTCGACGGCGCTTTATCTGCCCACGTTGTTCGCCGGCGCGGGGCGCTGGACGACGCTGACGACGGAAGCCGTCGCGCTCGCCTCGGGCGGCGATCGCCGCGTGCTCGCGGTCTACGCCTTCGCCCAAGCCGCGCTGCCGTTGCTCGTCTACGGTGCGGCATTGGCGCTGCCCGCGTGGCTGCATCGCAACCGGCGGGGGATGCGATGAGCGGATTGACGCTGTCGGGCGTGACGTTGCGGTTGGCCGGGCGCACGCTGCTCGGGCCGCTCGATTTGCGCGTGGCGCCAGGGGAGATCGCGACCGTCATGGGGCCGTCGGGTGGCGGCAAATCGACGCTGCTCGCGTTCCTGTGCGGCACGCTGGATCCCGCCTTCGCGGCCGAAGGCACCGCCGCACTCGACGGCGTGGCATTGACGGGCCTGCCCCCCGAAAAGCGCCGCGTGGGCATCCTGTTCCAGGACGATCTGTTGTTTCCGCATCTGTCGGTCGGCGGCAATCTCGCCTTCGCCTTGCCGCGCGAGGTCAAGGACCGCGCCGGGGCCGTGGCCGCAGCGCTGGCCGAGGCGGAATTGCCCGGCTACGAAAACCGCGATCCCGCGACGCTCTCGGGTGGCCAGCGCGCGCGCGTGGCGCTGATGCGTGCGCTGCTGGCCCGCCCGCGCGCGATCCTGCTCGACGAACCCTTCGCCAAACTCGACGCCGAACTGCGCGGGCGGATGCGCGATTTCGTGTTCGCCCATATCGGCGCCCGGAACATCCCGTGCCTGCTGGTCACGCACGATCCCGAGGACGCGCGCGCCGCCGGCGGCCCGATCGTCCGGCTTTAGCGCGCTTTGCCTTTCGCCGCGCGCAGCCAGGCGAGCGCGCCGTCGATGCGCGCCCAGGCGCGGGCCGCGTTGACCGCGATCACGGCCGCTTCCTCGCGCCCGCCGGGCGGCACTTCCAACGGCGAGGTTTTCGGCGCCTTGCGGTCGCCCACCAGATAGGCCGGAACGAAGCCGTTGGCCTTCAGCGCCGCGTTGAGCTTCGCGTCGGCGTCGGGCGCTTTGGCGGCGAAGGCCAACAACGCGCGCGCGTATTCCCCCCGCGCAGGGCCGGTCTCGGCTTGGGCGAGGACGCCCGCGGCCTCGTCGAGCTTGCCGTCGTCGATCAACGCATCGGCGAAATCGAACCGGCATTTGGCCGGGTCCGCGGGATCGAGCCGCAACACCTCGCGCCAATGCGCGAAACCCGCTTCGCGCTCGCCCTTGACGCTGACGGCCGAGGCCAAATGCTGGCGTGCTTCGAGATAGGCAAGACCGCGCGGGCTTGCGCCCAGCTTGCCCGCCTCGGCGTCGAGCGCCGGGCCCAACGCGCCCGCGCCCGCGCGAACGGCGACGTCGAGCAGGCGGATGCGTTCGTCCAGATCGCGCGCCGCGAGCAGAGAGACCAGCGTCAGCGCCGACGCGCAATAAGCGCTTTTGGCCAACGCGGCGGCGGCCCCTTGCAGCCCGCCGCGCGCGTGCGGTTGCTCCCAGGCGGCGGTCGCCAGCAGGTCGGCATCGTCGAGCGCCTGCGCGGCCAACATGCCCGCGCGGTCGGCGTCCTTCGGAATCAGGTCGAGCGCGGTCAACAGATCGAAATCGGCGTCGGTCAGCATGTCGCGATCAAACTCCCTCCACGGCGCGCGGGCGGCGATCCTCGCCGATCGCCACATAGGTGAACACGCCTTCGGTGACTTTGGTTTGGTCCCCGCCCTGGCGCGGCCGCGTCCACGTTTCGACCTTGATCGTGATGGACGTGCGGCCGACCTTCAGCACCTCGCAATAGCACGAGACCTCGTCGCCGACATGAACCGGCCGATGGAAGGTCATCGCCTCGATCGCCACGGTCGCCACACGGCCCTGGGCGCGATGGCTCGCCCGGCTGCCGCCGGCAAGGTCCATCTGCGCCAGAAGCCAGCCGCCGAAGATGTCCCCGTTGGGGTTGGTGTCGCCGGGCATCGCGATCGCGCGCAAGGCGGGCTCGCCCATTTCGGGCCGCGGCCCGGCACCGTGGGCGCCCCGTTCACGCGATGTTTGCTTCGAATCGACCATGGCCGGTAGTCTCCGCCCGTTTCCCGTCACATCCAGCGACTGTTATTCCCGATGGCCGATTTGTTTTCCAGCGCCGCGAAGAAGACCGACAGCTACACCGCCAAGGATATCGAGGTTCTGGAGGGCTTGGAGCCCGTCCGGCGCCGCCCGGGCATGTATATCGGCGGCACCGACGAGCGCGCCTTGCATCACCTGATCGCCGAAGTGCTCGACAACGCGATGGACGAAGCGGTTGCGGGCCACGCCGATTGGATCGAGGTCGAGCTCGAGGAAGGCGATTGGATGACCATCCGCGACAACGGGCGCGGCATTCCGGTCGATCCGCACCCGCGATTCCCCAAGAAATCGGCGCTGGAGGTCATTCTGACCACGCTGCACTCGGGGGGTAAGTTCTCGAACAAGGCGTATTCGACCTCGGGCGGTCTGCACGGCGTGGGCGTATCGGTCGTCAACGCGCTGTCCGACGGCTTCGAGGTCGAGGTGGCGCGCGACAAGACCATCTGGGCGCAAAGCTATTCGCGCGGGGTGCCCAAAGGCCCGCTCAAGAAGGTCGGTACGACCAACAACCGGCGCGGCACGACGGTCCGCTTCCATCCCGATCCGGAAATCTTCGGCAAGAGCGCCCATCTGAAGCCGCAGATCGCCTTCAAAATGGCGCGGGCCAAGGCGTTCCTGTTCAAGGGCGTCGAGATCCGCTGGAAATGCGCGCCCGCGTTGCTGAAGGCCGAATGGGGCATCGCCCCCGAGGCAACGCTGCACTTTCCCGGCGGCCTTGCCGACTCGCTGGCCGAGGTCATCGGCAAGCGTCCGTGCTTCACGCCCAAGCCCTTCGCCGGCGACGTCAAACTCGACAACGCGGGCGGGCGCCTGGAATGGGCCGTCGCTTGGCCCGGCGACGAGGACGGCGAGGTCCACTCCTATGTCAACACCGTGCCCACGCCGCAAGGCGGCAGCCACGAACTCGGGCTTCGCGGCGCGCTGACGCGCGCGCTGCGCGGCTACGGCGCGCTCGTGAACAACAAGAAGGCCGAACAGATCGCCTCGGAAGACGTGTGCGACGGGGCCGTCGTATTCCTGTCGCTGTTCATCCGCGATCCGCAATTCCAAGGCCAGACCAAAGACCGCCTGGGCATGCCCGACGCGCAAAAGGCGGTGGACAACGCGCTCAAGGATCAATTCGACCATTGGCTGGCCGACGATCCGGCCGCGGCCAAGCAATTGCTCGAACGCGCGATCGAGCGCGCCGAGGATCGCGCGCGCCGCCGCCAGCAGAAGGAAATGGACCGCAAGTCCGCCACGCGCCGGTTGCGCCTGCCCGGCAAGCTCGCCGATTGCGCGGCCAACACGACCGCCGACACGGAGATTTTCCTGGTCGAGGGCGATTCCGCCGGCGGTTCGGCGAAGCAAGCGCGCAACCGCGAATTCCAGGCGATCCTGCCCTTGCGCGGCAAAATCCTGAACGTGGCCAGCGCGTCGGCCGACAAGCTGCGCCAGAACCAGGAACTCGCGGATCTGGTCCAGGCGCTGGGGTGCGGCACGGGCGAGAATTTCGATCTCGAAAAGCTGCGCTACGACCGCGTCATCGTGATGACCGACGCGGACGTGGACGGCGCGCATATCGCCTCGCTGCTGATCACGTTCTTCTACCGCGAAATGCCCAAGCTGATCGAAAGCGGGCATCTTTACCTCGCCATGCCGCCGCTTTACCGCCTGGGCGCGGGCGGGGACGTCGTCTATGCGCGCGACGACGCGCACAAGGACGAGCTGATGAAGACCAAGTTCAAGAACCGCAAGGTCGAAGTCAGCCGCTTCAAGGGCCTGGGCGAAATGCCGCCCGCGCAGTTGAAGGAAACGACGATGGACCCCAAGCGGCGCACGCTGCTGCGGGTGACCGTGCCCCACGCCCACGAGACGGCCGAAAAGGAAGTCACCGAGCGGCGCGTGGAAAGCCTGATGGGCCGCAAGCCCGAGCTGCGCCTCGCCTTCATCCAGGAAAACGCGAAGTTCGCCGCCGAACTCGACGTCTAACCGGCGCGCAACGCCTCGACCAACGCCCGCGCGGGCTTGGACAATCCGCCCATCCGGCGCACGCACAGAACCAAGCGCCGCCGCGCGAAACGGTCGGCGAGCGGAACCCATGCGACCGGCAGCGACCGGCACGCGCGCTCGGCCGCCACGCGCGACATAACGGCCACGCCCGCCCGCGCCGCGACGAAGCGCGCCAGCGCGTCGAACCCGCCCGCACGCGCGCGGATGCGCGGGCGAAAGCCGAGTTTGGCCGCCTGCCCTTCGACCAGGCGCGCTTGCGCGGACTCCGCATCGAGCGCCACCATCGGGATGGCGGCGAGCCGCGCGAGCGTGATCGCCTTGCGACGGGCGAGCGCGTGTCCACGCGGCAGCAACGCCACCAACGGATCGGCGCGATAGGGATATACGCGCACGCCGGCGAGTTCCGCCGTATCGGCGGCGACGCCGACATCCGCCTCGCCGATCGCCACCGCCCGGGCGATTTCCGGGCTCGGCCGTTCGACCAACTCGACGTCGATGTCGGGATGGGCGGCGAGAAACGCGGCGAGATCGGCGGGCAAATGCTCGTCGGCCGCCCCGGTATTCGCCGCCACCCGAACCGTGCGTCGCGCGCCGGCCGCGAATTCGGCCATATCCGCGCGCAAGCGCGCATGCGCGAAGGACAGCGCACGCGCGTGTTCGAGGAAGGTGATGCCGGCTTGGGTCGGCGCCAGGCCCCGCCGATGGCGCGCGAACAGCGCGACCCCGCACGCCGCTTCGATGGCCTTCATCCGGCCGCTGACCGAGGCGAGCGCCCGGCCCAATCGTTTGGCGGCGCCCGCAAGACTGCCGGTTTCGGCGACCGCAAGCGCCAGCTCGAGATCGAGCGGATCGAAGCGCATCTGATTTTCCGAATGATGGTTATGGAATAACCGTATTGTGAATATCGGATGCGCGGCGTCAAGTTCGGGGCATGACCGACCCCGCTCTCGCCGCGTTCGCCGGCCTCGTCTTTTTCCTCGGCGGCCTCTCCAAAGGCGTCCTCGGCATGGGCTTGCCGACGATCACGCTCGGGCTGCTCGCCCTCGCCATGGCGCCGACCGAAGCGGCGGCCTTTCTGATCGTGCCTTCGCTCGTCACCAATTTCTGGCAGATGCTCGCGGGCGGGCGCTTCGTCGCGTTATGCGCGCGCCTGTGGCCGTTCTTGGTGACGCTGGCGCCTTCGACCGCGCTGGCCGCAGGCGCGCTTGCGGGGCCGCTGGGCGAACGCGCGGGTTTGGCGCTGGGGCTCGTGTTGCTCGGCTATGCGGCCCTGACGCTGTCGGGCCGGCAATGGCGACTGGCGCCCCGACACGCGGGCGGGGCGGGCGCCGCATGCGGGGTGGCGACCGGCGCGGTCACCGGCGTAACCGGCGTGTTCGTCATGCCGGCTGTGCCTTATCTCGCGGCCATCGGATTGGAGAAAGATGAACTCGTCCAGGCGCTGGGTATTTCGTTCATGATCTCGACGCTCGCGCTGGCGATTGGCCTGGGCCGCGCGGGCGTGTTCGATGCGGATGCGGCATTCGTCTCGCTCGCCGCCGTGGGACCGGCGCTGGCGGGCATGTGGCTGGGCCAGCGCCTGCGCGCGCGGCTGTCGCTTGCCGCATTCAAACGCGCGTTCTTCGCGTTCATCCTGGCGCTGGGTGCCTATCTGACGGTCGGCGGCATTCTGTAGGCGGGCGGCACGAACAACAGGAAATCCTGGGTCCGCGCGGCCGCATGGCATTCGACGCAGAAACGCACGCCCGCATCCCCGCGCCCGCCGGTTTCGCCGACGAGCGCGCCGTCCGGCGCGTATAACGCAAAGCGCCAATCGTTCGCGTCCGGCGCGTAACCGGGCGCCATCCGCTCCATCGCGAAAACACGATACGCCTCGACCTTGCCGTCGGCGGCCACGCGGAAGCTGCGCTTGACGATCGTCCCGCCTTGGGCGATCCGCGCGCCCGCCTCGTAGCGGCGATAGGAGTCCGCCGCCGCCGGATCCGCATAGACCTGCAAGAACATTCCATGTTCGGACGCGCGATACCCAAGGGACATCGGAGCGAAACGTTTGCCGACGAGCGCGCGATCGCCGACGGCGGCGAAGGCGGCGTCGAGCCCGGGTGCGAGACACGCCGCGACGGCATCGATCTCGGCCGCGGAAAGATGGGCGGGCGGCATGCCCAAGCCGCCGAGTGCCGAGGCCTCGACGGGCGCTGCGGCCAACCGCGCGACCCGGCAGGTCGCAGGATCGACGGGCGCGCGCGCGCACCCCGCCAACGCCGCCATCGCGCCCAACAGCGCCCAATATCTTGCGATCCGCATGCCACTCCGTTCGCGCCGAGATCGGCGAAGGTTTCCAACCCCATGCTTATCGTATACCCGCACGCCGCCGGAAGTCCCTCGAACCGCGGGGGCTTTTGGCCTAACGTAGCGGTCGACTCGTCGTCTTTCGGCGAGCGTGCCGTGACCCTGGGGGGAGCGAAGCGCCATGTGCCGTTGGCTGGCCTATACGGGCCGTCCCATCTATCTCGAGGACTTCCTGTTCAAGCCCG
>JADCGK010000045.1 GCA_020249045.1 Azospirillum sp. | reverse complement strand
TTCAACCCGTGGCCCGGCGCGCCGTTCGAACGCTCGACGCCCGAGGCGATTTCCGAGTTCGCCGGGATCGTGATGAAGGCGGGCTACCCCGCCCCCATCCGCACGCCGCGCGGGGAGGATATCTTCGCCGCGTGCGGGCAGCTCAAAAGCGCCTCGGAGAAGCTCAAGCGCAGCCTGCGCGACGCGGCCGCCCCCGCGTCAGCGCTGCCGACAGGAGACGCGCCGCCAGTGGCGGGGTTTTGAACCCGGTCCAGCGTGCGTGCCCGATACGTTCGGGCGGAATACTCGCTGCGAGGCCGGCGTGCAGTTCAGGCAGCCGCGTCCAATGCGCGCCGGGATAAAGGTGATGGGCGGTGTGGTGCCCGAAATTCTGGCGCACCCGGTTGTAGAGCGGATCGAGCGTGTTGTTCGCGAAACCGAGCGGGGCAGCCGGATCGCACGCGACATGATTCTCATAATCGGTGAGCCGTGTGAAGAACAGCACGAGAAAATAACAGGGCAGATAGAATTCGGGCGCGGTCGCAATCAAGCCGGCGGCAAAAGCGAGAACGCCCGCCTGTTCGACGAATGCGCCCCGGTGCCAGGCCGCGTCGGGTCCGCCGCTGCGGAATCCGCGAACGAATGCGAAGATCAGCGGCCGAAGCAGCACGATCGGCACGCCGCGCGCGGCATACGAGAATGCGCCCCACCGCGTCGCGCGCCGCATCTCCCAGGCGAATCCTCCGCCCCACGAATCGTCGCCGCGATGATGCCGCCGTAAGTGGCCGATCCGCCAATTCGCCGCCGACATCGCCGTCACGGCCGAAAGCGCAAGTTCGAGCGCGCGGTTGACGGCCGGCGCGCGCGTCCAAGCGCGATGGACGTGCTGATGCAGCAGGAAATTCATGTCCGCGAGGGCGAACCACACCGCGAATGCCGCGGGCGGCCACCACCAGCCGCCCGGCAAGCCGATCGTCGCTGGGATCGCGAGGATCGGCAAGGCGAGGACGGCGCGCGCGACGCAAGCGCGATCGGCGGGATGGCGCAGCAGCAGCCCCGGCGAGGGGCGTCGGATCGCGGCGGTCATGATCTTTCGTCCCCACTCGGTCCCACCGGTTCGGCGAGAATTCCGAAGTAGAACGACTTTACACGAGATTAATCTTAAAAAACAAGGACGGCGACTTGTTTACCGCTTGGCGTACTGCGTGGCGCCGAACAGGATTTCCTTCTGCTTCGCGTCGAACGGCCCCGGCTTGCGCGCGCCGTCGAGCAGTTTGAGCCCGCGTTGGGTGGCGGGGCGCGAATCGATCGCCTCGAACCAGCGCTTGACGTTGGGGAAGTCGGCCAACGCGTGGCCTTGGCGTTCGATCGAGCGCGTCCAGGGGAATGTCGCCATGTCGGCGATCGAGTAGAAATCCCCGGCAAGGTAGGCGCTGTCGGCCAAGCGCTTGTCCATCACGTTGTAGAGCCGCTTGGCTTCGTTGGTGTAGCGCGCGACGGCGTAGGGAATCTGCTCGGGCGCGTATTGGCGGAAATGATGCGCCTGGCCCAGCATGGGGCCCACGCCGCCCATTTGGAACATCAGCCATTGCATCGTGTCGTAGCGCCGGCGCATGTCCTTCGGGAAGAACGCTTCGCCCGTGGCGCCGGCCTTGTCGCACAGATACATCAGGATCGCGCCGGACTCGAAAACCGCGTAGGGCTTGCCGTCGGGTCCGTCGGGATCGACGATCGCAGGCATCTTGTTGTTCGGCGAGATGCGCAGAAACGCCGGTTCGAACTGCGCGCCCTTGCCGATGTCGACGGGCACCACGTTGTAGGGCGTACCCAACTCCTCCAGCAGCATCGAAATCTTGAAGCCGTTGGGCGTGGGCCATACGTAAAGATCGATCATCGCGCACGTCCTGTCGGAAAACACCGGGAGGCGGCCAGATTAGGCCGCTTGGGGCTTGCCCGCAAAGCCCCGATCCAATAGGTTCCGCGCGGTTTTCGCCTTCCGCGAACGGGACTTACCCTCATGGACAAGCCGGTCAAGAAAGTGGTGCTCGCCTATTCGGGCGGCCTCGATACGTCGATCATCCTCAAATGGCTCCAGGACACCTACAAGTGCGAGGTGGTGACCTTCACCGCCGATCTGGGCCAGGGCGAGGAGTTGGAGCCGGCGCGCAAGAAGGCGCAGATGCTCGGCATCAAGGAAATCTTCATGGACGATCTGCGCGAGGAATTCGTGCGCGATTTCGTCATGCCGATGTTCCGCGCCAACGCGCTGTACGAGGGCCAGTATCTGCTCGGCACGTCCATCGCCCGGCCGTTGATCGCCAAGCGCCAGATCGAAATCGCCCGCCAGGTCGGTGCCGACGCCGTGTGTCACGGCGCCACGGGCAAGGGCAACGATCAGGTCCGGTTCGAGCTGACGTACTACGCGCTGGAGCCGAACATCCGCGTGATCGCCCCATGGCGCGAATGGAAGCTCGACAGCCGGACGAAACTCATCGACTTCGCCGAGAAGCACCAGATCCCCATCGCCAAGGACAAGCGCGGCGAAGCGCCGTTCTCGGTCGATGCGAACCTTCTGCACATTTCGGCCGAGGGCAAGGTGCTCGAGGATCCGTGGAACGAGCCCGAGGAGTTCGTCTATTCGCGTACCGTGGCGCCGGAAAAGGCGCCCGATCAACCCGAATACGTCGAAATCGAGTTCGAAAAGGGCGACCCCGTCGCGGTCAACGGCAAGAAACTGTCCCCGGCCGCCTTGCTCGCCGAACTCAACGCGATCGGCGGCCGCCACGGCATCGGGCGTCTGGATCTGGTCGAGAACCGCTTCGTCGGCATGAAAAGCCGCGGCGTCTACGAAACCCCGGGCGGAACGATCTGGCATGTCGCCCATCGCGGGATCGAATCGATCACGCTCGACCGCGGCGCCATGCACCTCAAGGACGAGCTGATGCCCCGCTATGCCGAGCTCGTCTATTACGGCTTCTGGTTCGCGCCCGAGCGGGAAATGCTCCAGGCCGCGATCGACAAAAGCCAGGAGAACGTGTCGGGCACCGTGCGGGTCAAGTGCTACAAGGGTCAGGCGCGCGTCGTCGGCCGCAAGAGCCCGAAGAGCCTCTACAGCCTCGCCCACGTGACGTTCGAGGAGGACGCCGGCGCCTACAACCAGCGCGACGCCGAAGGCTTCATCAAGCTGAACGCGTTGCGCTTGCGCCTGGCCGCCGCGAAGCGGAAGTGAGCGAGGCGCCGCCGAACGCCGAGGATCCCGTCGCCGCGACGATTCTGCGGCTGGCCGCCGCGCGCGGTCCGGCGAAATCGATCTGCCCGTCGGAGGCCGCGCGCGCCCTCGCCCCCGAAGGCGAGGCGTGGAACCGCATGATGCCGCGCGTGCGCGCGGCCGCGTTGGGGTTGGCGCGCGCGGGCGCCATCGAGATTTTGCGCAAAGGCAAGCCCGTGCCCGACCTTGCCGTCGTCAAAGGCGTGATCCGCCTGCGGATCAAAACCTAGCGCGCGGCCCACGCGGCCAGCTTCAGCACGAACGCTTCGCACTGCGCCAGCTGGTCGCGGGTCGTGTACTCGTCGGTTTTGTGGGCGACGGCGATGTCCCCGGGGCCGCAGATCACGGTGGAAATCCCCGCTTCCTGGAACTGCCCCGCCTCGGTCCCGAACGCCACGGTGGCCGTCCCGTTCGCACCGGTCAGCTCCATCGCGAGCTTTTGGGCGAGCCCGTCGGATTCGGGCCGGCAGGCGGGAACCCAAGCGTACTTGCCGACGCGGAAATAGGCGTCGGGCGATTCGCGCTTCATGGCCGCGTCGATTTCCGCCGCCTTGGCGAGCGCGCGGGCGTAGATCGCCTCGGCGTCCACGCCCGGCAGCGGGCGCAATTCCCAGGACAGCCGGCAGTCGCGCGGCACGATGTTGACGACCGTTCCCCCGTCGATACGGCCGATGCCGACGGTCGTGTAGGGCGGGTCGAAATCCGCCCCGGGCAACGCATGGGTTTGGCCGTCGGCGACGAGCTCGCGCTGCAACTCGTCCAGGAACGCCAGAAACCGGCCCATATGCACGATCGAATTGCAGCCCAGATGCGGCGCGCTGGAATGCGCCTCCAGCCCGCGCGCTTCGGCGACGTTCGAGCAAATGCCCTTGTGCGCGACCACGACGCGCATCGACGTCGGCTCGCCCACGATGCACAGCGCGGCGCGCGGCAATTCCTTGCCGAACAGCGCGATCGCGTGGGGGGCGCCGAAGCAGCCGATCTCCTCGTCGTAGGAGAAGCAGAAATGCAGCGGCCGGGCGAGTTTCATCGTCTTGAGCTTCGGGGCGAGCGCCAGCGCGACCGCGATGAAACCCTTCATATCCGACGATCCGCGGCCGTAGAGCCGCCCATCCCGTTCGACCAGTTCGAACGGATCGGTCGACCACGGCTGGCCTTCCACCGGCACGACGTCGGTGTGACCCGACAGGATCGCCCCGCCGTCGAGCTTCGGGCCGATCGTGGCGACCAAATTGGCCTTCGTGCCGTCCGCGTTGGGCACAAGGCGCGCCTCGATGCCGAGTCCGGCGAGATAGCCGCGAACGTCCTCGATCAAACCGAGATTGGAATCTTTGCTGACGGTTCGATGCGCGACCAGGCGCGCGAGCATCTCGACCGAGGCTTGCGCCGCCGCCATCGGATCAACCGTCATCGGATCAGCCGCCTTGGCCGTCGCCGCGCGCGGCGCCGACGATCGCCAGGAACTCGCGCCGCGTGGCCTCGTTGTCGCGGAAGGCGCCGAGCATGCGGCTCGTCACCATCGAGACGCCGGTTTTGCGGATGCCGCGCGTGGTCATGCATTGGTGCTGGGCCTGGACGACCACGGCCACGCCCTTGGGCTGCAGCACCTCCTCGATCGTGTTGGCGATCTGGGCGGTCATCTTCTCCTGGATCTGCATGCGCTTGGCGTAGACGTCGATCACGCGCGCGAGCTTGGAGATGCCGACGACCCGCTTGGCGGGCAGATAGGCGACGTGGACGGTGCCGATGATCGGCGCGATGTGGTGTTCGCAATGGCTTTCGAAGCGCACATCGCGCAGCACGACCATCTCGTCGTAGCCGTCGGTCTCCTCGAAGGTGCGGGCGAGCATGTCGACCGGGTCTTCGTGGTAGCCGGCGAACCATTCCTCGTAGGCGCGCACAACCCGGTCCGGCGTGCCGACCATGCCCTCGCGGTCCGGATCCTCGCCCGCCCATTGGATCAGCGTGCGCACGGCCGCTTCGGCGGCTTCGCGGGAGGGGCGCGCAAGCGCGCGCGTGGCGGCGGCGGATTTGAGGACCGATTTCACGGGCGAAACTTCCTTCAATTGAGCTTGGCGGCCTGATGGGGCGAGTCGAGCGAGAAGGCGGGGATGGCCGCGTCGAAGCGCGTGCCGTCCGCCGTCTCCATCATGTAGCTGCCCGACATGATCCCCGAGGGCGTCGCCAGCGGCGTGCCGGAGGTGTATTCGAACGACTGGCCGGGTTCGAGCGACGGCTGTTCGCCGACCACGCCCGCGCCCTTCACTTCCTGCAGGCGGCCGAAGGCGTCGGTGATCTTCCAATGCCGGGCGCGCAATCGGACCGTGCGTTCGCCGAGATTCTCGATGCGTACGTGATAGGCCCAGACATAGTGGTTCTCGGCCGGCGAGGACTGGTCTTCGAGGAAGACCGGCTTCACCGTCACTTTGATCCCGCTTGTCGTGGCGCTGTACATACCGGGGCCAATATAGGACGGCGGCGGGGCCGGAACCAGCCCCCGCGCCGTTACCGTGCCTTGCGCGCGGCGGCCAAGCCGCGGTCGATATCCTCGATCAGGTCCGCCGGATCCTCGAGTCCGACCGACAAGCGCAAACTTCCCGGACCGATCGCCAGCCGCGCCTTCTCCTCGGCGGGCAGGCGTTGATGCGTGGTCGTGGCGGGGTGGCAGATCAGGCTTTTCGCGTCGCCCAGATTGTTCGAGATGTCGATCGTCTGCAGCGCGTTCTGGAACGCGAACGCCGCCTTCTTGCCGCCCGCGAGATCGAAGGCGACCAGCGTGGAGCCCGCCTTCATCTGGCGCTTGGCCAGTTTGTATTGCGGGTGCGAGGGCAGGCCCGGATAGAGCACGCGGGCGACCTCGCGCGCTTTTTCCAGCCGCTTGGCGACGGCCAAGGCATTGCGCGTTTGCGCGGCGACGCGCAAAGGCAGGGTTTCAAGCCCCTTGAGCAGCACCCAGGCGTTGAAGGCCGACAAGGTCGGCCCCGTATGGCGCAGGAACGGGACGAGCTTGTCCTCGATCCACGCTTTGCGCCCGAGCACAGCGCCGCCGAGCACGCGGCCTTGGCCGTCGATGTGCTTGGTCGCCGAGTAGATGACGACGTCCGCGCCGAGTTCGAGCGGCTTTTGGTAGAGCGGTGTCGCGAACACGTTGTCGACGACGACTTGCGCTCCGGCCTTGCGCGCCAGTGCGGCGACGGCCTTGACGTCCACGAGGTCGAGCATCGGGTTGGACGGCGTTTCGAGGAACACGACGTCGGTCTTGCGCGCGAGCGCGGTCTTCCATTGCGCGAGATCGGGCCCGTCGACCAGGACCGATTCCACGCCCCAGCGCGGCAGCAATTCGGTGACGATGTAGTGGCACGAGCCGAACAGCGCGCGCGAGGAAACGATGCGCTGGCCCGCGCTCAATTGGCAGGCCAATGCGGCGAAGACCGCGGCCATGCCCGAGGCCGTCACCTTGCACGCTTCGGCGCCTTCGAGGGCCGCGAGGCGCTTTTCGAGCATGGCGTTGGTCGGGTTGCCGAAGCGCGAATAGACGAAACGCGCGTCCTTGCCGGGGCCCGCGAAGGCCGCTTCGGCGTCGGCCGCGTCGTCGTAGACGAAGCCGGAATTGAGGTACAGCGCTTCGCTGGTTTCGAACCAGCCCGAACGCTGCGTGCCCTCGCGGACCAGCGTCGTGGCGGCGCGCCAGGTTTTGCGGATCGTGTCGGTCTTGTTGGCGGGCATCGGCGGCACTCCGGAAACGAAAAAACCCCGACCGTCGGATCGGGGCTTTCGGGCGGGGGCTGGCCCCCGGACGTCCGGCACCGACCTTTTAGCGGGGTTGATTAACGTGGCCCCGCAAGCCGGTCGGCCCAAATCGCCACGTAACGAAGGCGCAAACTAGGGGCGGGGCCGGGGCGTGTCAAGCGGCCGAACTTGCGCCCCGGCGCCGAGTTTCCTATCTTCCTCGTCGGAACGCGGGTGTAGCTCAATGGTAGAGCAGGAGCTTCCCAAGCTCACGACGAGGGTTCGATTCCCTTCACCCGCTCCACATCCCCGCCATTCCAGGTTCGACAACGCGCCCCGCCTAGCGGATTCCCGCGCGCATGAAGCTTTGGATGAATTGGCGCTGGAACAGCAGGAACGCAACCAAAAGCGGGCCGCAGCTCATCAGCGTCGCGGCCGTGATGACCGACCAATCGACCCCTTGTTCGATCGCCGCGAAAACGCGCAAGCCGACCGTCAGCGGGCGGGTATCGACCGAATTGGTCACGATCAGCGGCCACAGGAAATTGTTCCAGTGATAGCTGACCGAAACCAGCGCGAACGCCACGTAGGTCGGCCGCGCGAGCGGCACGTAGACCTTCCAAAGGATGCGCAAGGGTCCCGCACCCTCCACCCGCGCGGCGTCGTCCAACTCCTTCGGCAATTGCTTGAAGGTCTGGCGCAACAGGAAGATGCCGAATGCGGAGGCGAAATAGGGCAGCGCTATGCCGACGATGGTATCGACGAGCCCGAGCTTCGCGAGCGTCAGGTAGTTCTCGACCAACAGCACGTCGGGCATGATCATCAGCTGCATCAGCACGAGGGCGAAGGCGATCTCTCGGCCCGCGAACTCGAAGCGGGCGAAGGCGTAGGCGGCGAGCGTGACCAATACGAGTTGCCCGGCCAACACCATCGTCACCAAGGCGAATGTATTGAGGAAATAGCGCGCGAACGGCGCGGATTCCCAAGCGACGGCGAAATTGCTGAGCGTCAGCGGCGCGAACAGCGAGAAGCGCGTCGCGTATTCGGGCGGATGGAACGCCGTCCACACGCAATAGACGAGCGGCGCGATCCAGCAAACCGCCAACGTCCACGCGGCGAAGGTTTCCAGGGCGCGGCCGAGCCCGCGCGGCGCCAGCGCTTCGCTCATCGGTAATGGATCCGCTTTTCGAGAACGAGGAACTGGAATAGCGCGAGCCCGCCGAGCAGGGCGAGCAGCATGACCGTCAGTGTGGCGGCGTAGGCGATGTCCCAGTAGCGGAACGCGACGTCGTAGATCATCACCAGCAGCAGCACGCTCGCGTTATTGGGGCCGCCGCCGGTCAGGGCGACGACGTGATCGACCAACCGGAATGCGCCGATGACGGCATTCACCAGTACGAACAACGTCGTGGGCATCAGCAGCGGAAAGGTGACGCGACGGAAGAAGGTCCAGCGTCCGCAGCCCTCGATCGCCGCCGCTTCGGCGAGGTTGGGGGGCATCGCCTGCAGGGCCGCCAGATAGAAGATCATGAAGAAGCCGGCCTCCTTCCAGACGGTCATGACCATCAAGCAGGCGAGCACGGTGTCCGGATCGCCCAGCCAGTTGGTGGCGCGGCCGCCGAACGCCCCTCGGATCTGGTCGATAAGCCCGTAGTCGGGCGTATAGAAAAACAGCCAGATATTCGCGACCGCGATCATCGGCAGCACGGTCGGCGTGAAATAGGCGAGCCGCAGCCAAGTGCGGCCGGCGAGCTTCTCGTTGACCCACAGCGCCATGACGAGGGCGAGCGCGATCGACGCCGGAATCGTGCCGACCGCGTACCAGAAGTTATTGACCAAGGCCTGCCAGAAGACCGGGTCTTCGATCATGCCCTGGTAATTGTCGAGACCGACATATACCGACGGCCGATTGCGCCGCGCCGTGGAATGGAAACTGTCGTAGATGGTGCGGATCGCCGGCCAATGGGTGAACGCGGCCAACAGCGCCATCGCCGGCAATGCCAGCAGCCAGCCGTAGATATTGGCGTGCGCGCGGGTCATCGGGGAAAGCGGGGACGGGCCCGGCGGCCCGCCCCCGATCCATTCAGCCGCGCTGGAACGGCCGCAGAAGGCGCTGGGCCTCGCGCTGGGCGTCGGCCATCGCCGCCGCCGCCGGCTTCGCGCCGGTAAGCGCCGCCTGCAACCCGTCGTTCAGCGCCTTGGTCACGCGCTGATTGTCGTGCGTGGACAGCTCCGCCCAAGCGTGCGGCAACTGATCGCGCGCGACGGCCGCGGCGGGGAAGCCCGCGACGTAGTCCTTCATGCGCTGCGTTTCGAACGCGGCCGGCGTGACGGCGACATAACCGGTGTCGATGCCCCATTGCGCGGCGCGATCGGGCTGCGTGACGAACTTCGCGAAGGCGGTCGCCGCCGCGCGTTCGGCAGCCGAGGCCTTCTTG
>JADCGK010000044.1 GCA_020249045.1 Azospirillum sp. | reverse complement strand
TGGCGCAAGAACAAGGCGCATATCTTCGTCTTCTTCATCTTCCTGGTGTCCAACGTCGGCGGCAGCCTCACGCCGTTGGGCGATCCGCCGCTGTTCATCGGCTTCCTGGAGGGCGTCGATTTCTTCTGGACGACGAAATGGATGCTGCTGCCGATGCTGACCGTCGCAGTACCGCTGCTTGCGATCTTCTACGTGCTCGACAGCTGGTACGCGCGCCGCGAGCCCGCTCCGGCGCCGGTCGCCGAGGATACCGCGCTCGGCCTCGAAGGCAAGCGCAACCTCGTCCTGCTGGCCTTCGTGGTCGGCGCGGTACTGATGTCGGGCGCGGTGCGCTGGGGCACGGTCGAGATCTACTACACCGAAATTCCCGTCGAAAGCCTCGCACGCTCGGCGATCCTGCTGGCGCTCGCCGCCGTCTCGCTCAAGATCACGTCTTGGGAAAGCCGTCTTGCCAACGGCTTCTCGTGGGAACCGATGAAGGAAGTCGCGAAGCTTTTCGTCGGCATCTTCGTTTGCATCGTGCCGGCCATCGCGATCATCCGCGCGGGCGGCGACGGCGCCGCGGCGGGCTTGATCGCGACCCTGAACGACGGCGGCAAGCCGGACAACATGATGTATTTCTGGATCACGGGGCTCCTGTCCTCGTTCCTGGACAACGCGCCGACCTATCTTCTGTTCTTCAATCTTGCCGGCGGCGACGCCGAGGCGTTGATGGGTCCGTTCGCCACGACGCTGCTCGCGATCTCCTGCGGTGCGGTCTTCATGGGTGCGAACACTTACATCGGCAACGCGCCCAACTTCATGGTCAAAGCCGTGTGCGAGGAAAAGGGCATCCGCATGCCCAGCTTCTTCGGATACATGGGGTGGGCGTGCGTGTTTCTGCTGCCGCTGTTCGCGTTGACGACGCTGTTATTCTTCCGCGCTTGACCGTGGCGCGGGGCCCGCGCCACTCTTGCCGCAAGGTGGGTTTCAGGGGCGGGAGCGGCGTATGGTTCGGGTTCTGGTTTCGGCGGCGGCCTTGGTCATGGCCCCGGGGGCGGCGTTTGCGGCGGCGGGTCCGGACGGCGCCTCGCTGAGTGTTTTGTGGGCCGTCCCCTTCGCCGGATTGCTGCTGTCGATCGCCATCCTGCCGCTGGCAGCACCCGCGCTGTGGCACCATCATTACGGCAAGATCGCGCTCGGTTGGGCGTTGGCGGTGATCGTGCCTTACGCAGTCTTGTTCGGCCCCGGCACGGCCGTGGTCGTGTTCTGGCACGTGATGGCGGCGGAATACATACCCTTCCTGATTCTGATCGGCGCCTTGTTCACGATCGCGGGCGGCGTCTACGTGAAGGGCAATCTGCACGGCAGCCCGAAGACCAACACGGCGCTGTTGGCCGTCGGCACGGGAATCGCCAGCATCACCGGCACGACGGGGGCCGCGATGCTGCTGATCCGCCCCGTGCTGCGCGCCAACGACGAACGCGTGCACAACGCGCACGTCGTCGTGTTCTTCATCTTTCTGGTCGCGAATATCGGCGGCAGCCTGACCCCACTCGGCGATCCGCCGCTGTTCCTGGGCTTCCTGAAGGGCGTGGATTTCTTCTGGCCGACGGTCCACCTGCTGGCGCCGATGCTGCTGATCACGGCGACCCTGCTCGTCGCCTTCTATTTGCTGGATTCCTGGTTCTACCACCGCGACGAAGCCTTCAAGGCGCGCTTCGATCCGACGCCGGATTCCCCGCTCGCCATCGAAGGCAAGGCCAACATCGTGCTGCTGTTCGGCGTGGTGCTGGCGGTGCTGATGTCGGGCATCTGGAAACCGGGCATCGCATGGGACGTGCTCGGCACCGAGATCGAGCTTCAAGGCCTCGCGCGCGACGCCATCCTCGTCGGCCTCGCGGCACTGTCGCTGAAGATCACGCCCGCGCATTGCCGCGAGGCCAACGCCTTTTCCTGGGGTCCGATTCTCGAGGTGGCGAAGCTATTCTTCGGCATCTTCGCCACCATCGTGCCGGTCATCGCCATGCTGCGCGCCGGAACCGACGGCGCCTTCGCGGGTATCGTTTCCGCCGTCACGCGGCCCGACGGGACGCCCGATCCGACGATGTATTTCTGGCTGACCGGGGCGCTGTCGAGCTTTCTCGACAACGCGCCGACCTATCTCGTTTTCTTCAATACGGCCGGCGGCGATCCGGCCCAATTGATGGGGCCGCTGGCGGGGACGCTCGCGGCGATTTCGGCGGGTGCCGTGTTCATGGGGGCCAACACCTATATCGGCAACGCGCCGAATTTCATGGTCAAGGCCGTGGCCGAGGAAAGCGGCGTGAAGATGCCGAGTTTCTTCGGCTACATGCTGTGGTCGGGCGTCTTCCTGATCCCGTGCTTCGTGCTGGTCACGTTCGTCTTCTTCCGGTAGCGGCTTGCGCCGCCTCGCGCGCGAGGGCGTAAAGCGCCGCGTCGTCGTCGCCGGGGGAGGTCCGGCAGCGCCGTTCGGCGCCGCATTTTTCGCAGCGGTGCGTGATCGTGCGTTTGCCGCCCTTGTCCTCGACCGCCACGGGCCGCATTGCTCCGCCGCAAGATTCGGCGCGGTCGCCCGGGTGCACGTCGACATGCAGCGACCACAGGCACGCAGGGCAATGGTTCGTATAGCCGTCGCCCGCCACGCGCGCGCCGCAGCGCACGCAGACGAAATCCTCGACCCGCCGGGCGAAGCGCTTGCTCATAGCCCGGTGAACACCCGCGCAAGCCCGAACGCGGCCCCGGCCAGCACCAACCAATGGATCGGCGGCGCGTAGCGGATCGACACCGCCAACGCCACGATCGCCGCCGCCACAGCCAGCGCATCGAAGCCCGTCGTCGGCAGGAACACAGCCTGCCCCAGGAACACCGCTAGATTGAGGATGACGCCCACGACGGCGGCCGTCACCGCACCCAACGCGCCGGCGATCGCTTTGTTTTCGTGAAGGCCTTCGACATAAGGTGCGCCCGCCAGGATGAACAGAAAGCTCGGCAGGAAGGTGCAGTAGGTCGCGACGAGGGCGGCCACCGTCGCGGCCAAGGCCGGATTGGCGGTGCCGGCGTTCCAGCCCGCGAAATAGCCGACATATTGCAGCACCAGGATCAGCGGTCCGGGTGTGGTCTCGGCCAGTGCCATGCCGTCGAGCATCCGTTCGGCCGAAAGCCAAGCGTAGTGATTGACGGCCGCGTCGGCGACGTAGGGCAGCACGGCGTAGGCGCCGCCGAAGGTGACGAAAGCGGCCTTGGTCATCAACTCGGCGACATCCCGGAACGGCGACGCGCCGAAGACGGCCACGACCGTGAGAATCGGCACGGCCCAGAGCACCCCGAAGACGGCCGTCAGCTTCGCAAGGCGTCCCCAATCGCCGCGCGGCATGTCGGCGGTGCCGGGGACGGCCTTGTGCCCGGCCGCCGCGAACCATGCGTGGCCGCCCCGCGCGGCGAGGGCGCCCAGGGCGGCGGCCCCCGCCACGATCCAGGGAAAGCCGACATCGGCGAAATGGATCAGTGCGAAAGCCATCGCCGCCAACGCCGCCGCTTGCCGCGTCGTCAGCGCCTTCTTGCCCACGCGCCACACCGCGTGCGCGACGATCGCCACGACGACCGGCTTCAAGCCGTCGAACACCGCGCCGACGAATTTGGTTTCGCCATAGGCGGCCGCGATCCACGACAGCAGCAGCATGCACGCCGCCCCGGGCAGCACGAACAACGCCCCCGCCGCCACGCCGCCCCATGTGCCGTGCAGACGCCAGCCGATGTAGGTCGCGAGTTGCTGCGCCTCGGGCCCCGGCAACAGCGTGGCGAAGGAAAGCCCGCGCAAAAACGGCGCCTGGGCGATCCACGCCTTCCGGTCGACGAGTTCGGTCTGCATCATTGCGATCTGGCCCGCGGGGCCGCCGAACGACAGGCACCCGAGCTTGAACCAATAGCCCAGCGCCTCCCGGAAACTCGGTTGGCGAAACGCGGCAGGGGCGTTGGAGTCGGGCACGCGCATCATCCTTTCGGGGGCCAACCGTGCTTTTCCCCATGGGCCGATCGAGCCCATGCGTGAAGCGCGTCATAGACGGCGAACCCGCCGCGAAGCATCGCATGATCGTCTTGGGGATTCATGGCCGAAAGTCCGAGCGAAACGGCCAATAGCCCGGCCGCTTCGGGCGCCAGGTCCGGCTGGCCGGTATCCGCACCGCGCACGATCGGCGCCAATACCGCAAGCGCGGGATCGTCGAGCGCGTAGCGTTCCAAGAACGCATCGAAGCTGCATTTCTCGCCGGCATGCGAGAACGGCACGCCGGGGACATCGAAGGGCTCGGCGTCGCGCCGCGCAGCTTCGGCGATCACCGCGTCGGCGGGTGCGAACAGGAACTCGGCGTCCCTGTCCAGGAACCGCGCGATCAGCCACGGGCAGGCGACGCGGTCGATCTTGGGCCGTTCGCGCGTGATCCAGCGCGCGGGCGGCGCCGTGGGTTTGGGCGCCATCGGGCGACCGGACTCGCGCCAGGCTTCGATGCCGCCCGCGAGATGCGCGGCGTCGATCCCGATCGCGCGCAGCGAGGCGGCAACGGCCTGACTGACCTGATGGCCATGCACGCATGCGACGACGATGCGGGCTCGCCCGGCCAGCGTCGGGCCCCAGCGATGGACGAGGGCCGGATCCCGGCGCACGGCACCGGGCAACGAGTCGGCGGCCGCGCGGAAAACGGTCTGGCGGCGGACGTCGAGCAGCAAGTCCGTGGAAGCGAGTTCGGCGGCGGAAACGGCGGTCATGGATGGTCCTCCTCGAAAACCTCGAGAAGGCAGTGCTTGGAAGGTCGCCCTTCTCAAGGAGCGGGGCGACTGCCGAAGCCCCGCGGGATCGGCGGCGCGGTCTACTTGAACTTCACCTTGATGATTTCGTAGGCCTTGTGTCCGCGCGGCGTGGACACTTCCACCGTATCGCCGGCCTGCTTGTTGATGAGCGCGCGGGCAAGCGGCGAGGTGATCGAAATGCGGCCCTTTTCGATGTCGGCCTCGTCCGCGCCGACGAGTTGGTAGGTCGACTCCTCGTCGGTGTCCTCGTCCGCGAGCGTGACCGTGGCGCCGAACTTGATCTGCTTGCCCGACAGCGAAGCGACGTCGATCACCTCCGCCCGGCTGATCTTGTCCTCGAGTTCGGCGATGCGTCCTTCGATGAAGGACTGGCGCTCGCGCGCGGCGTGGTACTCGGCGTTCTCCGAGAGATCCCCGTGGTCGCGCGCTTCGGCGATCGCGCGAATGACGGCCGGCCGCTCGGTGG
>JADCGK010000043.1 GCA_020249045.1 Azospirillum sp. | reverse complement strand
TTCGACCACATGGTCGACAAGGCGCTGAAGGTCGCGCGCACCGAAGGCTTCGCCGATCCGGGCGAAACCATCGCGATCACCGCGGGCGTGCCCTTCGGCACGCCGGGCGCCACGAACATCCTCAGGATCGCGTGGGCCTAGCTCAGCAGCGCGGTTCGCCCAGCAACGCCGCACGGCCGCAGGGACTCGTCAGCAACGCGGCCGGATCGGCGCCGACGCCGGGTGCCGCCAGGCGGGTATGCGCCGCGGGTTCGGCGCCGGCGGCGCGCGCGACGTGCCGCATGTAGTGCGCGAGCCGTTCGGCGCGGTCCCGGCCTTGGGCGCGCGCTTCGCACCCCCGATCGGCGATCTCCGAATCGCGGTCGCCGATCAGATAGACGACCTCGCGTCCGGCGTAGGCGCGCGCGAAATCGCGCGGCAGTTGGCCCGACGCGTAGGGTGCGGGCAGAACGAACCCATAGGGCCAGTAATTGAAACCGTTGCACTGCGCGCGCTCGAAGGGGGCGAAACCGCTTTCGTGGGCGCGGGAGGGCCGCTCCTCGTCGAAGTAAAGATAGGAATCCGCGGCGGCGACGACGAAGCGCACGGCCACGCCGGCGGCGCGCGGCGCGTCGAGCCCGCGCGTGGTCGCCGCGTACAGCTGGACGAACCGCGCGCTTTGACCGTAGCCGACGACGCTGACGTGCTTGAGATCGGGGAAGCTTTGCCGGTCGGCAAGGAACAGCAGCAGCGCGTCGATCGCCTGGAAGGACGAGGCGAGCGCGCCTTCGTCGGCGAGCGAAGCGGGCCGCGAGTTCCCGCCCTCCTTCCAGCCGTCCAGCGTCCACCGCGCGAAATCGAGGCCGAGCCGATGGCGTTCGGCGTCCTGCGCGGCGAGGAACTGCGGCACCAGCACCATCGTCGCGGGCCCCTCGCCCGTCACGCGCAGCAGCCGGTCGTATTCGAGCCCGGCGTTGCGCGCGGGATCCTGGATGCCGACGATCACCCGCTCGACGCCCGGATGCGGATCGACGAGTTTCTTGTCGGCGAACACGGGCATCAACAGCGTCTGGCCGCCGGGCAGCGGCACCGCGAAATCCTGATCGGACAGGCGTTCGACCGCGCGTAGCTGCTGGGGCGAGGGCCCGCGCTGGACCGGTTCGCCCGCGCAGGCGGCAAGCGCCAACACGGCGATGGCGGCGGCGAATTTCGTCTTCATGCGCGTCGTCCTCGGCTGTCGGGCGCCTGGAATTGGAGGGCGGCGAGGCGCGCGTAAAGCCCGCCTTCGTCCATCAGTGTGGCATGGGTTCCGCTGGCGACCAACCGGCCCTTGTCGAGCACGAGCAGCCGGTCCGCGCGCGCGACCGTCGCCAATCGATGGGCGATGACCAGCACGGTCCGGCCTTTGCCGGCCGTTTCCAGCGCCGCTTGCACGTGGCGTTCGCTTTCCGCGTCCAAGGCGCTGGTCGCCTCGTCGAGAAGCAGCAGCGCCGGATCGCGCACCAGCGCGCGCGCGATGGCGATGCGCTGGCGCTGGCCGCCCGACAGACGCACGCCGCGTTCGCCCAGATGGGTGTTCCACCCTTGCGGCAGGCGTTCGGCGAATTCGTCGACATGCGCGGCGCGCGCCGCGGCCATCACGGCCGCATCGTCGGCGTCCGCGCGGCCGTAGCGGATGTTCTCCATCACGTCGGCGGCGAAGATCGTCGGCTCCTGCGCGACAAGGCCGATGCGCGCGCGCACGGCGGCCGGATCGGCCTCGTCGAGCTTCACGCCGTCGAGCCGGATCGCCCCGCCTTGCGGATCGTAAAAGCGCAGCAACAATTGGAAGACGGTCGTCTTGCCCGCCCCGGACGGGCCGACGATCGCCACGGTGCGTCCCGGTTCGACCGAAAAATCGAGCCCGTCGATCACCGCGCGATCGGGGGCGGACGGATAGGCGAAGCGCACGCTTTCGAACGCCACGCGACCTTCGGCGCGCGCGGGCAACGCGCGCGGGATGGCGGGGGCGGCGATCTGCGGGATCTCGTCGGCGAGTTCGAACAGCCGCTCGCAAGCGCCCGCGGCGCGTTGCAGGTCGGCGGCGAATTCGCTGATCGCGCCGACCGAGGCGGCGACGACGACCGCGTAGAACACGAAGGCGGAAAGCTGGCCGGCCGTGATTTCGCCGGCGATCGCGTCGCGTCCGCCGACCCACAGCACGAAGCCGACCGCGCCGAACACCAGCAGCATCACGAGCGCGATCAACGCCGAGCGCGCGCGCGCGCGGCGCACGTTGGCTTCGAAGGCGCCCTCGACGCGCGCGCCGAAACGCGCGGCGTCGGCCGATTCGCGGCCGAAGGCCTGCACGGTGCGGATCGCGGCGAGCGACTCCTCGATGTCGGCGCCGACGTCGCCCAACCGGTCCTGGCTTTCGCGGCTGAGCTTGCGCACGCGCCGCCCGAACGCCACCAGCGGCACGACGATGAACGGCAGCACAAGCAACGCCATGGCCGTCAGCTTGGGGCTGGCGATCGCCATCATGGCGAGCCCGCCCGCGAACAGCAGCACGTTGCGCAACGCCATCGAGGCGGAGGAGCCCACGATGGTCTGCACGGTCGCGGTGTCGGCCGTCAGGCGCGAGACGACTTCGCCCGTCCGCGTGAGTTCGTAGAAGGCGGGCGACAAGGCGAGCGCGCGCTCGAACACCAGCCGGCGCAGATCGGCCGCGACGCGTTCGCCGAGCCACGTGACGAGGTAGGAGCGCGCGTAGGTGGCGCCGGCAAGCAGCACGACGAAACCGCATAAGCCGAGCAGCGCGCGGTCGAGCAAATGGGCGTTGCCCGCGGCGAAGCCCGCATCGACCAGCCAGCGCAGCGCCGACCCGAGGCCCAGCACCGCGCCGGCGGCCAGCGTCAGCGAGACGGCCGCAAGCGCCACGCGCGCGCGATAGGGCGCGATCAGCGCAAAAAGGCGGCGCAAGACCCGCAAGTCGCGCGAGGACGGCCGATCCGAGGGGGACGGCGGCGGCGCCATGGCCCTAAAGTGGGACCGGCCGCCCGGCCGCGACGGCGAGATCGGCGGCCAAGGCGCTTTCGAGAACGACGTCGGAGCGGGTCGAGCGCCAAACGCGCGCATCGGCGTCCCATGCGTAATGCGCGGCACCGCCGATGGGCGAGGCGGTCCAAATCTGTCGCGTGGGCGAATGCTTGTTGACCACGAATTGGCGGCCGTCCTCGAATTCGACGGTCAGAATCCCGCCGCGCAATTCGACGTCGGCATCGGTGCCGTCCAACGCCGCTTCGATCTTGGCCAAGAGGACGGCCAGCAGCGCGTCGGCGGCGGTTTCGAAGGCGCTCGAATCCATCGTCGGAATCCGGAAATTCGTTTCGGGCCGGGGATTTAGCATGGCACCCGGGGCGCGTCGAGCCTCGGCTTGCACGGCCTGCGCCTTTCCACTATAACCCGCGCCTCGCGAAGGGGTGCGCGCGCGTTGCGGGCGTCCTTTCCCCTGCCTTCATCTTGGAGCTGGCCATGAAGCCCGGCGTTCACCCCGACTACCACGAAATCAACGTCATCATGACCGATGGCTCGACGTTCAAGACGCGCTCGACCTACGGCAAGCCCGGCGAGACGCTGCGTCTGGACATCGATCCGAAGACGCACCCCGCATGGACCGGCCAGCAGCGCATGATCGACCAAGGCGGCCAGGTCGCGAAGTTCAACAAGCGCTTCGCGGCGATCGGCGCCATCAAGGCCAAGCCCGCGGGCGACGCGCCCGCCAAGGCGGCGAAGCCGGCGGCCGAGAAGCCCGCCGCCGAAAAGCTTGCCGCCGAGAAGCCTGCCGCCGAGAAGAAGGAAAAGGCCGCGAAGAAGTAAGCCGCGGCTTCGCGTTCGAGGGTTTCGACGGGCGTCCGTGCCGAGCGCACGGGCGCCCGTTTCCATTTCGGGTCCGCGTTTTCCGATCAGGTCCGGGTGCGGCCGGCCATCGGCCCCGCCAAAGCGCGCAGCAGGCGCTTGGCGTCCTCCGAATCCCAATGCGCGGCACCTTCCAAGCGACCCGCATCGCGGCCCTGGCGGTCGATGACGATCGTCGTGGGCAGGCCGCGCACCGCGAAGGCGCGCATGGAGGCGCCGGAGGGGTCGAGATAGACCGGCAGGTTCTTGAGGCCATGGGTCTCGAAGAACGGCGCCACTTGGCGCAACCCGCCGCGATCGACCGAAATCGCCGCAACCTCGATCGCCTCGGCGGCGAGCGCGGCGTGCAGTCGGTCCAGCGCGGGCATTTCCTCGACGCACGGCGCGCACCACGTCGCCCAAAAATTCAAGACCAACGCGCGCCCGGCGAAATCCGCGAGCGTCAGATCCTTTCCTGCGGCGTCGCGAAACGACACCATCGGCGCGGGTGCGGGCGGGCGCTGGGGCACGAAAGGCCCGAGATTGCCGCGAAACGCCGGGGTCTGGGCGGGTGCCGGTCCGGCCAGGACCAGCCCGCCGCCCGCCAGAATCATCGCGCGCCGGGAAATCGTCATGGAACGATTATAGCTCAGAACAGCTTGCCGCCATCGGGCACGGGCAAGGTCGGGCCGATCAGCACGACCGCCCCATCCGCGTCGGGAAAGCCCAGCGTCAGCACCTCGCTCATGAACGGGCCGATCTGGCGCGGCGGAAAATTCACCACCGCGGCGACTTGGCGGCCGATCAACGCCTCGGGCGTGTAATGTACGGTGATCTGCGCCGAGGATTTCTTGATCCCGAGGCCCGGTCCGAAATCGATCTTGAGCTTGATCGCGGGCTTGCGCGCCTCGGGGAACGGCGCGGCCTCCACGATCGTGCCCACGCGAATATCCACGCGTTCGAAATCGGCATACGAGATGGGGCCGGACATGAGCGAAGCTCCGCGCAAAGAAAAACCCCGGCGGAATTAACCGCCGGGGCCGAACGCGTCAACGCCGAAGGCGCGGGACGAGTTACTTCTTTTTCGCGATCAGCGACTTCACTTCGTCGAGCGAGTCCGCGACGCGCTTCTGGACGACTTCCAGCGCCTCGTTCTGCGACTTGGCGACCAGTTCGGCCAGTTCGCGCATGTTGGTGATCGCGCGCTGGAACGCTTCCTTGGCGATCTCGGTCTGCTTTGCGGCCTTTTCCTCGGGCGAGCCCGCGGCCATCACTTCGCGCATGGCGGTCGAGGCTTCTTCCATCATCGAGCGGAAGATTTCCGACTGACGACGGGCGATCGCCTGCATGCTCTCGACGGCCAATTGGTTGGCCTGGGCGAGCGCTTCGACGTTCTTGCGCTGGGCGGCCACGAGGCCTTCCATATCGACCGGCGCGAATTTGAAATCGCCCATTTGCTTGGGCATGTCGAACATCTTGGCGAAATCGAATTCCCCGAACGGCATTTTCTGTGTCCCTTTCATTTTGGGTTTCCGCTGTTTGGCGTTTCGGAAGTGGCGCCGAGCGAAAACCCGGGAGCCCGATGGGCGCTGCCCATACGTGAGGCATTCTGGTAAGCGAAACGCCTCAAGTCAAGCGCAATTGTTGCGTTGCAGCAAAATTTCTTAAGCGCTCTCGGAAGCTTGCCGAGAACGCGGAAAGCCAGGAAAACTCGATGCTAGCGCTGACAAGCGATCCAACGTCTTGTCCAAGCTTGCCATCGTCTTTGCTGCATCTGCACTCTCGTCCTGCAGCCAGACACGCAAGGTAATCAGATACGCCATCGCCAGGGCGTTGATCTTCAACGGTGCGAGCAGGCCGGTGGTCTTGATCCCGGCGGCCTCGGCCGTCCAGCGCATGGCGCGCAGGAAACCCGGCAGCGCGCAGAGGGCGGCCCCCGGATCGCGCGGCAAATCGGCGAGGATGTTTTTCACCGCCGCCTTATGGGGGCCCAGCGCGTCGAAGCGCCGCATCATCAGATCGAACAGCTTGTCCTTGACCGTGCCGTCCGCGTCGGCGGGCCGGGCGAGCATGGCGCCGTCCACCCGCCGGCCGAACGCGGCCAGCAAAGCCGCCTTCGACGGGGTCGCGCGCAGCATTTCGCCGAGGGTCAAGCCCGCCTCGGCGGCGATATCGGGCATCGTCAGGTCCGACCATTTGCGCGTCGCGGCGAGGCGCAAGGCGGCGTCGAGCGCGGCGTCCGCCGGCGAAACGGCCGACGGTTCGGGGGCGGGAGCGGATTTGCGCTTGGCGGCCATCGGTTTCCTCCGGACGTCGTCTCGCAATTAAGTGGGCGCGTGGCGGTGCGAAGTCAACGCGCGGCGGCGGCGCGGAAGCGTTCGACCAGTTCGCGGACCGCCTCGGCGGTCGCCGCGGCGATCTCGAACGACAATTCGGCCCATTGCCGGTCGACCGCGCGCGCGGGCACGGCGTTGGCAAGATCGATCCGGCCCAGTTCCTCGCCCTCGGGATCGGTCACGCGCCAACGCACCGCCACGCGCCGCGCTTCCGCCCCTTGAATCGCCGGTGCGGGTCCGATCGCGACCTCGCCCTCCACCGCCAGCGCGGGCGCGCGCGGATCGTCGGTCAGCTTCACGCCCGCACGTTCGAGATGGAACGCGAGCGCGCGCATCAGCGCTAGCCCGCCGTCGCCCGGCGCGCCCTGGGGGGCGGCGATGCGCACCGGCAAACGATCGCGCTGAGCGAGCGCGTCGGGCTTGATCGCGTTGGCGATGGCCTCGGCGACCTGTTTGGCGAGTCCTGCCCATTCCGCCGGCGCATCGGGCGCGCGCGGGACGACGTCGACATGCCGGCCTTCGACCAATGCCGCCCCTTGCGGATCGACGAGATTGCTCTCGACGCCCACGCGGCCGCCGGGCTCGGCCGCGGCGCGCAGATCCAAGATCAGACTGTCGCGATTGCCCACGCGCGTGTTGGCCGGGATATCGTGCGCGCGCAGCGCCTCGGCCACCGCCTCGGCGAAGGCGCGGCCGGCGGCCTCGGGTAACCCGGCCACCGGCGGCACGACGACGCCGCCGCGATCGGGCAAGCGAAGCAGCGGATTGGCGGCAGCCCCCTTGTCCTCCGGCTGGAAGGGGCGCGGGATGGGGCCACACGCGCCGAGCGCCAATGTCAGCAGAAGCGCGAGCGCGCGGATCATCGGGCGAGCGCGATCGCCGAAAGGCCGCGTCCGTAATCCTTCTCGCCGCGCAAGCAGGCGCGCCGGTAGGAAAAGAAGCGGTCGGACTCCGCGCAGGTATCGTTGGGCAGGGAATGGATCTCCCCGCAGCCCGCGCGCCGCAGGCGTTCGCCCGCGAAGCCGCGCAAATCGAACATATGCCGTCCTGGATTGCGCGACGGCGCGAAAAACCGCGCATGCGCCTCGTCCTCGGCCAGGAACGGCAAGGGGAATTCGGGGCCGACTTCATAGCTGCGCTGGGCGATGCACGGTCCGATGCCGGCCAGTGTGGCCGCGCGCGAAGCGCCCAAAGCTTCCATGGCGTCGAGCGTGGCTTCCAGAACCCCGCCCAACGCCCCTTTCCAGCCCGCGTGCGCCGCACCGATCACGCGCGCCTTCGGGTCGCAGAACAGCACGGGCGCGCAATCGGCCGCGAGCACGCCCAGCGCCACCCCCGGCGTACGCGTCACGAGCGCATCGGCCTGCGGCCGGGCCTCGATCGGCAGCGGGCCGTCGAGCGTCACGACCGTTTTGCCGTGGACTTGGTAAAGCGTGGTCAGCGCGGCTGCGTCGAGGTCGAGGGCGGCGGCCGCGCGCGCGCGGTTTTCGCGCACGGCTTCGGGCGCGTCGCCCGACCCCAAACCGCAGTTCAACGACGCGAAGATGCCGACGCTGACCCCGCCTTGGCGCGTGAAGAAGGCGTGACGCACGAACTCGACGTCGTTGAACGCCCCGAGGGTGATCGGCGCCATGCGGGTCAATATCCGTCCATCGGAACCGGCGGGACCGCACCGTGCGGCAGCACCGCCAAAACGCGGAACACCCTGCCCATTTCGGCCGGTGCAATCAAGCGCGCGAGGGCGCGTTCAACCTCCGCGCGCCGGCCGGGATTGGCCGCGATCAGCGCCGCGGCGCGCGCGTGCGCACCCGCCCGGCGCAGGAAATCGCCTTGCGCGCACGCCCCATGCGCCGCCGCCCCGCCCGCCCGCGCGGCATCGGCCAGCGCCGCAAAATCGACATGCGCGGTCAAATCGGTTTCTCCGGGCCGGTCGAAGACGGAAACACGCGCATGCGCGCGAACGGCCTGCAACGTGTCGCCCCACCCGGAGACCGGCGCGCCGTAGTCGGCGATCAACGCCGCCCCGCCGCGCCGCGCGATGCGTTCGCCCAGCATCCGGACGATCGCCGCCGCGTCGGGGCAGGTTTCGACGATCGCGCCGTCGGGCACCTCGTGGGCGACCGGCGCGGGCACTTCGGGGCCGTCGGCGAACTCGAAATCCGGCGTGACCACGCGTTCGCGCCACGCGGCCCCCATGCGGCGGAACTGGCGCACCGGCAGCGCATCGAAGAATTCGTTGGCGAGCAGGAACAACGGCGCATCGGGCAGCGCATCGGCATCCGCATGCCAAACCGGCCCCCGCCCCGACAGCTTCGCCGCCTGCTCGGTGCGCAAGGTCTCGTTGATCTCGACGAGATGGAGGGGCGGGCGGAACGCGACCGCGCGTTCGATCGCACGCGCGGCGTCGGCCATCAACGTGCCCCGGCCGGGGCCGAGTTCGGCGAGGATCGCGTCGGCGGGCCGGCCTTGGTCGATCCAGGCCTGGGCGAGGAACAGGCCCAGGATTTCACCGAAGATTTGCGAAATCTCGGGCGCCGTCACGAAATCGCCCGCACGCCCCACGCGCGCGCCCTTGGTGTAGTAGCCGTGCGCAGGGTCGGCGAGGCAAGCGGCCATGAAGTCGCGCACCGTCATCGGGCAGCGCGCGCGCAACCGCTCGGCGAAGTCGCTCACGCCGGCTTGCGCGCCATCAGCCACGCGCCCGCCGCCAGCATCGGCAGCGACAGCAGCATGCCCATGGTCAGCGGCCCGAACAGGAAGCCCAGATGCGCGTCGGGCTCGCGGAACAATTCGCCCAGCACGCGCGCCAATCCATAGCCCGCCAGGAACGCGCCCGATACGAAGCCGGGTCGCTCGCGCGCGACGCGGGTGCGCGCGATGACGGCAAGGGCCGCGAACAGGCAAATCCCTTCGAGCGAGGCTTGGTAGAGCTGGCTGGGGTGCCGCGGCTCTGGCCCGCCATAGGGAAAAACCATCGCCCACGGCACGTCCGACGCGCGGCCGAACAATTCGCCGTTCACGAAATTCGCGAGCCGCCCGAAGAACAGCCCGATGGGCACGACCTGCACGACCAGATCGCCCAAGCGGAACAGCGACACGCCTTCCTTGCGCGCGAACGCCGCGATGGCCACGATCACGCCCGCCGCACCGCCGTGGAAACTCATCCCGCCGCGCCACAACATGAGCGCTTCGAGCGGTTCGCCGAGATAATAGCCGGGCTTGTAGAACAGCACGTAGCCGAGCCGGCCGCCCAGGATCACGCCCATCGTCACCCAGACGACGAAATCGTCGAGTTTTTCCTTGTCGAGTATCCGCCACGCGCCGGCGTTGAGGGCGCTCGCGTAGCTCCAACCGCCCAGAATGCCGGCGATGTACGCGAGCGCGTACCAACGGATGGCGAACGGACCGATCTCGATCGCGATGGGATCGATGGCGGGAAAAGCGAGCGCCATCAGACGTACGGGTCGTCTTTGACGAGATGGTCGAGGACGTATTTGCGCACGCCTTCCTCGAGCGGCGTGAAGGACCGGGCGTACCCGGCCGCGCGCAAGCGGTCCATCTTCGCTTCGGTGAAGTACTGGTATTTGTCGCGGATGGCCTCGGGCGTGTCGCGCCAGGCGATCGCGGCGTTCTTGCCGAGCGCGGCATAGACGGCCGTCGCGAGATCGAGGAACGAACGCCCTTTGCCCGAGCCCAGATTGAACAGGCCCGACACCTTCGGATGGTCGCGCAGCCACAGCATCACGTCCACGACATCGCCGACCCAGACGAAATCGCGGGTTTGGCCGCCGTCGGGCACGTCGGGCCGGTGCGAGCGGAAAAGCGGGAACGCTTCGCCGCGCGCGGCCACCGGATGGACCTGATGCACGACCGAACGCATCGGCCCCTTGTGCGCTTCGTTGGGGCCGTAGACGTTGAAGAACTTCAGCCCCACATGCTGGCGCGGGCGCGGGGTTTTGGGATCGCGCGCCGCCGCCGCGAAACGCCGGTCGACCAAATGCTTGGACCAGCCGTAGGGATTGAGCGGCCGAAGCTTGGCGAGCGCTTCGGGCGACGGATCGTCGTCGAAGCCAAGCGTGCCGTCGCCGTAGGTCGCCGCGGACGACGCGTAGACGAAGGCGGCCCCGTTGGCCGCGCACCAATCCCACAAATCCAGCGTCGCGCGAATGTTGGTGCGGACGATCGAATCGACGTCGGTTTCCGTGGTCGCCGAGTTGGCGCCCATGTGGAACACGGTTTCGATCCGGCCTTTGCGCGCGGCGAGGAAGGCCGGCAAATCCTCGGGCGGCAGCACGTCGGCGAGCGCGCGCTTGGCGACGTTCTTCCATTTGTCGCCCGACCCGAACCAATCGACGCACACCAATTCGCGCGCGCCGTGCGCTTCGAGGCCCGCGAGCAGATTCGAACCGATGAAACCGGCGCCGCCGGTGACCACGATCATGCGGCGCTTATAGGCGCGCCCGCGTGACCGTTGCAACCCGCCCCGCCCCCGCGCATAGTTCCGGCCATGCAAAGCGACAATAAAATCCTCGACGATCTGTCCCGCGCTGCGACCGGCGCCTTGTCGGCTTTCGGCGCCATCCGTCAGGAAGTCGAAGCGCAAGCGCGCCTTGTGCTCGAACGGTGGCTGCAGACCCAGAACCTCGTCGCACGGGAGGAATTCGAAGCGATCAAAGAGATGGCCGCCAACGCGCGGCTCGAAAACGAGCGGCTCGCCGAACGGCTTGCGGCGATGGAAGCCGAACTCAAGAACTTGAGAACCACGAGCGGCGGCCAGTGACCCCATAAATTGGGGATAAATCCGGTCCAGGACCCTTCGCATCCCAAAATCTTGTGGGTGGGTCGGGTAAAGTGCTTGATCCCTTGACTCTCGTTTGGCACGCTAACCCTAGTGGTCTTGTGTCGAGTCGCACCGTCCTCACCATCGGGATCGGATGTCTGGCCAAGACCCAAGGGTTGATCCCGACGGGGAGTCTTCAGGGCATGGCCGACGTCTCGGTACAGACTTCCGAATCCGCCTCTAACCCTCTGGATATCATCGAAGAAATCGTCACCGCGAACGAGTGGCCCTTCGACCGTGCGGCCGAAGAGGAGCTGGTCGCGCAAGTTCCTGGGCGCTGGTGCGACTACCGCATCTATTTCGCGTGGAACGAAGATATGAGTGCGCTGCATTTCTCCTGCGCGCTCGATCTCAAACTGCCCAAGCACCGCCGGGGCGTCGTGGCCGAACTTCTCGCCCTTGCCAACGAGCGTTTGTGGCTCGGTCATTTCGACTTGTCGGGCGACGACGGTCTGCCGACCTTCCGGCACGCCGTGCCGTTGCGCGGCGCGCGCGGGGCGACGGTCGAGCAGATCGAAGACCTCGTCGACGTGGCGCTGACCGAGTGCGAACGTTTCTACCCGGCGTTCCAATACGTCGTTTGGGGCGGCAAGGACCCCGGCGAAGCGGTCGCGGCCGCCTGTCTCGACCCGATGGGCGAAGCCTGATAGGCCTGCCGCCCTCGAAAACGCGGGCGGGCGGGAGACGGCCGATGGGTACGCGAATTCTGTTGATCGGTTGCGGCAAAATGGGCGGCGCGCTGCTGCATGGCTGGCGCGCCGATCCCTCGCTGGGGCCGTTCGTGACGGTCGAACCCGGCGATGGCGACGCCGAGTTCCGCGGTCTCGCGGGCGTCGCGTGCGTGAAGCGCGCGGCGGATATTCCGGCCGCATTCGCGCCCGATGCGATCGTCGTGGCGACCAAACCGCAAACGATGGGCGAAGCCCTGCCGCCCTATCGCACGCTGGCGGCGAATGCGCTCATGCTGTCGATCGCCGCGGGCCGCAAACTCGCCTTTCTCGAATCCCATCTTGGCGCCGTCGCCGCAATCCGCGCGATGCCCAACACGCCCGCCGCGATCGGGCGCGGGATTTCCATTTGCGTGGCCAATGCCCGCGCGACGCCCGCGCACCGCGACCTTGCGACCAAGCTGATGGCCGCCGTGGGCGAAGTCGGTTGGGTCGCGGATGAAGATCTGATCGATGCGGTGACGGCCGTATCGGGTTCGGGGCCGGCTTATGTGTTTCTGCTCGCCGAGACGCTGGCCGCCGCCGGCGTGAAGGCGGGGCTGCCGGCCGAGTTGGCGATGCGGCTTGCGCGCGCGACCGTGGCGGGGGCAGGCGAGCTTCTGCATCGCTCGCCCGAGAGCGCCGAACAACTGCGCAAAAACGTCACATCGCCCAAAGGCACAACCCAAGCCGCCCTCGACGTGCTGATGGCGGAAGATGGCTTGGCGCCTTTGCTTGAAAAAGCGGTCCGCGCCGCCCGCGACCGGGGCCGTGAACTGGCAGGCTAAGCCCAGGAAATACTTACGAATCCCTTTTGTGGACATCCCGGGGTCGCGCTGTTATTTTCCGCCCGCCCGTGATCCCGGGGGTGTGTCTCGGGGGTCACGGGCTTATCGTTATTTCTCAAAGGTTTCAGAGCCTTAGCCGCCATGAAACTCCTCGCCGGCAACTCCAACCGCCCGCTCGCCGAGCAGGTGGCCAAGTGCCTCGATCTGCAACTGACGCACGCCAATGTGCGCCGGTTCGCCGATCAGGAGGTGTTCGTCGAGATTCTCGAGAACGTGCGCGGCGAGGACGTGTTCGTCCTGCAATCGACGAGCTATCCCGCGAACGACAATCTGATGGAGCTGCTGGTCGCCATCGACGCGTTGCGTCGCGGCTCGGCCCGGCGCATCACTGCGGTGATGCCGTATTACGGCTACGCGCGCCAGGATCGGAAGTCCGGCCCGCGCACGCCGATTTCGGCCAAGCTGGTCGCCAACCTGATCACCGAAGCGGGTGCGAACCGCGTCGTGACGCTCGACCTGCACGCGGGGCAGATCCAGGGCTTCTTCGACATTCCCTTGGACAATCTTTTCTCGGCCCCGACCTTCACGAAGGACATCCGCGAACGCTTCCACGGCAAGGACCTGGTCATGGTCAGCCCGGACGTCGGCGGCGTCGTGCGCGCGCGGGCGGTGGCCAAGCGCCTGGAGGCCGATCTCGCCATCATCGACAAGCGCCGCGAACGCGCGGGCGTGTCGGAGGTGATGAACATCATCGGCGACGTGAAGGGCCGCACCTGCATCCTGATCGACGACATCGTCGATTCCGCCGGCACGCTGTGCAACGCGGCCGTGGCGTTGATGGAGGAAGGTGCCGCGGAAGTCTGGGCCTATGTCGTGCACGGCGTCTTGTCGGGCGGGGCCGTGCAGCGCGTGGCCGCTTCGCCGCTGAAGGAATTGGTCGTCAGCGATTCGATCCTTGCGACCGAAGCCATGAAGGCGGCCAAGAACATCCGCCAGATTCAAATCGCACCGCTGCTGGCCGAGGCCATGCGGCGGATCAACGAGGAGCGTTCGGTCTCCAGTCTTTTCGACTGACGGACCGCACATCCCGGCGCTTGAAGGGCAACCCTGGAGGCCCGGCGCCGGCCAACCGAGAGAGAAAGAAGGAAAGACAAATGACCTCCGTGAACAAACTCGCGGCCGAGCCGCGGGAAGGGGCTGGAAAAGGGGCCGCCCGTGCCGTCCGTCGCGCGGGCCGCGTGCCCGCCGTGATCTACGGCGAAAAGGCCGCCCCCACCCTCGTTTCGCTCGACCCGCGCGACGTGATGCGCGAAGCGTCGAAATCCGGGTTCTTCACCCGGCTTTACGACCTCGAGGTCGGCGGCAAAGTGCATCGCGTGCTGCCGCGCGACGTCCAGTTCCATCCGGTCAACGACCGCCCCGAGCACGTCGACTTCCAGCGCGTCGGCGCCGCGAGCCGCGTGCGCGTCGAAGTGCCGGTCAAGATCGAGAACGCCGACAAGTCGCCGGGCGTCAAGCGCGGCGGCGTCGTCAACCTCGTTCGCCACGTGATCGAAGTGTGGTCGCATCCCGACAAGATCCCCGCCAAGATCGTCATCGATCTGGCCGGGCTCGACATCGGCGATTCGGTGCACATCGAAGCGATCAAGTTGCCCGAGGGCGTGAAGCCCACGATCGCGCGCAACTTCACCATCGTCGCGATCCGCGCGCCGTCGGTGCAGAAGGAAGCCGAAGCGGCCCCGACCGCCGCCGCCGCCGAAGGTGCCGCACCCGCCGCCGCGGGCGACGCCAAGGCCGCTGCACCGGCCGCCGGTGCGAAGGCCGGCGACGCCAAGGCCGCGGCGCCCGCCGCCGCCAAGCCCGCCGCCAAGAAGTAAGGCGCGGCGCGGTTTCGTTCGAACGCGTATCGGGGTCCGGGCCATGAAGCTCCTCGTCGGGCTCGGCAACCCGGGCCCCGAATACGCGGCGAACCGCCACAACATCGGTTTCCTCGCGCTCGACGCGATCGCGGCCAAGCACCGCTTCGGACCATGGAAGCGCCGCTTCCACGGCGAGACCGCCGACGGCTTCGTCGACGGCATGAAGGTGGTGGCGCTCAAGCCGCTCACCTACATGAACCTGTCGGGCCAGTCGGTGGGCGAAGCCGCGCGGTTTTTGAAGATCGCCGCGGCCGATACGATCGTGATTCACGACGAACTCGACCTGCCGCCCGCCAAGCTGCGTGTGAAGACGGGTGGCGGACATGGGGGGCATAACGGGCTCAAATCGATCGACGCGCATCTGGGCACGAAAGATTACGTGCGCGTGCGTCTGGGCATCGGCCATCCGGGCGACAAGGACCGCGTCGCGGATTACGTGCTGCACGATTTCGGCAAAGGCGAAGCCGCGTGGGTCGGGGACATGACGGCCGCGATCGCCGCCGATCTCGGACTCCTGATCGCCGGTAAAGCCGCGCAATTCATGAACAAGGTCGGGCTCGCGATGAACCCGGCTCCAACGAAATAGAGGACGAGCGCTATGGGTTTCCGCTGCGGGATCGTGGGCCTGCCGAACGTCGGCAAGTCGACCTTGTTCAACGCGCTGACCGCCACGGCGGCGGCCGCGGCCGCGAACTATCCGTTCTGCACGATCGAACCCAATGTCGGCCGCGTACCCGTGCCCGACCCGCGCTTGGACAAGCTCGCCGAACTCGCCAAGTCGGCGAAGACGGTGCCCACCCAACTCGAATTCGTCGATATCGCCGGGCTCGTGCGCGGCGCTTCGAAGGGCGAAGGTCTGGGCAACCAATTCCTCGGCCATATCCGCGAGGTCGATGCGATCGCGCACGTGCTGCGCTGCTTCGAAGGCGGGGACATCACCCATGTCGAGGGCTCGATCGATCCGATCCGCGACGCCGAGACGGTGGAGACCGAGCTCATGCTCTCGGACATGGACAGCCTGGAAAAGCGGCTGCCCAATCTCCAGAAGAAAGCCAAGACCGGCGACAAGGAAGCCAAAGCCCAGGTCGACCTGATCGAGCCCGCCCTGGCCGCGCTGCGCGAGGGCCGGCCCGCGCGCACGATCGCCGTACCGGCCGAACAGGCCGACGCGTGGCGCCAGCTCCAGCTCATCACCGCCAAGCCGGTGCTCTACGTCTGCAACGTCGAGGAAGGCTCGGCCGACAAGGGCAATTCGCTGTCCGCCAAAGTGGCCGCGATGGCGGCCAAGCAAGGCGCCACGAGCGTGGTGATCTCGGCGGCCATCGAAGCGGAGATCGCCCAACTCGCCACCGACGCCGAGCGCAAGGAATTCCTCGCCTCCCTCGGCCTGTCGGAGACCGGCCTCGCGCGCGTGATCCGCGCGGGCTACGGCTTGCTGGGCCTGCAGACGTTCTTCACCGCCGGGCCGAAGGAAGCGCGCGCGTGGACGGTGCGCAAAGGCGCCAAAGCCCCCGAGGCCGCCGGCGTCATCCATTCGGATTTCGAGCGCGGCTTCATCGCCGCCGAGACGATCGGCTTCGACGATTTCGTGGCCCTGGGCGGCGAAGCGGCCGCCAAGGAAGCGGGCAAGGCCCGCACCGAAGGGCGCGATTACCCGGTCAAGGACGGCGACGTCTTCCTGTTCCGATTCAACGTGTGACGCGGGCCGGCCGCTTGACAGGCGGCTGGGATACGCAGCATCCTACAACCTCAAGATTATCGGGGCGGGGAATGCTGTCGTGAATTTATACAAACGCGCGAAGGCGATTTGCGTCGTCATGCTCGCGGTTTCGCTCGCGGCGTGCGTGCAGAACCATCACCGTCTGCAGGAAACCTTGACGCGGCCGGCCGAGCGCGACGCCCGGATCCTGGTCTTGCCGGTCGACGCCGAGCTTTTCGAACTGTCGTTCGGCGGCGCGCCGACGCCCCGGCAGGATTGGACCGTGGCCGCGCGCGCGAACATGAATGCCGCGCTGCGCGGGTTCTTCGAGGAACGCAAGATCGCGGTCGCGTTCCACGACGGGGTGGTGGACGACGCCCAGACCGCCAAGCTGATGCGTCTGCACGCGGCCGTCGGACAGTCGATCAGGGCCCACCAATACGACGGCCCCGAATCCCTGCCGACCAAGAAAGGCAAGTTCGAGTGGACCATGGGGCCCGCGATCCGGGGTTTGGCGCCGGCGGACGCGGCCGACTACGTGGTTTTGGTGCATGTCCGCGACTCCTATTCGAGCGGGGCGCGCGTGGCGGCGCAGGTGGTCGCGGCCGCCGTGTTCGGCGTGGCGTTGCACGGCGGAATGCAGATCGGTTTCGCTTCGATGGTGGATCTAAACACCGGCGACGTCGTTTGGTTCAACCGTTTGCTGCGCGGGGCCGGCGATCTGCGCACGGCCGAACCGGCGAAAGAGACGATCGCGGCCCTGCTGGAAGGCATGCCGCAGTGACGGTCGGCCGGCGCGGATTTCTGTCCGGCGGGTGCGCCTTCTGCGCGACGGGCTTGATGGCCTGCATGCCCGCCGACCAAACCGGCCGGCCGCTGACAGGGATCGACGGCAGCATCGATCTGGGTCCGCGCGTTGCACCCGGCGTGCGGACGGCGAGTTCGGCCTCGGCCGACGACGGCCTGCGGGCGATGTTCGACCAAATGGAACGCCGGTTGCGCGTCTCGCGGTTCCTCGTGCGCGACGGGCGCCTCAACGCCTACATTGCCCGCGTCGTCAAGGGCATGGCTGACGAGTACGCCGGCGATATTCGGCCCTACGTCATACGCGTGCCCGATTTCAACGCCTCCCAGGCGTCGAACGGGATGATGAACATATGGACCGGGCTGCTATTGCGCTGCACGAACGAGGCGCAACTGGCGGCGGTTCTCGGCCATGAAATCGGCCATTACATCCGGGCGCACGGGCAAGAGCGCGACGGGATGCGCCGGCAAGCCGCCGATATCCAACAGTTCCTGGCCTTCATTTTCGCGGGGTTGGGCGTGGCCCAGGCCACCGACCTGACCAACCTCATCCTGACGGCCAGCTACTTCAACTACAGCCGCGACCACGAGCGCGAGGCGGACGAGATTGGCATCCGCATGCTCAGCACGCGGGGATTGGCGCCCATCGAAGCCGCCCGCAATTGGGAGAACTTGCGCGCCGAGTCCGAAGCGCGCGGGCTTCCGCGCTACCGGAGCATCATCGATGCGTCGCATCCCGATCCCGGAGAGCGGGAGGCGACGTTGCGCGCGCGGGCGGCGGAGATGCCCGCCGGAGATCCGCGTTCGGCGGCCTATCGCGAGGGCATATCGGACATCCGCGAGATGCTTTTCGAGGATCAAATCCGCACGGGTGCGCATGGCGCGACGGTGCTCATCGCCGACCGATGGATCTCGGTCGATGCGAAGGACGGATTGGCTCTGTACGCGAAGGGCGAAGCGTTGCGCTTGCGCGCCGGCGGCGAGGACGAAAAGACGGCGGACGCAACTCTCGAAGCGGCGCTCGGCGCCGCCGAAACGCCCGCCGTCGCGTGGCGTTCGCTCGGCCTTTTGCGCAGAAAAATGGGCCGCGAATCCGAGGCCCGCGAGCTCCTCAACGATTATCTGCGCCGCGCGCCGAGCGCCCCCGATCGCGAAATCATCCGACGCACCCTCACGAGTTGATGCCATGACCCCTCACCGCTTTCGTTCCTTCGTCCTCGTCGCCGCCGTCGCGCTGTCGCTCGCGGGGTGCGCCTTTTACGCCTCCGTCGGGCCGGGTGCCCATGCGATCCAAGGCAAACTCGACGTGACGCTGGATTCGACATGGAACCGTCAGGTCGACGGCGCATCCAATATTTGGCCCGAGACGTGGACCAGGAACGGACCATTGCTCGATACGGTCCATCTCGCGCCCGGCATCGAAGAAGGCAAAGCCTTGGTCAATTTGCCGGAGAACGCGCTGCGCGAATATCCCCGCTACCGCGCGGGCAGCAGCCCGACCGATATCGTCGCATTCGTCCAAGGGACCTTGGCGCGAACCGTCGCCGCCAGCGATTTCGAACTGGTGGAGGTGGCGCCTGCGGAAGTGGCGGGCCATTCGGGAATCCGCTTCGAGTTCCGCTTCGGGGCCGGGAACCAAGGTAGCTTCGAAACCGACCGCCATGCGCTGGGCTACGCCTTCGAACGCGACAAGCAGCTTTACCTGCTCTTGTTCCATGCCGCCGAAATCCACTATTTTGCGGCGGGAAAACCGGCATTCGAGGCGATCGTCGCCTCTGCCCGGTTGCCGCAGGTCCGAGCCGCCGCCCGGTGACGGCCCGCTAGGATTCACAAGGACTTGCCCGACTCGGGCCCCCCCGGCCATAGTCGCGCTCGGACGGTTCCGTCACGGAACCGCCGGGACGGAAACCACGGGGTCACGGATGGGTCATCCGATCGAGCTGCAAGCCGTTGATGGACATCGTTTTCAGGCCTGGCGGGCCGATCCGCCGGGCAAGCCCAAAGCGGGGCTGGTGATCGTTCAGGAAATCTTCGGGCTCAACGAACATGTCCGGAAAACCGCCGATTCCTACGGGTATGACGGTTATCTGACCCTCGCCCCCGCGTTATTCGACCGGATAAAGCCCGGCATCGAGCTCGGGTATTCCGAGGACGACGTCGCCAAAGGTCGCGATTTGCGCGCCAAGGTTCCGGCGGAAAAGGCGCTCAACGACATCGCCGCTTGCGCGCTGGCACTGCAACGCGCCGGCTGCGTGAAGATCGCGGTCATCGGCTATTGCTGGGGCGGCACGCTCGCATGGCTGTCGGCCACGCGCATCACCGGTCTCGACGCGTGCGTGTCGTATTACGGGGGAGCCGTCGTCCAGCATCTGAACGAAACCGCGCGTTGCCCGGTGCTGTTCCATTTCGGCGAGACCGACGCCTCGATCCCGATGTCCGACGTCGAAAAGGTCGGCCGCGCGCTGCCCGATGCGGATCTGTTCGTCTATCCCGCCGGCCACGGCTTCAATTGCGAGATGCGCGGATCCTACGACAAGCCCTCGGCCGACAAGGCGCGCGAACGCACCAAGGAATTCCTGCGCCGCTATTGCGGCTGAGACGGGCCCGTCAGAAATTCAGTTCGTCGGCGATGGCCGCAAGGCCCGCTTTGGCGCATTTGTCGTCCATCGCGCCGCCCGGCGCGCCCGACACGCCGATCGCCCCGAAGATCGATCCCCCGCCTTCGATCAACACGCCCCCGCCGACCGCGACGAAACGCGGGAATTGGCGCGCGCCCGACATGTCGGGCGTCTGCGTCGCCTGGACCAGATCCAGCGTGTTCTGCCGGAACGAAACCGACGTCCACGCCTTGTCGACGGCGACGTGCACCGTATGCGGCCCGGCGAACCGGTCGCGCAGCAGCACTTGCGTGACGCCCGAACGGTCGACGATGGCGATGGCCGTTTGCGCCCCTTCCGCGCGACAGGCGGCGAGCGCCGCTTGCGCGGCTTTGAGCGCCGTCTCGGGCGTCAGATGTTTGACCGTGAAGGTGCCTTCTTGGGCGGCGACGGGCGACGCCAACAGGGCCAGGACGAAAGCGAAGGCGAGTCTGCGCATGGCGATCTCCTAAAGGGCGAGGCCCGGATTGCCGTCCATCCCGATCAAGCGCGGCAGGTTGAGGGCGGGCGGTGCAATCGTGCGCTTCGCGCGCAGGTGCCGCGAAACGAGATCCCAGATGGGTTCGCCGCCGGCATCACGCGCCTCGGCCGCCACCGGCGCCCAGCCCGCGACCTTGTAGCGCTTGCCCGCTTCGATCGGCCGGCCGGCAAGGCGCATGTCCTGGATCCGCGCGCCCATCCGCGCCGTCGGATCGCATGCGTAGGCGAGCCCGCCCACGCGCACCATATCGCCGCCTTGCTGCTGGTAGGGATCGGGGTTGAACAGGTTGTCGGCGACGTCTTCGAGGATTTCCTTGATCTGCGCACCGGTCATTTCGGCGAGCGTGACGTAGGGATAGGTGATCGCCGTTTGGTCGAGGACGTGCTCCATCGTGATCGCTTCGCCCGGCAGGATCGACGTGCCCCATCGGAAACCCGGCGAGAACGCGATCTCCGCATCGCGCTCGGCGATCAACGCATCGCAGATCAGCTGATCGAAAGAACCGTTGAAATTGCCGCGTCGGTAAAGAAGCCCTTCGCTGATCGCCAGCCTTTCGCCGAGCTTCGCCGAATGCGGCGCGCGGATGCGCTCGATCGCCGCGGCCATCTCGCGGTCGGCCGGCAACAGATCGGCGAAGACCGGCAACAGGCGATAGCGGAAATCGGCGACGCCGCCGCTGCCCATCTCGAAATCGAGAACGCCCAGGAACTTGCCGTTCGAGCCCGCGTTGGTCACGAGCGTGCGCCCGCCGGCGTTGGCGACGATCGTCGGTCGGGGCACACCGTCATGGGTGTGGCCGCCCAGGATCGCGTCGATCCCGCGCACCCGGCCGGCGAGCTTGAGATCCACATCCATGCCGTTGTGCGACAGCACGACGACCGCGCGGGCCCCTTCGGCGCGGGCCGCGTCCACGGCCTTCTGCATTTCCTCCTCGCGGATACCGAAGGTCCAATCCTCGACGAAGTAGCGCGGATTGGCGATCGGGGTGTAGGGGAAGGCTTGCCCGATCACCGCGACTTTCGTGCCGTTGACGTCCTTCACGACATAGGGCTTGAACACGTCGTCGCCGAAATCGGCCGTCTTGATGTTCTGCGCGACCACGTCGATTTTGCCCGCGAAATCCTTCTCGGCGATTTCGGTCACGCGTTCGGCGCCGTAGGTGCATTCCCAATGCAGCGTCATGACGTCGACGCCGAGCAGCTTGCACGCGTCGACCATATCCTGGCCCTTGGTCCACAGCGCCGTACCGGAGCCTTGCCACGTATCCCCGCCGTCGAGCAGCAGCGCGCCGGGCCGCGTGGCGCGCACGCGCTTGATCAACGTCGCCAGATGCGCGAAGCCGCCGACCTTGCCGTACTGGCGCGCAAGCCGGTCGAAATCGAGATGCGTGAAGGCGTGCGCCAGACGCGAACCCGCCGGCACGCCGAAATGGCCCAACAGCCGTTCACCGACCAGATGCGGCGGCTGGCCCGCCATCGAGCCGATGCCGAGATTGACGCTCGGTTCGCGGAAATGCACCGGCAAAAGCTGGGCGTGGCAGTCGGTGAAGTGCAGAAGCGACACGGTGCCGAAGCGCGGCGCGTCGTAAAGCCGGTCGGCTTCGCTTTGCGCCCGCGCATCTTCGGCGCGCAGCGAAAATCCGACGGTCGCGGCCGCCCCCAATACGCCCAGGAATTCCCGGCGGTCCATGGCGGTTACTTGTTCACCGGCGACTGCGGATCGAGCAGCAACGCCATGATGTCCTTGATCTGCGCCTCGGTCAGAATGCCCATGTGACCCGCGCGCGGCATGTTCGAGCACGCGTTGCTGGATTTGGAGTTCCAGATCTTCGCCCACGTCGTGCGCTGCACTTCGGGCGTATTGCCGCGCAGCTTGCCGTAGCCCAGCAGACTCGGCCCGATCGTGCCGAAGGAAATCTCGGCTTCGGAGATCTGATGGCAATTGTAGCAATTGCCGCCGTTCGCTTGGTTCGCTCCGTCGGTCCAGGTCAGGCCTCGGCCCGATTGCGCGATCGCTTCGCCCCGGCGCCAATCGCCGAGAAACTGGCCGTCGGCGGGGAATTTCACAGCGGCGAAATTCTCGCGTTCCAGACGTTCCGCAGTGGCCGCCGCCGCGCGCGACTGGGATGCTGCGGGGTCCGAACAGAAAGCCTGCACGGGGTCCTGTTCAAGTCGGGTGAGCGGCGCACCCGGCCGTTCGCGGAAACTCGCGCGGAGCATGGCTTGGAACGCGGCGTCGTCGGCTCCGGGGCCCCATGCGGTTTGCGCGGTGGCGGGTGCGGCGAACGCGAGGAAGGCGGTCGCGGCGACGGCGGCGAGGATGGGTTTCTTCATGGGGCTTCTCCTCAGCGCTTGATCCCGGGGGTACGCATCGTCTCGCCGCTCGCCGTCGCGGCCATGTAGACCGACAACGCGATCGTCGCTTCGGAGGTGTAGATCGGTTCGGGGAAGCGCATCTGGCGGAAGCAATCCTGGATGCGCCACTGCATCGTCCACATTTGGCCCGCACTCACCCGATAGGCCGGCCAGCTGCCCCAACCCAGCGCCGAACCCTTGCGCTCGGTGATGTTGGGAAGATCCTGCAAGCGGATGCGCTTGCCGTCCTCGCTATGGCAGGTGGCGCAGGAGAAATCGTGCGACCCGCCTTGGAAGAAGAACATGCGCTTGCCGAGTTCGAAGGCGGCGCGTTCCTTGGGATGGGTGGGACGCACATCGACGACCACATCCTTCGATTCGCCCGAAACGTAGGTCGTCAACGCGATGATTTCGCGTTTGGCGGGGGCCGTGTAGGCCGCGTCGATCACCGGTTGGACGTCGATGCCCCAATAGCGCTCCATGCAGGTGAGCAGACGGCTTTCGAGATCCTGGACCTTGTCGGTGTCGGCGAAATAGCGCGGCAGTCGGGCGTAGGCGCCCGCGACCTTGCCGGGCCCCACGCCGAGATCGCATTGCTCGAGCGTGCCGTTTCTCGGACCCATGGGCTTCTTCCACAGTTCCTCGCCCTGCGCCTCGAACAATTCGGCCGGGTTGCCCTGCTGCAGCGCCTGGCGATAGGCCTCGATGCCGCGTTGGGTTTCCTCTTGCGTCTGCGCGGTCAACCCGCCCCCGAAAGCCAGCGCCAAAACGGCGGCGGCCGCGCCATACCAACGGCGTTTCATCGCATTCCCCCCTTCGAAAACACGCCGACCGCGGCGGCCGCAAGCGGCCGCCGCGCCGGTCTTCTGTGCTCAGGCGATCGTCGCTTCGTCGGTGCGCGATTCGCCGCGATTGTCGGTCCACTTGATGGCGATCTTCTCGCCCGCTGCACCGCCGCGGAAGCGGAACTGCAGGTAGGGATTCTTCGAGACGGCCGGGCCCCATTGGGCGGTCATCACGGTTTTGCCGTTGTGGGTCGCGACGACCTCGTTGATGAACCAAGCGGGAACCGGGCGGCCGTTTTCGACGCGCTGGCCGGTTTCCATTTCGTGGGCCATCAGGACGCGGACGTCGACGACGCCGTCGCGCACGTTGGCGCGGATTCGCATCGGGCTGGTCATGATCGTTCTCCCTTTCCCGCCTCAGCCGCCGCAGCCGCCGAGCGTGACTTTGATTTCGCGCGTGACGGTATGCACCTTGCCGCCCGCGACCGCGACCGCGACGATATTCGACGTCTGCTGCATCCGGATGCGCGTGGCGACGTCCGGCAGCATGCCTTCGGGCACGTCGAAGACCGCGGCGAGCATGTTCGGGTTCTTCTCGACCATCAGCGCGATCCGCGTCGTGTTGGGGATGCGGCTGACGATCTGGATCGGCACCACGGCGCCGTTTTCGGCGATGTCCGAGGCGACGATCTGCAGATCGCCCGACGGCGTCGGGTTGTCGAGATTTAGGGCCTTGAGCGTGTCGGGGATGTTCTTGCCCTCGAACGCGGCCTGGTTCCACGCGGCGAGCGCGTCCGTGGGCAGCAGGCCGGCGGCGGCGAAGGCCGCAAGCGCACCGCCGGTCTGCACGACGCGGCGGCGGGTGTTATCGACGGTCTTCATGCGGTTCCTTCCTCCTCCATCGCCCGAACGCGGGATTCGGGCCGTTCACTTCTCCGGCGCGCCGGCCAGAATCCAGCCGACCAGCGCGCGAATTTCGTCGTCCTTCAGATCCGGCTGCGGGGGCATGGGCACATTCCCCCACACGCCTTGCGCGCCCTGCCGCACGCGCCCGGCGAGGGCTTCGGCGACATCCTGATTGCGGTATCTTAGCGCGACTTCCGCGAAGCCGGGACCCACGATTTTCTGCGCGACGCCGTGGCAGGCAAGGCAGCCCGATTCGCGCGCGAGCAGCATCGGGCCGGTCTCCGCGTCGTCGAAGTCGAAATCGCCGGGGGCGGTCGGCACGCCGCGCACCGGGCCGATAACGCGGTTCTGAAGCAGAAGGTTGCCGTGCGCGTTGCGCGCGTGGTCGGGCAGGCTCGAGGCGATGCGCGCCTCCAGCCGGCAATCGGTCATGCAGGCCGGTCCGCGGGTGTCCGGCTTGTTGCGTTCGGTGCCGAAGCCGCGCCCCGGCCACATCGCATGGTCGGTCGTCATGCCGTTGCGGTTGGGCATGCGGTTTTGCACGTCGCGGATCGTGCGCTCGTTCAACTCGAATTCCGCCGGGACGATGTCCGCAAGATTCAGCATATAGGCCAGAACGGCGTAGACCTCATCGTCGGACAGCGACTTCGGATTGGTCCACGGCATCGCGCGGCGAATGTAGTCGTAAAGCGTCGCGACGGACGGCGCCTTCATGAAGGTGGTGCGCTGCGGATAGTCCTGACGGCGCAGATTGGCCACGCGGCCGGTCTCCATGTCGCGCGCGGTCGTTCCGCCGACGATCGGGGAGAATGTGTGGTTCGCCTCGCCGAACGTGCCGTGGCAGGAGGCGCATTTGGCCTCCCAAATCTCCTCGCCTTGCGCGACCGTGCCCTTGCCGCGCGGCAAGCCTTGGAAATCGGGGCGCACGTCGATGTCCCACGCTTGGACCTCGGCGCGCGTGGCGGGCCGGCCGATCCCGGGGAAGCGCTCCTGGGCGTAGGCGCCGCCGGCGATCAGCAGCGCGAGGAGGGCGCTAAAGAACTTGGACATTGTCCACCTCGCCGCTCGCCGCCACGCGCCACGTCTGGATCGAGTTGTTGTGGTAGATCGAGCGCGTGCCGCGCACTTCGCGCATCCGGCCATAGGTCGGCTGCACATGGCCCGTTTCATCCGTTGCGCGGGCCTGCAACAGCGCCGTCTCGCCGCGCCAAACCCAAGGCGCGCTGAATCGTGTGAGGCATTTGGCCATCACCGGTCCTTGCAGTTGGGCCTGGACCCAGTTGCGGCCGCCGTCCGTGGAGACGTCGACGCGGCGGATCCGCCCGCGGCCCGACCAGGCGAGGCCCGAGATCGTGTAGAAGCCGCGTGCGAGCAGCTTCTGACCGCCCGAGGGTGTGGTGATGACCGATTTCACTTCCTGGATCGACGTGTATTGCCGATGCGTGCCGTCGGGCAGCAGATCCACGTAGTGGATCGTTTCGTCCTTGGTTCCGTAGGGTTTGTCGCCGAGTTCGCAGCGCCGCAGCCATTTGACCCACGACACGCCCTGCACGCCCGGCACGACCAAACGCAGTGGATAGCCGTTCTCGGGGCGGAGCATTTCGCCGTTCTGGCCGTAGGCGACCAGAACCTCGCCCGACAGCACCGAATCGATCGGGATCGTGCGCGTCATGGACGAGCCATCGGCCCCCTCGGCCAGCACGAACTTGCCCTTCGCGAAGTCGGCGCCGCATTCCTCGAGCAGAACGCGCAGCGGCACGCCGGTGAATTCCGAGCATGCCAGCATGCCATGCGTGTACTGGACCGTCGGGACGGCGGCGTTGCCCCACTCCATGCCGGTGTTGGCGCCGCACTCGATGAAATGGAACCGCGAAACCGACGGCAGGCGCATGATGTCGTCGAGCGTGAAAACCTTCGGCGTGCGGATCATGCCCGGCGCGCCGCCGTTGATCATGAACCGATGCCGCCGCGGATCGATGTCGTACCAACCTTGGTGATGGCGTTCGAAATGCAGCCCCGACGGCGTCACGATGCCGAAGGTGCCCTGCAACGGCGTGAAGGAAACGCTGGCCGCATCGGTCTGCGTCAGGCCCGGCGATTGGCGGCGCTGCAAACCGCGTTCGTAGCGCGAGGGCTGGCCGTAAGGCAGGGCGGCCACCGGCTTGCCAAGCGACGTGGCCCACGGCAAGGGCTCGAGGATATCCGGATCGCCCGCACCTTGGGCCAGGGCGGCGGGTGCCGCCGCAACAGCGCCCGCGGCCGCGAATGCCGCGCGCAGGAAATCGCGGCGTCCTTTGGACACCTCGGCGATTTGTGAAGGCGTGAGAAAATTCTCGGGCGCGGGGCGCAAAGCGCCGCGTGCCGTCAAGTCGTCGTTCGTTTCCATCCCGATTTGTGCATTAGCATGTTCTAATGCACGAGTTCAAGAAATTCGAACGGGGTCTTTAGATTTTTTTGAGGCCCACCGAAGATTCCATCTCGCAAATGCGAAGGGCGGCGGCTTCGCACGCCGCCGCCCCTTGCGATACGCCGGCTGGCCTTACTGGATGCGGATCGACAGCGCCTGACCGATGGTCTGGTTCCAGGTCGCGACGCACTCGGCCCCGCAACGCTGGGCGAAGCTGGGCAGAATCGCCTTCTGCAGCGCGTCCTTGCGCAAGGCTTCGTCGGCCGGCGTGACCGCGACCAAGCGCATCGAGGCGGGCGCGCCTTCCGGGCACGGGCCCGTACCGGTGTTGCAGTTCAGACCCGTCTGGGTTTCGGTCTTCGCCTGATCGAAGATCGATTCCTCGAGCTTGCGCAGTTCGACCTCCATCAGCGCGCGCACGCGCGGATCGAGCGAGTTCCACCAGCGCAAATTGGCGAGCTGGGCCGCAAGGCCGAAATTGATCGGCATCGGCGAGATGAAGCGCGCCGCCTCGTGCCAACGCGAGCGATACCCCGACAAAGCGCCCGTGATCGCGCAATCGACGACGCCGTTGGCCAGCGCGGGCTGGACTTCGGCGAACGCCATGTTGATCGGCGAGCCGCCGATATGCTGGACGAAGGCCTGCTGCGAAGCGCCCGAAGCGCGCACTTTGCGTCCGCGCAGATCGGAAATCTGCGTGAAGGCGTCGCGGCAATAGATGACCTGGGCCTGATAGGACCCGAAGCCGAGCAGCTTCAGGCCGTAGCGTTGCTCGAGAAACGCCGAGAATTGCGGGCGGAACACGTTGACGACGCGCTGCAACTCCTCGACCGACCCGACGAGGCCGACGAGATCGGCGGCTTCGTTCATCGGCACTTCGCCGGAGTTGTAGTTCAGCACCGTGGTGGCGAATTGCAGCGTGCCGTTGGATACGAGGCGGAAAATCTCCGGCCCCCGGAAACCGAGTTCGGTGAACGGCTTCACTTGTGCGCGGATTGCCCCGCCCGAGGCGGCCGGCAGCGTTTCATTCCAGAACGGCACTTCGCGCGCCGTGTACATCGACAGATTCCCGATGCTGCCGACGACGTTGAACGTGGTCGGCGGCAGCGGCTGGGCCGAGGTCGGCGACGACGCGCCGGCATGGGCCATCGCGGCGAGCACCGCCGCGGCGAGAAGGGTTTTGCGCATGATCGAAGGACTCCCTGGTTGTCGTTGGAACGGATTCAGCCGGCGACGGCCTTCAACTGCCGGGGCAGCCAAAGCGCCAGATCCGGAAACGCGATCAGAATGCCGATCATGACGATCATCGCCGCGACGAACGGCAAGGCGCCCGCGCACAATTCTCCGAACGCGCCGCGTCCGCGCACCGCCTGAACGACGTAAAGATTGAGCCCCACGGGCGGGGTGATCAGCGCCGCCTCCATCAGAATGACGAAAACGATGCCCCACCACACCGGATCGTAGCCGAGGGCGACCAGCACCGGCACGACGACCGGCGTCGTCGCGATCATCATCGACAGCGTCTCCATGAAACAGCCGAGGATGAGATAGAAGACGACGATCGCCAGCAGCATGGCGAGCGGCGGCCAACCCAAGGCGAGCACGGAGTCGGTGATCGCCTTGATGAGCCCGATCGACACCATCACGAAATTGAGGAAGAAGGCCGCGATGACGATCAGCATCACCATGCAGGTCGCGCGCACGGTGCCTTCGAAGGCGTGCAGCACGACGCGCAAGGTCAACTGCCCATTGGCCCACACCAATCCCAGCGTGGCCATCAACCCGAGCGCCGAGGCTTCCGTCGCCGTCGCCAACCCGGCGTAGATCGAACCGACGACGACGAAGAACAGGCCCAGCGGCGGCAAAAGATGCTTGAGACCCGCCAAACGCTCGCGCCATAGCCCATCGGCGGCGACCGCCGGACCGCCCCAAGCCGGTCGCCACAGGCAGATGCCGAGCACCATCAGCGAAAACAATCCCGCCAGCACGAAACCCGGAATGAACCCGGCCGCGTAGAGATCGCCCACCGACGTGTCGGTCAGCACGGCGTAGATAATCATGTTGATCGACGGCGGGATCAGGATCCCGAGCGTACCGCCTGCGGCGATGGAGCCCAGGAACAGCGGTCGGTTGTAGCCGCCTTTGTCCATGTTCGGGATCGCGACCGTGCCGATCGTCGCGGCGGTCGCGACCGACGAGCCGGACGTCGCCGCGAAAACGGCGGAGGCGGCGATGTTGGTGTGGATCAGACGGCCCGGCACGCGCGCGAACCACGGCGTCAGCGCCTGGAACAGCTTCTCGCTCATGCCCGAGCGGTGCATCAATTCGCCCATCATCACGAACATCGGCAACGCGATGAGGATGAAGTCGCTCGACGAATTCCACGCGAGTTCGCCCAACGCACCGGTCATGGGGAAGAAGGCGTATTTGGCCTGGAGGACGTAGCCCATCAGCCCGAGGGCGGCGGCGACCGGCAAGCCGACGCAGATGAAGATCAGCAACAGCGCGAAGGCGACGGCGATCATGGCCGCTTGCCCCCGGCGAGGTCCGAATCCACGCCCGCCTGCTCGATCTCCTCGTCCACCCGCAGGCTGCCGACCAGCGCCTCGAACCCGGCCCGGTCGCCCGCAAGCAACCGCAGCAAAGCCTGCACCGGCACGATCACCGACATCGCCGCGAACCAGAACAGCCCGGCGAACCAAACGCTCTGCGGCAACGCCATCGGGGTTTGCATCGTCGAAACCGACTTCGCGTTCATGGCGATCGACTGGTCGAGGACACCCCAGCAGAACCACGCCAACGCCAGCGCGACCGCCGCCAGCGCCGCCGAGGCGATCAGATCGAACGGCGCGCGGAGCTTGCGGGGCAGAAGTCCGAGCGCGATATCGACCCGGATATGGGATTTGGACGCGACGGCGAACGCCATGCCCAGGCCGACCGCCGCCGCGAAGGCGTATCCGGAAATCTCGAAGCTTTCGATGACGCCGCGGCGGAAGATGGCGCGGGTGATCACGTCGAGGGAGACGAGCAGCCCGCACCCGAACAGGATGCACGCCCCCGCCGCCCAGGCGAACAGGCGCGAAATGCGCTGGGCCAAAGGCTCGGGCGGCAACAAAGACGATCGGCTTTCCATTCCCCCCGCTCCCCCTTCTCCGACGCTAACCCGTCGCCAGGCGCGCGTTGTGCAAATCCGTGGCCAACATCCGCCCGGGTGCGTGCGTGATCGCGAACGGCGGCTTGGCACGGGCGATCGCGGCTTGCGGCGTCACCCCGCAGGCCCAGAACACCGGAATTTCGCCCGCTTCGACCGCCACCGGCTGGCCGTAATCGGGCTTGGCCAGATCGGCGATGCCGATCGCCGCGGGATCGGCCAAATGCACCGGCGCCCCGTGCACGGCCGGATAGCGCGCGGTGATCTGAACCGCCCGGATCGCGTCGGCCGGCTTGTAGGGCCGCATCGACACGACCATGGGGCCGCGGAAGATGCCCGCGGGCGCGCACTCGATCGAAGTGCGGAACATCGGCACGGTCGTGCCCGCGCGCACGTGACGCGGGGTCAGGCCCTCGGCCTCCAAGGCCTCCTCGAAGGAATGCGAACAGCCGATCGCGAAGGCGACCAAGTCGTCGCGCCACCACGCGGCCGCGTCGTCGGCCGTTTCCACGAGTTCGCCGTCGCGGAACAGCCGGTAGCCGGCCGCGTCGCGCGCGAGATCGAGATCGGCGCCGAGTGCCGCGCAATCCCGCGCCCCGGGTTCGGACACGGCGATGACCGGACACGGCTTGGGGTTGCGCTGGCAGAACAGCAAAAAATCCGGCGCATAGGCGGCGGGCAGGATCGCAAGATTGACCTGCACGTAACCGTGCGCGTGGCCTGAAGTGGGTCCCGCGAAGCGCCCCTCGCGGCAGGCGCGGCGCAATTCGACGGGATCGCGGTACGGTGCGGACTTGTCCATGCCCTGCGATGCGAGCATGCTGGGCCGATAAACACAAATCCGAAATTCGGATCGGCTTCGATAAGGAATTTCTATCGCATGACCGCGAGCATCGATCTCAAGGCGCTCGAAACCTTCGTGTGGGTCGCGACGCTCGGCGGCTTCCGCGCGGCGGCGGCGAAGCTGAACGCCACGCAACCGGCCATCTCCCAGCGCATCGCGGGGCTGGAGGCGCAATGCGGCGGCAAGCTTCTCGACCGGCAGGCGCGCGGGGCAACGCCCACCGAACGGGGCCGCGCGCTGTTGGGCTACGCGCGGCGGCTTCTCGATCTGCACGGGGAAATGCGTGCGGCTTTGGCGCGCGACGGGGCCCTCGAAGGCACGCTGCGGCTGGGCGTTGCGGAAACCATCGTCCACACTTGGCTGCCGCGGCTGATCGAACGGCTGGCGCGCGAGCATCCGCGTTTGGCGCTGGAGATCGAGGTCGACATCTCCCCGCGCTTGCGCGAACGCCTGCTGGCCCACCAGATCGATCTTGCCTTCCTGCTGGGGCCGCTTTCCGCGCCCAGCTTGCGCAACAAGGCGCTGGGTACGTTCGAACTCGCCTTCCTCGCGAGTCCGCGCCTGGGCCTGCCCGCGCGCGCCCCGCTCGCCAAGCTCGCCGAGCATCCGATCGTCACCTTCGCGCGCGGAACCAAACCGCATATCGCGCTGGAGGAATTGTTCGCCCAGCGCGGGGTGGGACCATCGCGACTGCACGCCTCGGCCGCCTTGTCGCCGGCGATCAAGCTCGCACTCGACGGGATCGCGGTCGCGTTGATGCCCGCGGCCATCGTCGGCGCGGAGTTGCGGTCGGGGCGTTTGATGCGCGTGGCGAGCGACGCGGATCTGCCCGAACTCGAATTCGTCGCGTGCTGGCCGGCGGCGCCGGACGAACGGCGCGCGGCGCGCGTGGCGGACCTCGCGGCCGAAACGGCCGCCGCCGATGCTAGGCGATCGGGGTCCAGCGCGCGGCCGAGTCGAGCGAACCGCGCGCCAGCGACATCCGGTACTCGAAGCGCTCGGGGGCGTAAAGGCTCGTCTGGTGCAAAACCGGGGCGCGCGCGGCCGTAAGCATCAGCCGCTTCATCGCGACCAGCGGCGCGCCGGCCGCCACGCGCAAATGCGCGGCCGCCAGCGCGTCGGCCGCCACGGCCGTCAGCGTCTGCTCCGCGCGCGCCGCGGCGATACCCTCGCGTTCGAGGATCGCGACGATGGGTTCGTCGCCCGCACGCGCCCGATCGAGCCGCTTGGCGTGTTGCTTGGGCACGTGCAGCGTGGTCAGCGAAATCGGCGTGCCGCGATAAAGCCGGACGCGCACGATCCGCAGACATTTGTCCGGACCCAGGCCCGCGGCCGCGTCGGCCGACGGCGCGGCCAACCGCCATTCGAGATTCTCGACCGTCGTCGTGCGCTCGTAGGACAACAGCGAATCGAGCGCGCCGCCGATGTTTCCACGGTCGTTCGCCGGTTCGCGCGGGACCGGGAACGTGCCAACGCCGCGCACGCGGCGCACGAGCCCCTCGGCTTCGAGCATCTCCAGCGTGCGGCGCACCGTCACGCGGCTGACCTTGTAGCGTTCGGCGAGCGCGGGCTCGGAGGGCAGCGGATCGGCCGGATCGGCCCGCCCTTCGGTCACCACCGCGCGCAGGTGTCCGTAGACCTGCCGGTAAAGCGAGGCCACCCCGGGCGTGCGTCTAGCCACGCAACGCTTCCTCGACGAAGCGGTTGGTCCACAACGCCGACGGATCGGGCGGGTCGGCCAGCCCCGCCGCCTTGAGCGCGCGGAACCCCGACTCCCACAATTCGGGCACGTTGCGCAGCAGATTCTCGCGGCCCCGCGAGAGCCACAATTCGCGCTGGGAGGTTTGCGCCACCTCGACGACGAAATCGAGATCGCGGATCCCCGGGATTTCGTACTCGCGGCCCGCGCGCTCGAACACCGCGCGGCTGTTGCCGGCGAGCATTTCGTCCATCGACGCCTTCATCGCGCGCAGGAAACGCACGACCGTCTGCGGGCGGCGTTCGATCGTGTCGCGCGTGGTGACGTAGCATTGGCTGGGCATCGGCGCGTAGCGGTCGGTCGACCAGATCTCGATGGGCTCGTTCGCGCGGCGCAACGCCACGATCGCGGAGATCGAGGTCATGAAGCAATCGACCCGACCGGCTTTGACGAGCTGCAGCGCCCCGGGCGAGGCGCCGGTCACCTCGCGCCGCACGTCGTCGCGCTTCAAGCCGGCGCTTTGCAGCATCAGATCGAGGAAGATGTCGGTGGTGCCGCCGACCGACACGATTCCCACGGTCTTGCCGGCCAAATCCTTTGCCTCGCGCACCGGTTTGTCGCGCAGCGACACGACGTGGAAGGTCGATCCCTGATGCGACGTGGCGACCGCGACCAACGGCGCGCCGGAGGACTGCACGGCGCGGATCATGTCGATGGCGGCCGAACGGATGAACTGGACCTGGCCCGCGACCAGCTGTTGGGTGGCCGGCGCCGTGCCGTTGGCGCCGAGCAGGCGCGCATCGAACCCCTGCCGGGCCAGATGTCCGCCCGCGACCGCGTTCATCATTTCGATGAAATCGGTGTTGAAGCCGAACGGCGTCATGACCGCCAAGGGTTCGCGCGCCTGGGCCAGGGCGGGCGCGGACGCCAAGGACGCGGCGGCGCCGGCGGCGAGGAAGGTGCGGCGGTCGAGGGTCATCGTCGGCTCCGCTCAGGCCGCCTTGCGCGCGGCGATCAGGGTCCAAGGGAAGCGCCATTTCCTGCCGGCGAGTTCGAGGGCGCCCGGCGCCTCCTCGAAATCCGAGATCTCGACGCCTCGGAAGCCCGCGGCCTCGATCGAACCGCCGATGTCCATCGCGGCGAGGGTCGTCATGTAGGGCTCGTTGTTGCGCCGCGCATGGCCGAAATGCAGCCACGCCAGGAACTCGTCGTCGGGCGGCAGGAAGTCGAGATGGATCATCAAGCCGCCCGGGGCCAGCACGCGATGGGCTTCGGCGAGGACCGCGCGCGTATGCGCGGGCGGCATCTCGTGCAGCAGCATCGTCGAGGTGACGACGTCGACCGACGCGTCCGGCAGGCCGGTGCGCGCGGCGTCGCGCTGCAGGAAGCGGACGTTGCGCGCCTGGGCGCGCGCGGCGTCCTGTGCGGCTAGCCGCAGGCACGGCGCGGCCAGATCGATGCCGATGACCTCGGCGTCGCGCGCGGTTTCATAGAGCGGCTTGGTCGTCTTGCCGAAGCCGCAGCCCATGTCGAGCACGCGCCGGGCCGGTCCGCGCGCCAAAATCGCGTCGACCAGACGCTGGTGCAGATCCTTGTGCTTCGACAGAAGCGGCGTGGTGCTGCGCGCGCCCATTTCGTAGACGGCGCCCGCGATGGGATCGCTCCACACGCCGCCGGGATGCTGGTGCACGTCGAGTTCGGCGTAGTAGCGCGGCATTTCCAGCGTCGGATCGAGATCGAGCAGCCCGGCCGGCAGCGGGGCCGACAGATCGCGCTCGATCTCCGCGCGCAACGTGTCGGCGTAGGGCACGAGGCCGAGCCGCCCGGAATACTTCATGCGCTGGAGATGGCGTTCGAACCACGCGTGCCACGCTGCGGTCGGCGAATCGGCCAGCGTTTTCTCGACGCGCGCCGGGCCCGGGGCGCCTTGCGCATTGGGCAGCCGGGCCTCGAAATCGTCCTTCAAGGCGGCGAACATGTCGGCGGTCCAGAAGAGCTTCGTATCGAGCACGAAGGCCTGGAACGCCTCGAACTCGCGGCGCGACACGGCCATGGCTAACCCGCTCCGTTCGATTTCTGCCGCCCCAGCAGCGGCTCCATCAGCGCGCGCACGAAGGCCTTGCGCTCCTCGGCCAAGCCCTCCGGTTCGGGCGCGGTTTCGAGCGCGCCGGGCACGAGCGCGCCGGTCGATTCGAGGTGGGCTTCGAGCCTGCGCACCCGGTCGCGCAGGACCCAGGTTTCCGCCGCCAACGCGTAGAGCGCGCCGGCCAGCCGGTCGAGCGCCGGGTCTTCGAAGAAGGTCTGCTCCGGCCGGTCGCGCAACGCCGACCGGCCGGGCAGGGGCGATACGCTCACGCGCGCGCCCGATCGATGAATTCGTTGGTGTAGAGCGCTTCGACGTTGGGCACCGCGGCGATGCCGGCGCCGCGGATGTTGCGGTCGGCGTCGAGCCACAGACGCGGCACGTTGCGGTACAGGTTCTCGCGTCCTTCCGACAGCCAAAGATCGCGGATCGAAACGTCGATCAGCGCGCTGACGGTGTCCAGATCGCGAATGCCCGGGATTTCGAAGTCCCGCGCCGCGCGCTGGAAGATCGCGCGCTTGTCCCCGTTCATCACCTCGTCGCACGAAGCGCGATAGGCGCGCAGGAAGCGGACTGCCTGCTCGGGATTGCGCTGCAGATAGTCGCGCGTGGTGACGAAGATCTGGCTGGGCATGGGCGCGTACTTGTCGGTCGACATCACCTCGATGGGCTCGTTCGCGCGCCGCAGCGTGACGACCACGCCGATCGCGCACAAGAAGCAGTCGACGCGGCCTTGGCGGACCAGCTGCAGGGCGCCGGGGCTGTTGCCGGTGACTTCCTTCTTGACGTCCTCGGTGCGCAAGCCCGCCTTCTGAAGCATGATGTTGAGCAGCAGGTCGGTCGAACCGCCGACGGAAACGATGCCCACCGTCTTGCCGCGCAGATCGGCCGCGTCGCGGATCGGCCGGTCGCGCAGGCTGACGAGCTGGAAGGTCGACCCCTGATAGAGCGTCGAGACGGTCACGAGCGGCGCGTTCTGGCGCGCGACGGCCAGAAACTGGTCGATCGCGGTCACGCGCACGAAGCTCGCGGTCCCGGCCATCAATTGCTGGATCGCCGTCGCGGTCCCCTGCCCGCCGAGCAGACGCGGCGCGAAGCCCTGGCGTTGCAGATGCCCGCCCGAGACCATGTTCATCATTTCGATGAAATCGGGAATGAAGCCGAACGGCGTCATGAAGGTGAAGGGCTCGCCCGCTTGGGCGTTGACGATCGAGGGCGCGGCGAGCAACGAAGCGCCGGCGGCGGCGGTGCCCAAGAACTGGCGGCGATGCAACATGACGGGAAACCTCCTGATTTTTGGTTGGTTCGTTTATCCGGTCGGCAGGCCGAGCTTGCGCACGGCGACGGGGGTGGACGGCACGGTGACGGTCTTCACCTCGGTGTAGAAGCGCTCGCACGCCTCCCCGCCTTCGCGGCCGAGACCCGAATCTTTGTACCCGCCGAAGGGCGCGCGCAACTCCCTTGTCATGGGGGTGTTGACCCAGACCACCCCAGCCGCCAGATCGCGCGTGGCACGCTCGACGGTGGGGACGTGGTCCGACCACACATAGGCGACGAGGCCGAAATCGCTGTCGTTGGCCGCGGAAATCGCCTCGTCGTAGGTTTCGAAGGTCAGGAAACTCGCGAACGGCCCGAAGATTTCCTCCCGGCAGACGCGCGCGGCACTCGACCCCACGCGGACGGCGGTGGGCTCGACGAAATACCCGCCCGCCAGCGCGCCCGGCATGTCCGCGCGCTTGCCGCCGGTCAGCAAGGCGGCGCCGTCGGCCTTGGCGACGTCCACGAAACCGAGCACCCGGTCCCGATGCGCCGCCGAAGCGAGGGGGCCCAGCTCCGTCCGGTCGTCGGTCGGATCGCCGATCCGGATGCCCCGGGCGCGCGCAACGAAGCGCGCGATGAAGGCGTCGGCGATATTGCGTTCGAGCAGGATGCGCGAGCCCGCGAGGCATTGCTGGCCGTTGTTCGAATAGATGCCGACCAACGCCGCGTCGAGGGCGCGGTCGAGATCGGCCGAGGCGAAGACGATGTTCGCCGATTTCCCGCCCAGTTCCATCGTCACGGGCTTCAAGCGGCGGCCCGCCTCGGCGGCGATGGCCCGGCCGGTCTGCGTGCCGCCGGTGAAGCTGACGAGATCGACGCCCGGATGCGCGACGAGGGCGGCACCCGTCGTGGCGCCGCGGCCGTTGACGAGGTTGACCACGCCTTCGGGCAAGCCCGCAGCGTGCAGCAATTCGACGAAGCGGCGCAGCGCGAGCGGGGTCTGTTCGGAGGGCTTGAGGACGCACGTATTGCCGAAGGCGAGGCATGCGGCGATCTTCATCGAGGCGAGCGCCGTCGGCGCGTTCCACGGCGCGATCAGCGCGGCCACGCCGACGGGTTCGCGCACGACGACCGAGCGGTAGCCGGGCGTCTGGTCGTAGACCTCGCCCTTCGCGTGGGCGATGTATTCGGCGAAGAAGCGGAAGTTGTAGGCCGCGCGCTTCATGTGCCGTTCGCGCAACTCGCGCATGACGATGCCGGTGTTGAGGCATTCCAGGCGCGCGAGTTCGTCCGCATGCGCGAGCACGACGTCGTGCAGCTTCAGCAGGATTTCCTGGCGTTTTTCGACCGCGAGCTTCGCCCAACCCGATTTGAACGCCGTGCGGGCGGCCGCAACCGCGCGGTCGATCTGCGCGGCGTCGTCCTCGATCAACTCGCCCACTTGCGCGCCGGTGGCCGGATAGAAGATCGGCAGCCGCGCGCCCGCGCCGGCGATCGACGCGCCGGCGATCAACGCGTGGGTTTCGGCCGGGGCCGCGATGGGCAAGGACGCGGGTGCGTTCATGGCGTCAATTCATCCAAAGCCCGCCGTTCACGTGCAGCGTCTGCCCTGTCACGTAGGCGGCGGCGGGGGACAGCAAAAACAGAATCGGCCCGACGACATCCTCGGGCTGGGCGAGGCGCGCGAGCGGGACGGTCTTCAAATAGGCGTCGAGATCGAGCCGCGCGGGGCCGTTGGCTTCGTCCCCGCCCCGCCCCGTTCCGCCCTTCAGAAAGGCCGTGTCGACCGCCGCAGGCGCCACGGCGTTGACGCGGATCGCGGGTGCGTTCTCCGCCGCCAACAGCCGCGTGAGCGCGAGCACGCCGGCCTTGGCGACCGAATAGGGCCCGTACCCGGGCGTGGGCTTGACCGCGAGGCCGGAGGACATGTTCACGATCGCCGGCGCATCGCCCGCGCGCAACAACGGCAGCGCCGCTTGGCTGCACAGATAGGCGGCGGTCAGATTGCCGTCCATCACCTCGTCCCACGTCGCGCGCGGCGTAGCGCCGACGGGCGCTTTCTCCTTGGCGAAGCCCGCGAGATTGACGAGTGCGTCGAGCCCGCCCCAAGCGTCTTGGACGGCGGCGAAGGCGGCGCGGACTTGGCTTTCGTCGGTCGCATCCAGGGCGCGGACGAGCGTGCCGGCGGGCGGTTCGTGCCGGGCGAGACTGGCGGGCAAATCGAGGATCGCGACGCGCGCGCGCTGATCGAGCAAGGCCGAGACCAGCGCGCGGCCGATGCCGCCCGCCCCGCCGACCACGGCGACGCGCCTGTTTTCCGGGGATTGGAAGCGGTTCACGGGGGGCAAACCGGCCTTCTTTCATTGGGCGTTTCGATCGGACGTAACTTGTCATATAGATAGGACAAGTACAAGGCGGGACCGACATGGATACGACCGATTGCGACGTGTTGATCGCCGGCGGCGGGCCGGTGGGGCTGTGCCTCGGCTATCTGTTGGCGCGCAAAGGGGTGGCCGTGCGCGTGCTCGAAGCCGAGCCGGCCATCGCCAAGGATCTGCGCGCGTCGACCTTCCATCCGCCGACGCTCGACATGCTGGCGGAATTCGGCGTCGCGGGCGAATTGCTGACCCGGGGGCTCGTCTGCCCGAATTGGCAGGTGCGTCTGCATCCGTCGGGCGATCGCGCGGTCTTCGACCTCAATATCCTCGCCGACGTGACGGCCCACCCGTTCCGCCTGCAATGCGAGCAATGGAAACTGTCCGAAGCGCTCGAAACGCGGTTGGCGCGCGAGAAGACCGCGCGGATCGATTTCGGCACCCGGCTGGAGGGGTTCGAGCAGGACGATGCGGGCGTGACCGCGCGCATCGCGCACGGCGACCGATCCGAAACCTTGCGCGCGAAGTTCCTGGTCGGGGCCGACGGCGCGCGCGGGGGCGTGCGCAAGATGCTCGGACTCGAGTTCGACGGCCAGACCTACCCCGAGACCACGCTGCTAGTGACGACGAATTTCCCGTTCGAAGACCATCTCGAGGGCCTGTCCAACGTTTCGTATTGCTGGAAGGACGGCGGCAATTTCTCGCTGTTGAAGGTGCCCGGACGCTGGCGCGTGTCGATCTATCCGCGCGAGGATTCGCCCGTGGACGCGCAATTGTCCGACGCGGCGGTCGAGGCGAGCCTGCAGGAGATCGTGCCGCGCAAGGACCGCTATTTCGTGATGGAGAAGCGCGCGTACCGGGTGCATCAGCGGATCGTGCCGCGCTATTTCGCGGGCCGCGTCGCGTTGGCGGGGGACGCCGCGCATCTGAATTCGCCGGCGGGGGGCATGGGCCTCAACGGCGGCATCCACGACGCGTTCGAGTTGAGCGCGGCGTTGGCGGACATTCTGGGCGGGGCGGATACGGCCGCGCGGCTCGACCTCTACGACCGCCGCCGCCGGCCGGTGGCCAAGGAGCAGATCCTGGCGCAAGCCGACCGCAACCGCGCGCGCATGCGCGAAAAGGATCCCGCCAAGCGCCGGGAGCTTCTCGCCGGCCTGCAGGCGACCGCGGCCGATCCCGCCAAGGCGCGGGCCTATCTTCTCAAATCCTCGATGATCGAAGGCTTGCGGATCGCCGCCGCGGTCGCGTGATCAGTGCGACGCGGATTGGTGCCAGGGGATCAGCACCCGGCGCAACGCCCCGATCGCGAAATAGAACGCGAAGCCGAGCAGCGACATGTGGATCAGCACCGCGAACATCTGGTCGGTTTCGTAGGCGTTCATCCGCGCGATCAGCAGCGCGCCGAGCCCCGTGTTGCCGCCCAGATACTCGCCGACGATCGCCCCGATGATCGCGAGCACGATGCCCACTTCCAGGCCGGTCAGGATGTAGGGCAGCGCCGAAGGCAGCTCCAGCCGCTTGAAGATCTGCCAGCGCGTGGCGTTGAGGCTGGTCATCACGTCGCGATGGCCTTCGTCGATCGACTTAACGCCCAGCACGGTGTTGGTCAGGATCGGGAAGAAGGCGAGCACGGCCGCCACGATCACCTTGGACGTGATGCCGAAACCGAACCACACGACGAACAGCGGCACCAGCGCGACCTTCGGCACGACCTGGGTGGCGACGATGAAGGGATTGAGCGTCTGTTCGAGCCACCGGATGCGCGCGATCATCACGCCGAGCCCGACGCCGATCACGATCGCCCAGAAAAAGCCGACGAGCGTGGCGTAGATGGTGAAATAGGTGTGACGCCAGGCGCGCGGGCTGTCGAGCATCGCGAGCCATTCGGTCCATACGGTCGACGGCGCGGGCAGGATGAAGGCGGAGATACCCGTCGTCTTCACGTAGACGTGCCACACCACGACCATCGCGAACACCAGAACGGGCGTGGTGATCCACGGCAGCAGGCCTTCGCGGGTGATCCGCTTCTTGGCGAGCAGTTCGGGCGGCGGGACGGAGATCTTGACGCTGTCGGTCATCGGGGGTTCGCCTTCAGGAGATTTCGGCCAACCGTACGCGCAAACGGCGCACGATCGCCTGGAATTCGGCGGAGGTCTGGACTTCCGTGCCGCGCGCGCGGGGGAACGGCACGTCGATGATGGAATCGATGCGCCCCGGGCGCGGGGACAGCAGCACGATCCGGTCGGCCAGGAACACCGCCTCGCCGATCGAGTGGGTGACGAGGACGACGGTCTTCTTCGTTTCCATCCAGATGCGCTGGAGTTCGAGGTTCATGGCGTCGCGCGTCATCGCGTCGAGCGCGCCGAACGGCTCGTCCATCAGCAGGATGTGCGGATCGTAGGACAGCGCGCGCGCGATCGCCGCGCGCTGGCGCATGCCGCCCGACAATTCCTTGGGCCAGCGCTTCTCGAAACCGGCGATGCCGACCAGCTTGCACAACTCGCGCGCGCGGGCGAGGCGCTTGTCCTTGTCCACCCCCTTCAATTCCAGCGGCAGCGCGATGTTCTGCTCGATGGTCAGCCAGGGGAACAGGTTCGCCTCCTGAAACACCATGCCGAGTTCGGACAGGGCTTCGGATTGGCGGTCGCCGCCGCGCCACAGATTTTTGCCCTCGATCGACAATTCGCCCGAGGTCGGCTCGATCAAGCCGCCGATCATCCGCAACAGCGTGGTCTTTCCGCAACCCGACGGGCCCAACAGCACGAGGAATTGGCCCTCGGGCACGGCCAGATCGGTGGGCGCCAACGCGTGCACGGGCGTGTCGCGCGTGCCGTACCATTTTTCGATGGCCTTCAGGCCGATGGCGGGATGGGGATCAGTCGACGTGGCAGCCGCGGACGACATCGGCGAGTCCTTCGCAATCGGGGGGCGGTTCGTTCCCGCGCCAGGCGACGTGCCCGTCGGGACGGACCAAAACCAAGGGACGTTCGTAGAGCGCTTCCAATTCGGGGGTCGGAAGCGTTCGCGTTGCCAGTTTCATACCACGACTGGCGAAGGCGGCGTCCAGCCCCGCGGAATCGGGCGCGGATCGGGCTCGGACCAGCACCCAATCCCGGCCGAACCAGTCCAGCGTGGACGCGCCGCGCATACTCCGGTCCTCGCCGAGCCAGCCGTGCGGCGCGCGGCAGCCCGGCCAGGTCGAGGGCACGACCTGGGTGAAATCGTCGGGCGGCTCGGGCGTTCCGTCGGGCACGACGATCGGGCTGTCGGCGTAGCGATAGCCCAGATGCGTGCCGCCCGAATTGAACTGCTTGGCCATCCAGACGATCTTGCGCTTCACGGCCTTGCGCACCCGGTCGCCCTCCGGCCCGTCGGCCTCGATTTCGGGCGGGGTCTCATCCATCACCATGTCGATCTTGTCGGAATTGTTGGCCGAGATCGTGGAATTGCGCACGGCGATGGGTTTGCGCTCGCGCTCGTAGCTGTCGAGCAGCGATTCGGGCGCCGAGCCGCCGAGCACGGCGTCGAGCTTCCAGCCGAGATCCACGGCGTCGCCGATGCCGGTGTTCATCCCCACTCCGCCGGTCGGCGCGAACAGATGCGCGGCGTCCCCGGCCAGGAACACCCGGCCCGCGGGCGAGCGCCACGCGCGCGCGACCGATTGATGGTGATGCCAGTGCTGCACGCCGCGCAGTTCGAAATCGAACGGCTTGCCCACAGCGCGGAACAGCACCTCCTTGGGATCGAGGGCGTCGGTGCGTTTTGCCGGATCGAGGAAGTAGAACTGGAACAGCCATTCGGCATGGCCGTCGATCGCGGTGAACAGCCCGAAACTGTCCGGCGCGAAGATGAAATAGAGATTGCCGAGACCGCGATCGTGGACCTTCAGGAACGCCTCGGAGCGGAAGTAGAACGACACGTTCGGCCGCATGCGCCCGCGCCCGTTCATGCGGATGCCGAGCGCGCGCCGGATGGCCGACTGCCCGCCGTCGCAAGCGATCAGATAGCGGCTGCGGACATTCGCGATCTCGCCGGTCGCGAGGTTCTCGATCCGCGACAGGACGCCCGAACCCTCCTCGACGAAATCGCGCAAGCGCCAGCCGTGCCGCAAGTCGACCGGACTTCGCGCGCGCGCGAAGTCGAGCAGCACGGGTTCGAGCGCCTGCTGGCCGATCTGGGTTTTGTAGAAGGGCGACCAAGCGAGTTCGCGGTACTTCGCCATCGCGGCGGGCGGCCGTTCGATGGTCTCGCGGATCGACGGCGAGGTGATGCGGTGCAATTCCCGGCCCGCAAGCCGCGTCGAGAACGTGATGAAGTAGTTGACCTCGGGCGGAAGGGCGCGCGCGTAGATCGCATCGACGATGCCCCAGCGGCGGAAATACTCCATCGAACGCGCGCCCAGCAGCGTCGCCTTGGGATGCTCGGTCGGGCGCGTGCGCTCCTCGACCAGCACGCAAGACCGGCCGCGCCAGCCGAGTTCGCCGGCCAGCGTCAGGCCCACGGGCCCGCCGCCCGCGATCAACACGGGCGTTTCGATCGTCGTCGTCGCCATGGGAAACTGCCGGGGGACGGAGAAGCCGTCTTGTACTATATTGCAGACAAGTAATCCGTCAACGGAGTTCCCGCGATGGCCGTCGAATACGCGCCCGAAGGTTTGCTCGGCACGCTGACGCCGCAGGCCAACACGACCGTCGAACCCGAGTTCGCCGTGCTGATGCCCGCGGGCACGGCATGGATCAACGCGCGCTTGACCTCGCCCAAGCCCACGATCGAAGAACGGCTGGTGGATTACTTCGCCACGATGGAATCCGCACTCGACCAATTCGCCAACGCGCCCATCGGGGCGGTCGCGGTCGCGTGCACGGGCGCTTCCTATCTGGCCGGTCCCGAAGCCGAGGATGCGATGATCGCGCGCGCGACGGCCAAAGCCGGCGTGCCGGTGGTGACGTCGGGGATCGCGGTCGTCGCGGCGTTGAACGCGCTGGGCGCCCGGAAGATCGGCCTCGTGTCGCCCTACACGCCCGGCCTCAACGCGGCCAGCCGCGCCTATTGGCGCGCGCGCGGGTTCGCCGTGACCGCGCAAAGCGACGCCTATCGCGACTCGCCCGATTTCCATCCGATCTACAGCCTGACCGCGGCCGCGGCCGCCGCCGCCCTGGATGCGATGGAAGGCCAGGACGTCGATGCGATCGTGATGCTGGGAACCGGCATGCCCACGCTCGCCCCCATCCTCGCGCGGCCCTTCATCGGCCGCGCGCCGGTATTGAGCTGCATGCTCGCGACCGCGTGGCGCGGCGTGGCCGCGATGCAAGGCCGCAAGCCCGACCGCGACGATCTTCTCGCTTGGGTGCGCGGGGAGACCTGGGGCGGGAAAATCCGCCTGCCGACGCTTCGCTAGGCGGCCAGCTTCGGCGCGTAGCGCGCCAGGCGTTCGACCGCCGCGTCGAGGGTTTCGTATTTCTTGGCGAAGCAAAAGCGGATCGCCGAGCGCATGCCGCCGTCGGCGTAGAAGGCCGAAACCGGAATCGCGGCGACGCCCGCCTCCTTGACCAAACGCCGGCAGAACGCCTGGTCGTCGGTCAGACCCAACGGCGCCAAATCGACGTTGATGAAATAGGTGCCTTCGCACGCCAGCGTCTTGAACCCGGCCGAAGCAAGGCCCTTGGCGAGATGATCGCGCCGCGCGGTCAGATCCGCGCGCATGGCGTCGAAATGCGCGGCGTCCTTGCCCAAGCCGTAGGCCACCGCGCTTTGCAGATTGGGCGGGGTCGTGAAGGTCAGGAACTGATGCGCCTTCATCAGCACCTTCAGAATGTCCGGTGCGGCGACCGTGAAGCCGACCTTCCACCCGGTCAGCGAGAATATCTTGCCGGCCGAGCCGATCTTGACCGACCGGGCGCGCAATTCGGGGATCGCGAGTACCGAGGTGTGCGCGCGGCCGTCGAAGATCACGTGTTCCCACACCTCGTCGGCGACGACGATGGCGTTCGTATCGCGGATCGCTTCGGCGATCAGGCGAAGCTCGGCGGGGCCGTAGACCGTCGCGGAGGGATTGAGCGGGTTGTTGAACAGCACCACGCGCGTTTTGGGCCCGATCGCCGCGGCCAGCTGCGCCTTCGTGAAGCGCCAATCGGGCGGCGCCAGCTTGACGAATTTCGGCACGCCGCCGGCGCGGCGCACGAGCGGCAGATAGGCGTCGTAATAGGGCTCGAACAGCACCACCTCGTCGCCGGGCGCGATCAGCGCCAGCAAAGCGCCCGCGATCGCCTCGGTGGCGCCGGAGGTCACCATCACTTCGGCCATCGGGTCGATCTCGAGCCCTTGATGCACCTTGTAATGCGCGGCCACCGCCTGGCGCAGTTCGGGCAGGCCCGGCATCGGCGGATATTGGTTCCAGCCCGAGATCACCGCATCGGCCGCCTTGCGGCGCACGTCCTCGGGGCCGGGATCGTCGGGAAATCCCTGGCCCAGATTGACCGCGTCGAGCGCGCGAGCGAGGGCCGACATCTCCTCGAAAATCGTGGTCGGCAATTCGGCGAAAATCGGGTTCATGACGGGTGGGGTTGTATCCGCCGTTTCCCGCCCCTTCAAGCCCCCGGCAAGGCGATCCCCGCTTCGCGCGGCAGCACACCGCCCGCGACGAGGGCGATCGCCGCTTCGATGTCGGGGTGGAAATGGCGGTCGTCCTCCAGCCGCGGCACCCGCGCGCGCAACGCGGCAAGGACGCGCGCGAGCGGGGCGGAGGTCGTCAACGGCGCCTGGAATTCGACCGCTTGCCCCGCCGCCAGCAATTCGATCGCCAGGATCGCGCGCAGATTGCGCGTCATCGACAGCAGACGCCGCGCCCCGTGGGCGGCCATGGAGACATGATCCTCCTGGTTGGCCGAGGTGGGGATCGAATCGACGCTGGCGGGATAGGCGCGCTGCTTGTTCTCCGAAACCAAAGCGGCGGCCGTCACTTGCGGGATCATGAAGCCGGAATTGAGGCCGGGCTTGGGCGTGAGGAACGCGGGCAGGCCCGACAAGGCGGGGTCGATCAGCATCGCCAAGCGCCGTTCGGACAGCGAACCGATCTCGCAAATCGCCAGGGCCAATTGGTCGGCGGCGAAAGCGACGGGCTCGGCGTGGAAATTGCCGCCCGACAGCGCCTCGTCGGCGTCGGCGAAGATCAGCGGATTGTCCGACACGCCGTCGGCCTCGGTGGCGAGCGTGGCCCCCGCCTGCCGGATCAGATCGAGGCACGCCCCCATCACCTGCGGCTGGCAGCGCAAGCAATAGGGATCCTGCACGCGGGGATCGTCGATCCGGTGGGACGCCCGGATGGCGCTGCCCGCCATCAACGCGCGCAACGCATCGGCCGCGTCGATCTGGCCCTTGTGCTTGCGCAACGCGTGGATCCGCGGATCGAAGGGCGTGTCGGACCCGCGCGCGGCGTCGGTCGCCAGCGCCCCGGTCACGAGACCGGCACGGAACGCGGCCTCGGTTTCGAACAGCGCCGTCAGCGCGAGTGCGGTGGAGACTTGCGTGCCGTTGAGCAACGCAAGACCTTCCTTGGCGCCCAGCCGCGCGGGGGCGAGGCCCGCGTCGCGCAGCGCCGCCGCCGCGGGCAGGCGCCCCCGGGGCGTGTCGATGGCGCCCACGCCGAGCATCGCGGCGGACAAATGGGCGAGCGGGGCGAGATCGCCCGATGCGCCCACCGAACCTTGACCGGGAACGACGGGGACGAGATCGCGCGCGAGCATCGCTTCGAGCAGATCGAGCGTGGCGAGCGAAACGCCCGAAGCGCCTTGGGCGAGGCTGGCGAGCTTGAGCGCCATGACGAGCCGCACGACCGCGCGCGGCAGATCCGGGCCCGTTCCGGCGGCGTGGGACAACACGATGTTGCGCTGGAGCGTGGCCAGATCGTCGGGGCCGATGCGCACGCCCGCGAGTTTGCCGAAGCCGGTGTTGATGCCGTAAATGGGTTCGCCTTTGGCGAGGATGCGGGCGATCGCGGCCGCGGCTTCGGCGACGCGCGGCCGGCACGCGGGATCGAGCGAAGGCGTCGCACCCGCATGGATGGCACGCCACTGGTCGAGCGTCGTGCGCCCGGGAACGAGAACGAGGGTCATGCGGCAGTGTCCCTCGGGCCGCCCCCCGGACGCAACCGTGCGATCCCGCGCGCCGCGCCGGGAAACGGCGGGGCGGCGTACGCGGCTCAGCGCACGCGGCTGCCGTTGGCGCGCAACACCGAGGTGTACATCATGATCATGTCCACGGTCCGCCCGTCGCTGGCGAACGGCAGCAGCACGTTTTCGACCTCGCGAAAATCGTTATGGCGCCACAATAGCGCCGTGCCGCGGCGACGGCTGGGCGTACCGCTCGCCGCCGCACGCTCGTAGCGCGCGAAAAAGCCGGGCGTTTGGCGGACATGGGGATGCGCGTCGTCGAGATCGCGCCCGGTCGGGTCGAAGCCGATCGCCTCGACGATCAACGTCCCCACGAGCCGGTAGCGCAGCTTGAACGGCCGGTACGCGACGTCCATCAGCCAAACGCCGCGCCACAGATCGGGAAATTCGAGCGGATCGATATCCCCACGGCCGGGCAACCGTCCGGGCGACCATTTGGCGGCCCAATACAGATATGCCCTGCGCACATCCGCACCCCACGCCGCGTTCGGCGAAAGATCCTCGATCGGCGGCACAGGGGAAAGCGGCGCCAGCGGGGGAGACAGCTCAGCGGACATCGCAATGACCCTCCGCGCGCAGGCATCAATACATCTTCAAATTGGGTGCGAACGGGTCCGAATCAAGGCGCGCGCGCAGCGAAGAAAAACCGCGCGACGCTGTGAAATCCGCGCCGCAACGCGTCCGCCTGTGCCGCAAGGGCGCTAAAGCGCTGATTTAAAATGCATAAAGGTGGGATACTTGTGCCTTGGTCAGGGCTCGCCGATGGTCGGCGCCGTTCCATTCGCGTCGTCGGAGCATCGTCGTGAAACGCCTGATCGGGACTGTGTTTGGTTTGGCCCTGCTGGGTCTTGGCATCGTGC
>JADCGK010000042.1 GCA_020249045.1 Azospirillum sp. | reverse complement strand
GTTCTTCAAGCCAAAGAAGTAGAGACCGGACGCCATGTCCTCGCATCGGATTGGCCGGATCGGACAATGCGGCCGATTGCACGGATCGACCGTCGTCAGGGCCGCTCGAAAAGCACCCCGAAAACCGGCCAAACCAGGATTATGTCGGTCTCGGCCCCAGTGTCGATCGTCGAAATGAGGGGCCTAAACTCCCCGCAGATCTCAAGACTTTCGAGCACTACGCCTCGCCCGTCGGAACGCCATCGCTTGAAGTAGCGGGCCCCAGAGGCATCGCCGACGATCAGGAGCTTTCCGTCTAAATCCTTAAACGCTGTCGCGGGATCGACCGGGTCAACGATTAAAAGTATTTGCCCGTCGAGCGCGTATGGCTCGGCGCTCGCCCCCGACACCCCTACGATACCTTTGACCAGGGTGATCTGCCCGCTTCGGAGCGGTCGATCCATTAACTCAGACTGGCCTCTAAGGGAGACGGAACACGGGGTAGGCAACCCCAAAATTTGCCCGATAGCGTCAAAACAGCGCTATGCCGCGGACAATGGAGGAAGCAGCCCACTAAAAGCGTGCCAGCGTAAACACTAGAGAGTTGGAAGCTTCTTCCAAGAAACCAGAATTTTCTTCTTCCTCATGGAAGAACGGTAGGTGTGGCCAGAAAGTGGATCGATGAGAAGGCTCAACTACACTCAGCCAAGGTCAGCCGGAGAGCTGGCGTGGAACAACGAGCCAGGGGGGGATTGACCGCATAAGTGCTATTGAGCAGGGCTAATTGGGATCAGCAGCTTTGAATCGAGGGGGAACAGCATCGCCGCCAGCCGGAAGCGCCTAGGCCCTCCCCTATTCCGAACTGAGGTGGGATTCGAGCAGCCAGAGCTGTTGGTCGACGTCTCTCGAAATCCCGGTGAGTAGGTCGGCATCGGATGCCGCCATTACATTTGACCGTGGTCAAATAGCGATTCTCATTACCAATCGATACTTCGTGCGCTTGCAAGCATCCGACAAACGCAGCTTCACGCAGGGAGTCCCTCGATATGAACCGTATGGTCCCTCTCGCATTCGTGACATTCCTGGCACTTGGTGCCTGTACGCAGCTTTCCGCGGAGGATCGGGCCGCACTAGACAGTGCGCGCACGGCCGCCCTCGAAGCCCGTACCGCCGCCGAGCGTGCCGCTGCGGATGCGCGCGCCGCCCGCGACGCTTCGACCGCCGCGGGCCAGCGCGCCGAGGCCGCCGCTGCGCAAGCCCAGAGCGCCGCGCGCGATAGCCGGAGCGCATCGGAATCGGCAGCGGCCGCTGCCGAGCGTGCCGATCGCATGTTCCGCCGCACGCTGCGTAAATCGTCCCCGTGACCCCGGCGGAAGACCAAGGTCCATGGCTATGCCCATCTGCGCCGATCGAACCGAAGCGGGGCGTCGTCTCGCCGCCGTGATGGTGGACGCCGGCTACGTCGCACCTGTCGTGCTGGCACTACCGCGCGGCGGCATACCCGTCGCGATCGAGATCGCCGAGGCGTTGAACGCACCACTCGATCTGCTGCCGGTCGTCAAGATCGGCGCCCCGGGCGATCCCGAACTGGCCGTCGGCGCCATCGTCGGTGGACCCGCGCCGCAGGTGGTTTGGAATCGGCCGATCTTACGAAGCCTTGGCCTTACCCCGCCCGCCCTACGCGACCGGCTCGCGGCGGCGCAAGCCGAGCTTATCCGGCGCGAGGCGCTTTATCTGGCTGGTCGGGCCCGGGAGGCGGTCGCCGGACGAACGGCGATCGTCGTCGACGACGGCCTGGCGACCGGGACGAGCGCACGCGCCGCTTTGCGCGCCTTGCGAGCACGGCACCCAGTGCGCATCGTACTCGCCGTTCCCTTGGCGCCTGTGGACACGCTTGAGGCGATCAAGGCGGAGGCCGATGAAGTCGTCTGCCTCGCGCGGCCGGTCCCGTTCTATGGCGTCGGGTCCCATTACGGCGACTTCCATCAGGTCGAGGACCGCGAAGTGGCATACCTCCTTGCCGATTTCACACACGCGCACGCCTCTCCGCGCAAAGCGAGCGCCGAATGACCGCCGCCAAGCGCCTGATGTTCCGCGCCGAGGCACGGCGAAAGGTTCTGGAGGGTGCGAGCGAACTTGCCGACGCCATTCGCGTGACACTCGGCCCCAAATCGAAATCGGTCCTAATCGAGCGCGCCTGGGGTCCGCCCCTCGTGTGCAACGACGGCGTCACCATCGCCAAGGAGTTCGCCCTGAAGGACCCCGAGCGGAATCTCGGCGCGCAGATGCTGCGGCAAGCCGCCGAGAAGACGGGCGAAGCCGTGGGCGACGGCACCAGTACGGCGACGCTGCTGGCGCATGCAATCCTGGTCGAAGGCGAACGCAACGTTGTCGCCGGCGCGGGGGCCTTGGACATCAAACGCGGTCTCGAAAACGCCGCCAAAGCGGCGATCAGCGTATTGAAGACTTCGGCGATCGCCGTCGCGACCAAGGCGCAAACCGCGCAGGTCGCCGCCTTGTCCGCGCATAACGATGCTGCGATCGGCGGGCTCGTCGCGGAGGCTTTGGCGAAGGTGGGCGGCGAAGGCGTCGTCTCAGTCGAAGAGTCAAAAACGACCGAGACCGTTCTGGAGGTCGTCGAAGGTATGCAGTTCGACCGAGGCTTTATTTCGCCCTATTTCGTGACCGACGCCGACCGCTTGGAGGCGGTTCTGGAGAACGCGCGCGTCTTGCTTTGCGACAAACGGATCGCATCGTTGCGTGATCTCGTCGGTGTGCTCGAGCATGTCGCCAAATCCGGGCAAGCGTTGCTGATCGTCGCCGAGGAAGTCGAGGGCGAAGCGCTCGCCACGCTCATCCTGAACCGGATTCGTGGGGTCTTGAAATGCTGTGCTGTCAAGGCACCCGGCTTCGGCGACCGGCGTAAGGCGGTCCTCGAGGATATAGCGATTCTGACCGGTGCCACGGTCGTCACCGAGGATATGGGCCTCAAGCTCGAGACCGTCACGGCCGAAGCACTGGGCCGTGTCGATCGCGTCGTCGCCGATGGCACCAAAACGACGCTGATCGGCGGCGGCGGGGGGCACGCGGCGATAGCCGCCCGTATCGCCGTGATCCGTAAGGAAATTGCCGCCTCAACGAGCGACTACGATCGGGAAAAACTGCGCGAGCGCTTGGCGCGGCTATCCGGCGGCGTAGCCGTGATTCGCGTGGGCGCGCCGTCGGAAGCGGAGATGAAATCCCGCAAGGAGGCGCTCGACGATTCGATTAGCGCCGCTCGTGCAGCCGTTGCCGAAGGTATCGTTCCCGGCGGCGGGCTTGCGCTGCTGCGCTGCGTTCCGGCCGTGGCGGCGTTGGAGAAGACCAGCGACGGGGACGAGAGGACAGGCGTCCGCATCCTCAAGCGCGCACTCGAAGCGCCCGCACGGCAGATCGCCGAGAACTCGGGCATCGATGGCGGCGTCGCCGTCGCGCGCATGTTGGCAAGTGAGGGCGCGCTCGGCCTGGACGCCGCGCGCAACGAATACGTCGATCTTATCGAAGCGGGAATCGTCGATCCGGTGAAAGTGGTCCGCGTCGCACTGGAGAACGCGGTATCGGTCGCAAGCCTGTTGCTGCTGACCGAAGCCACGATGATCGCGCTTCCCGAGCCGAAGGAAACGACGCCGGCCGCTGCCGATATCGATCTTTGAAGTACGGCGACGATTGAGCGCCGTCAACCGATCGAGCGGCCGGATGGGAGATGCTTGGTCCGAACCCAGAAGGGAGGAAGGCATGACCGACACCGTCACATTCGCCAAAAGCTACGCCGTAAAGGCTGGGAAGGTACGCGGTCTTATCGACGCGGCCTCGACGCCCTCGGCGCGGCCATCCGCGGCGCAAACGCGCGATCTGACCGAGGCGATCTTGGAACT
>JADCGK010000041.1 GCA_020249045.1 Azospirillum sp. | reverse complement strand
TAGAGCGGGCAGTGATCGGCGTATTTGCTCACGACCACCTGAGCGACCAGCGCCTCGGTCGGAAGCCCGCCCTCGACCACGTGCCCAGGCGCCGGCGCCTGGACGACCGTGCCTTCGCAAGCCCGGCACGCGTATTTGGGGCGTGCGAGGCGATCGTGGCGTACTGCCGGCAAAATATCCGTTCGTTTCATTATTCGGAGTCGACGATCGACCATCGCCGTTTCGTCGCGCATGGGTTCGATCTGATCGCGGCAGGTTTCGAAGCCGGCATGGTCGCCTCGTCCTACCATGCCGTGGCGCGCGGCAAACGCTGGATCGAGCGTTGGATCGTCGGGCTCTCCTCGGACGACGAGGTGTCCCAGCGGCGCATCGACAGAGCCGGAGAGTTGGCACGCTTCAATTGCATGTCCGATGATAAACCAAGTCTTTTCATCTTTCCCAGCATCGACGTCCGCGAGCAGCTTCGTGCCATGCCGCGAGCTCTCGCCGACTTGACTTGGAGTTGCCGCCGCCCGCAGCCGAAGGAATCGCATTCCATTCCATGCGGCAAGTGCCAAAGCTGCGCGCGCCGAACTTCGGCTTTCCGGGACGTGTGGCCGGAAGCCGCCGAGTGAGTTACCACACGGAACAAGGAGAAGCAGCATGAAAGCCAAGACGACGAATTCGAACGCCACAGGGCCCAAGCCCGCTCGCCGGCGCGGAGCGGCCGTTGTCGAATGGAGTTTGGATCCGCGCGAGGGCGCGGGGCGCCACTCGCTGCTCGCGAGCTGCGGGCGTGGCGATAGCGACGTCTCGTTCGACGAGCCCGAAGAGCGCCGCTGACACATGCGGGCCCCTGCGACCGGTCGTTCGGTTGGCCGGCGTCCGGCGCTGGGCGTCGGGCTGCGGTTCGACGTCGTCGACGGCATCGAAGACATGCTTTCGTCCTTCGACGTGCTGGAGGTGATGATCGATCAGTATATTGCGGCACCGGTGCACGAGCGCCGGCGCGTCGATCGAAGCCGCCGTCTCCGTCCACGCGAACACGTCCGCCTGATCCGTCCCGATCCGGCCCACGATCCCCGCAACCCCAAGCGTCGAACCGTTCGCGAACCGGAACGTCTCCACCCGGTTGTTCGCAACCAGCCAATCCTTCAGCACGATCCGGTCCGTCAGCTGCGCGAACGCCGCGCCCGGGCTCGCCGGGTTCCGAACCCCGACCACCAGATCGTTCCCCGAAACCCCGATCGTCAGATCCGACGCCGCGATCCCGCTCCCGAACTCCAGCGTGTCCGAGCCCGCATCGCCCTGGACCGTCTGCGTCCCCGTCGCCGTGTAGTACCCCCAGACTTGATTGCCCTCCCCGTCGGTACCGACCACGCCGTACGCCTGGTACTGGTAGCTCTGCTGGTAGCGGTAATCGTCGTACACCGTGTCCGAACCGTCGCCCCGCGCGAACGTGTACACGTCGTTGTGCTGCCCGCCCTCAAGACGGTCGTTCCCAACCCCGCCCGCCAGCGTGTCGTTCCCCTCCAACCCGTAAAGCGTGTCGCTCCCCCCGGCACCCGACAGCCGGTCCGATACGTCCGTCCCCAAAAGCGTCTCCGACGCCGCCGTCCCGGACATGTCGAACGACCCGACTTGCCGGTCGACGCCTTTGTACCAATCGGCGATCGTCACAGAGTCCTGCGAGCCGCGCAGCGAGACCGCGAGATCGTCGCCGCGGCGCGACAACGTGATATCCGCACCCGAGATGCCGGCGCCGAACAGAATTCGATCCGCGACACCGTCGATCCGGCGCGCGTCGATGCGATCATGGCCCGAGCCGAAGCCGAACGCGTACGTGTCGGCGCCGCCGCCGCCCGTCAGCGTGTCGTTTCCGGCCCCGCCATCCAGGAGGTTGGCGCCCGAATTGCCGGTGAGAGCATTCGCGCCGGAATTGCCGGTGCCGTTGATCGCCGCGGCACCCGTCAATTCGAGATTCTCCAGGGTCGCGCCCAAAACGTAGGATATTCCGGCGCGGACGGTATCCGTGCCCTCGCCCGCAAGTTCGACGATCGCATCGGCGGCGGAATCGACGACATAGACGTCGTTGCCGACGCCGCCGATCAACCTGTCGCTCCCCGCGCCCCCGTCGAGCGTATCGTCCCCCGCCCCGCCTTCCAGACGGTTCGCGGCCGAATTGCCGGTCAAAGCGTTGTTCGCCGCACTGCCGGTGCCGTTGATCGCCGCCATGCCCGTCAATGCGAGGTTTTCGAGATTGCCGCCGAGCGCGTAGGACACGGACGAACGGACGGTATCCGTCCCCTCGTCCGAAGCCTCCACGATCGTGTCGTTCGTGCCGTCGACGATATAGACGTCGTCGCCCTTGCCGCCCGCCAGACGATCCGCGCCGCCGCCGCCCGCCAACGTATCCGCCCCGGCGCCGCCGATCAGCGTATCGGCGCCGTCGTCGGACATGAGCATCACGCCATTGCGGCCGGAATTGGAGAGCGTGTTTCCGCCGCCTTGCGCCACGACGATATCCACGCCGCTGCCCCCGACATCGACCCTTGCCGCGCCTTGGACGTATCGAATCGTCTGCCCGTTCGTCATTTCGAGGATGGTCGAATTCGCGTCGGCGAACACGGCGCTGCGCGGCGCGACATTGCCGCTGCGCAACTCGACTTCGCCGATCTTGCCGACGCGCCCGTCCGAGAAGACGAACGTCCCTTCGCCGGTGACGCGGTTCCCGTTGTCGTAGCGCGCCGTATCGGCGGACGCGACATTGACCGCCGCAATCCCGAGTTGGGCAAGCGTGTAGATCTCGTTGGCCGAGCTCTGCCCATCCATATTCTTGTCGACCCACAAACGCAGCAGCGAGAACGCCGCGTCGGTCGTGTCGATCTTGCCGTCCTTGTTGAAGTCGAGCGCGGCCAGTTGATCGAACCCGCCGATCATCTCGGAAGCGTCGTCGACCTTGCCGTCCTTGTCGGAATCGGAGAACAAGAAAGCCTGATCGGGTGCGATCCACGCCGTGCGCTCGCGCGCGCCGTTAGCGTCCATGTCGAAGGACACGTTGACGGCCGAGGCGGCGATGGTGTGGACGGCGTTGCCGACCAGATTGAAGACAAGCGGCTTGGCCTCGCCCGGCACCGACCGGGCGATTCGGGAGTCGGTGCCGAGCTGGGCGTCGGCGAATTCGCGGGTCTGGCCGTTGATGCTGAACGAGCCGTAGCCGAAGACCTCATTGCTGCCGGCCGCCATGCCCGCACGGGTGTGCTGGAGGCCGATCTCGGTGATGTTCGCTTCCGCGAGCGTGCGCAACTCGCCCGCGTCGCTGAACCCGTCGGAGTCGGCGTCGATCCAGACCTTGAAGCGGCCCCAATGCTGGTCGAGGGCGGAGAGTTTGCCGTCGTTGTTGGAATCGAAGGCCACGAGGCCTTCGAGATCGGTGCGCGCGCCCTCCTTGTAGCCGAGGAAGGAAAGCTCGTCGCGGCCGGTGATGAATCCGTCGCCGTTGGCGTCGAAGGCGAGCAGCCCGTCGCCGCCCGCGGCCCAACCGCGATGCTCGCGCCAGCCGTCGCCGTCCAGATCGTAGAAGGCGGTGGAGGCGTCGACGGACGTGAGCTCGACGAGGCCGTCGCCGTCCATGTCGAGCACGATCGGCTTGCCCCCGCCGAAAACGCTGACGACGGTGTTGACGATGCTGTAGACGGTGGCGGCGACGAAAGCAAAAGGTTGGACCGGCGATGGCACCGCTGCGGCTGTCCACAACGCCGTTTCGACGCCGCCTTGCCAGGAAGGATTTTGCACGAAACCGATGGCACTCGCGATCGCATTGATCGTCGGCATACTTATCGCAGGGGATTGTCCCGGCACCCGCGTAATCGCGTTGTAGACGTGCATCCCCGCACCGACCACATTGCTCGGCGTGGGATTTTCGATGGCAGAAATCACTGACAGCGCCGCGCCGCCGTTCGCGATGAGCCCTTCCAAAGCCTCTAGGTTAGCGACCTGAAACGCATCGCCATGCCCGGGAGTCACGACGGATGTCGTCGCTCCCAAGGCATGGGCCAGACTGTCTTTGAGTCCGGCATCGAATTGAATGCCCAACGACACGAGCTGGTGCGCAGCACCCGCGACATTTCGGATGGTCGGACGTTCGACGACGCTCTTGAGCGACGACATGATTCCGAGCACGGTTTGGCCCGTCGATACAAAACCCGAGAGACGCGCGCCGGCCGTACCTTCCGAATTGTTTTGCATGCCCAAGCGCTCGGCGATGTTCTGCCAGACGTCGGCCAACGAAGGATTTGTTGCCGCCTGCTGCGCGACGCCGGTTCTCGCCATCGCGTCCAGATGCGCGAGAATCTCCTCTTGGGAAGCGTTTGCCCAAGCGGCGGTATTCGCGTCGTACAACGGCAATAGCGAGGGATCGGCGACGACCGCGAAGTTCGTCGCGTTCTGCCCGGCGGAGTCGATCGCCTCCCGATCGTTCAACCAGCCATTATATGTGCCGACATCCGCGGTCGATGTCGGGAGCGAGGGGGTGTCGGCGCCGGTGCCGACATTGCTCGCGGTGGTGGCCGCGTTGGGGTCGACCTGCCCTAGTGAATTAAGGAAGTCTTGGACCGCGCCTGATGCGCCTTGCGG
>JADCGK010000040.1 GCA_020249045.1 Azospirillum sp. | reverse complement strand
TCGAGATAGTTTTCGAGCGGCCAGCATTTATGCCGCCCCCCCGCCCCCGGGGACAGCGCCACATAGGTCGGGCCATCGGGCAGCAACGCGCGCGCGGCCGTGCGGATCGACGCGGGCAGCGCCAAACCCGGAACGGCGATCGCCGGATCGCCCCCGGCCGCGTCGATCAATTGCGCGAGTTGCGCGTTCAATGCACGCGGCTTGGCCGTGCTGCGCGGCTTGGCGGCGGACAACACCCAGCCTGCGGCCCCCGACACGAACGCGCGATGGCGGACGCGGCGGACGGCAAGGCTGGTCGAAAGTCGACGCTGGGTATCGATCACGAGATCGAAATCCCGGCCCGGCAGCGCGCGGGCGAAGATGTCGGTCCATCGCGAGCCGAAACCGGCATTCTCGATCGTCTCGTCGATCAAGCCCGCGACCAGGGGCTTCAGCGTCGTCGCATAGACGCTCGGGCCCTTGCCCGCGCACCAAACGATCCGTGCGGCCGGCCAATTGGCCCGCAACGCCCGCGCGAAAGGCAGCTTCAGCAGCCCATCGCCCACCAAAGCGAGCCCGACATAGACCAGAATCGACGAATACGCGCGCATAAGGGGGTGTTTAGCACCTCTGCGGCATTTTGGCGCCCGGACGGACCCATCCCGGTCATATTCGCCCGGCAGACTGCGAATCGGTTATGCTGCGTTGCAGCATTTGGAGTCTGAGCCATGTCGATCCGCAATCTCGACCGGATGTTCGCCCCCAAGGCCGTCGCCTTGATCGGCGCCTCGCCCAAGCCCGGGTCGGTCGGGAACGTCCTGGCGCGCAATCTGTTCGATGGGGGCTTCGCCGGCGCCATTTTGCCGGTCAATCCCAAATACCGCTCGATCGAGGGCGTCTTCGCCTACCCGGACATCGCGGCCCTGCCGCAGGTCCCGGATCTCGCCGTGATCTGCACCCCGCCTTCGGCCGTGCCCGGCGCCATCAGCGATCTGGGCGCGCGCGGCTGCAAAGCCGCCGTCGTGATCACGGCGGGCTTCGGCGAATTGCCGGGCGAGGAAGGCAAGGCGCTGGAACGCGCGATGCTCGATGCGGCAAGGCCGCATCTGATGCGCATCGTCGGGCCCAATTGCCTGGGCTTGCTGGTTCCCGGCGCCGGGCTCAACGCGACCTTCGCGCATCTGGCCCCGCCCAAGGGCGACCTTGCGTTCGTCACGCAATCGGGCGCCATGGCCACGGCCGTTCTGGATTGGGCGAGCCCGCGCAAGATCGGGTTCTCGCATCTGGTGTCGTTGGGCGACATGACGGACGTCGATTTCGGCGACATGCTGGATTGGCTGGCGCTCGACGGCCGCACGCGCGCGATCCTGCTTTACGTCGAGGCGATCACCAGCCCGCGCAAATTCATGTCGGCCGCGCGCGCGGCCGCCCGCCTGAAGCCGGTCATCGTCATCAAAGCCGGGCGCCATGCCGAGGGCGCGAAAGCCGCGGCGTCGCATACCGGCGCACTCGCAGGCGCCGACGCCGTCTACGACGCCGCGTTCCGCCGGGCGGGCATGCTGCGGGTGCACGATATCGACGAGCTGTTCGACGCCGTCGCCACGCTCGCCAATCCGCCGAAAAGCTCGGGCGACCGCCTGGCGATTCTGACCAATGGCGGCGGTTTGGGCGTGCTCGCGACCGATACGTTGATCGACGAAGGCGGACACCTCGCCGAATTGACCGACGCGACGCGTGCCGGTCTCGACGCGGTCCTGCCGCGCACCTGGTCGCGCGGCAACCCGGTCGACATCATCGGCGACGCGCCGCCCGCGCGCTACGCCGCGGCGACCAAGGCCCTGCTCGCCGATCCTCAAATGGACGCGCTGCTGGTCCTCAATTGCCCGACGGCGATCGCCTCGTCGGTCGAAGCGGCCGACGCCGTGATCGCGGAGGCCAAAGCCGCGCGCGTCCCGGTCCTGACGGCTTGGCTCGGCGGCACGCAAAGCGCGCTCGACGCGCGGCGGAAATTCGCCGAAGCGCGCTTGCCGAGCTACGAAACGCCCGACAAGGCCGTGCGCGGCTTCATGCATCTGGTGCGCTACCGGCGCGCGCAAGCGAGCCTGATGGAGGTGCCCGAAGCGGCTCCCGACGATCTGTGCCCCGATCCCGCCGCCGCGCGCCGCGCCGTCGACGAAGCGCTCGCGCAAGGCCGCAGCTGGCTCGACGACGGCCAGGTGCGCGCCGTGCTGGAAGGCTACGGCATCCCCACGCCGCGCGCCGCCTTCGCCGCGAGCGAGGACGCGGCCGCCGGAGCGGCCGAACGCTTGGGCGGGCCCGTCGTCCTCAAAATCGTCTCGCCCGACGTGCTGCATAAATCGGACGTGGGCGGCGTCGCGTTGGGCTTGAACGGCCCCAACCAGGTGCGCGCGGCCGCGGCGGCGATGCGCGCGCGGGTTTTGGCCGCGAAGCCCGCTGCGACGATCGAAGGCTTCCTCGTCCAGGAAATGATCCGCAAGCCCGACGCGCACGAACTGATCCTGGGCGCTTCGGTCGACCGGCAATTCGGGCCCGTTTTGCTGTTCGGCCAAGGCGGCGTTGCGGTCGAAGTGCTCGGCGACGTCGCGATGGCCCTGCCGCCGCTGAACGTCAAACTCGCGCGCGACATGATCGCGGCCACGCGGGTCGCCAAACTTCTGCAAGGCTATCGCGGCCGCAAACCCGCCGATCGTGCGTCGATCGAATTGGCGTTGGTGCGGTTGTCGCGGCTGGTCTGCGACCTCGATGCGGTCGCGGAAATCGACGTCAATCCGCTGCTGGTGGACGAAACGGGCGCGATCGCGCTCGACGCGCGCATCCGCGTCGCCCCGCCGCCCGCCGGCCGGCACGCCGCCCGGCTGGCGATCGAGCCCTACCCCGCCCATCTGACGCGCGACATCGACCTGCCCGGCGGCGGGCGGGCGAAACTGCGCCCGATCCGCCCCGAAGACGCGCCGGCCATCGAGGCGATGCTGGCGCGGATGACCGACGAAGACCGGCGGATGCGGTTTTTCGCGCCGATCGCCAAGCTGACCCCGGCCCAGCTCGACCGGCTGACGCAGATCGACTACGACCGCGAAATGGCGCTGGTTTGCGAAGGGGCGGACGGGCTGCTGGGCGTCGTGCGGCTCGCGGCCGATCCCGACCGCGCGCGGGCCGAATACGCCATCGCTTTGCGCAGCGACCAAAAGGGTCACGGGCTTGGCGTCTACCTCATGCGGCGCATCCTCGATTTCGCCAAGACGGCGGGGATCGGGGTCGTTTTCGGCGAGGTCTTGCGCGAGAACCGGCCGATGCTGGACGTGTGCCGGGGCCTCGGCTTCACATTGCACGCCGAGCCGGACATGCCCGACATCGTCCGCGCCGAGATCGGTCTCGTCGATTGGCCGGCCGACGAAAAAGCCGCCGAATAGACGCGGGCCGGACGCGCGCGCGGCGGCTCAGGCCACCCGATCGCGCAGCAGAAGATCGATCGCGGCGGTCCACGAGAAGGTCCCGCCGCCGCCGCCGCTGCCTTCGAGCGGATCGAAATTCTCGCTGTGGCCGCTTTGTGCGATGGCCTTGGCAGTGTCGGCGAGGATGCGATCGGCGCGCGGCGCATCGCCCGCGCGCGCGAAGCCGTCGGCGATCATCCAATTGACCACCGCCCATACCGGTCCGCGCCAATAGCGCCGCGCCTCGAATCCCGGCCAATCGGGCGGGGTCGAAGGCACGAGCACGCGCACCATCTTGGCCCAGCGGTCGAGCGTCGCGCCCAACGCCGCCGCTTGGGCGGGCGTCGCGGCATCGGCGTAAAGCGGCATGAACCCGGCCGAAGTCGGCACGTCGATCGGCCGTTCCGCGATGAGATCGACCGACGCGAAAAGACCGAGCCCCGGTCGCCAGCACGCCGACAGGGCCGCGCGCATCGCCCGGGCGCGTTCGCCGATCTCGGCGGCCTCGGCGGGCGTGCCGAAGCGCGCCGCGAGAACGGCAAGGTCGCTTTCCGCGCGCGCGAGGATCGAACAGGTGGCGATGTCGGCGATCTTCAGCGGCGCCTTCGCCCACATGGACGCGGGCGCCCATCCGCATGCGCGCAACACGTCCACGATGTGGATGAAGCGCTGATAGTCGATCTGGCGCGGGCGATGCGACGGATCGACATGACCGGTATCGCGCCGCACGATCGGCGTGACCGTATCGGTCGGCACGCGCGACATCGCATCGTCCCATGCGGGCGAGTTGTCCATCCCGGATTCCCACGGATGGAGAATGGCGACGAGGCCGCTGCCTTGCGGATCGCGCGCGCGGCGCCACCAGCGGTGATTGGCCAGCAGCTTGGGATAGGCGGACGCGGTCTTCGCGTCGGCGCGCGCGCGATCGTTTCCTTTTTCCCACAGCCGGCGAACGGCCGTCGCCAGCACGGGCGGCTGGGTGATCCCGGATGTCGGCACGCGATGGCGCGTACCCCATACTTCGGGGCCCGGAAAATAGCTGTCGGCGGGCGCGTGGAAAACGATATGCGGGATCATCCCGTCGTCCCATTGGCCGGCGAACAGCGATTCGACCTCGCGCCATGCCGCGTCCTCGTCGAAGGTGCCCCACCCCATCGCGACGAACGCCGAATCCCAGTTCCACTGGAACGGATACAGACGATCCGTCGGGACGGTGTAGCCGCCCCGATCGTTGGCGCGCAAAATCGCCCGTGCCTTCTCGATGTCGTTCATGTCGCGATCGCCTTTCCGCTATCCGCCGCCATCCACCGCCACCGCCCCGCGATCGGCGCGAGATGGACGGTCTGCCCCGCGCGAGGTTCGTGTTCAGGCGGCAAAACGACGCGCAAGGTCTGACCCGCCGTTTCGCCGGTCAACAGGATGTGCGCGCCCAAAGGTTCGACGACGCGCACCGCGAAGGGGAAGCCCGAATCCGCGCCGACCGGCGCCAAATCCTCGGCGCGCAGGCCCAGCAGGATCTCGCCCGACGCGATCGGACACGGCAATTCCAGACCGCCCAGGCGCACCTTGCCGTCCGCGGCCAGCGTCTTGACGAAATTCATCGGCGGCGCGCCCACGAAACCGCCCACGAAGGTGGTCGCGGGCGTGCGGTAGACCTCCATCGGCGGCGCGATCTGCTCGATCCGGCCGCCATGCATCACGGCGATGCGGTCGGCGAGACCCATCGCTTCGGTCTGGTCGTGCGTCACGTAGATCGTCGTCGTGCCCGCTTCGCGCAGCACGGCCTTGAGTTCGGCGCGCATCTCCATGCGCAGCAGCGCGTCGAGATTGGACAGCGGTTCGTCCATCAGCAGCACGGCGGGCTCGACCGCCAAAGCGCGCGCGACGGCCACGCGCTGGCGCTGGCCGCCGGACAATTGGCCGGGATAGCGGCCGAGCAGATGCTCGATGTGCATCAATCCGGCCGCGCGCGCCACTTGCGCGTCGATCCGCGCGCGGTCCGCCTTGGCCATTCGCAGGCCGAAGGCGATGTTTTCGAACACGGTCATGTGCGGGAACACCGCGTAGTTCTGGAACACCATCGCCAAGCCGCGCTCGCGCGGCGGCAAATCCGAAACGTCGCGCGTCCCGATCGTCACGCGCCCGCCGCTACGCGTTTCCAGGCCCGCGACGATGCGCAGAAGCGTGGTCTTGCCGCAGCCGGAGGGGCCCAGCAGCGCGACGAACTCCCCGTCGGCGACGGCGAGGTTCACCTCCTCGAGCGCATGGACGGCGCCGAAGCTCTTGCGAATCCCGTCGATGACGATGCCGGCCATGATTCCTCAGCGATTGGCGATGCCCCACATCGCGAACAGATAGCGACGCACGGCGAAGATGAAGACGACGGAGGGCAGGATCAGGACGAGCCCGCCGGCGAAACGGAAATGCAGCGGCGATTCGGACAGGACCGTCAGCAGATAGGCGGTCAGCGTGCGCTCGCGCACGGTCAGCACCGACGCGGCGAAGACTTCGTTCCAGGAGATCACGAAGGCGAAGATCGCCGTCGCCGCGATGCCCGGCAATGCGAGCGGCAGGACGATCTTCGCGAAGGCTTGCAGACGCGTGCAGCCGAAGACCCAAGCCGCCTCCTCCAACTCGCGCGGGATGCCGGCGAAAAGGCTCGACGACACCAGCGCCGCGAAGGGCAAGGCGAGCGCGGTATGGACAAGCGCCACGCCGAACACGGTGTCGTAAAGCCCCCAGCGGATGAACGAGACGGTCAGCGGCAGCGCCAAGATGGCGATCGGGAAGGCGCGGGTCAGCAGGATCAGCAGGCGATAGGCGTTCTGGCCGCGGAAAGCGAAGCGGGCGAGCGCATAGCCCGCAGGCGCGCCCAGCGCCACCGAAAGCACCATCGTCAGCGCGGCCGCAAGAACGCTGTTCCACAGCGCCTTGCCCACGCCTTCGATGCGCAGGAAGAGTTCGACCGCCGCGAAGGAGAATTCCCGCGGCCATAGGCTTTTCGGCCACAGGAACACGCCTTGCCGCCCGCCGATGGCGCCGACCGCGATCAGCCAGATCGGCACCAGGATCCAGGCGCAGATCATCGCGATACCGGCATAGTAGACGAGGCGGCGCGCGGTCATCGCCCTACCCCCGCGCTTCCGGCGGCGTGCGCAGCACCCGCAAATAGAACACCGTCGCGCCCAGCGAGATCGCCATGACCAGCACCGCATAGGCCGAGGCGACGGCGTAGTTCTGGTTCTGGAATTGCCAGATATAGGCTTCGCCGACCAGGACGGGGAAACTGGTACCGCCGAGCGCGAAGACCACGGCGAAGACCTCGAAGGCCAGCACCGTGCGCAAAGTCAGCGCCGTCTGGATGCTGGGCTTGAGCAGGGGCAACGTGATTTTGGTGAAACGCTGCCAGGGCGTGGCGCCGAAGATCTGCGCGGCTTCGTCGTATTCCTTGGGCACGAGGCCGAGTCCGGCGACCAGGATCACGAGAACGATCGCCGTGGCGCGCCAGATCTCGGCGAGAACGATCGCGAAGAACAGCGTGACCGGCGTTTCGTAGGACAGCCATCCCGTCGGCGCGTCGATCAAACCAAGGGCGAAAAGCGCGGAATTCAGATAGCCGCGATCGGTCAGCAGCGCGAGCCACACCAGACCGGCGGCGAGATCCGAGACGCCCAGCGGGATCGTCCAGACCCAAAGCACCAGATCGCGGCCTTTTCGCAGCTTGGTCAGCATCTGGGCCATGCCCAGGGCCGCGATCAACTGCAGCGGCACGACCACCGCCACCAGGAGGAACGTGTTGACCAGCGCGTCCTTGAAGTTCAGATCGCCGGCCATGCGCGCGTAATGCGCGAACGTGAAACCGTCGGCGTCCGACAAGGACAGCGCGACCGTTTGCGCCAACGGATAGAGGAAGAACGCCGCCAGAAAGAGCACCGACGGTGCGATCAGCACATAGGGCAAGACGGCATTGGCGCGCATCGCCGGACTCCGTTGGGGCCGGTCGGCGATCCCCCATCGGATCGCCGACCGCTTCCGCAGACCCGCTCAGTTCACGGGGCAAGCACCCCTGCTCGGCGCATCGGGCGCCCAGCACGGCGCTTGGGTGGCGTTCATGATCGCGCGCAGATTTTCCGCTTCGCGATCCAGAACGGCCCGCGCCGGCTCGTTGCGCAGCACGATGCGCTGGAAGGTGTCGTTGTAGACTTTGTTGAACTCGCCGCCGCGTTCGCCGAGGCCGACGGGCAACAGACTGACGAGCGCGTCGCGCGCGTTCTGCGTCGCCGCGATGGCACCCGCCGCCAGACGGACGCCCGGCGCCAGATCCGCCGGCAGGTCGGCCCGCACCACGGGGAAGAAGCCGACTTCCGCCGCGGTCAGCAACTGCGTGCGCGGCAGCGTCAGATGTTCGATCAGCGCGACGGCGCCCGCACGGTTGGGGGCGTCCTTCGCGACCGACAATCCCGCGACCACCGGCATGTAGCCGCGGCCTTTGGGACCGGCGGGCGCCGGGAACGCCACGAAGTCGTTCGGACGCTGGCGCAGCGCGTCGAGGACACGCGCGACATGGTCGAACGCGATCCAAACCTCGTCGGCCATCAGCGGTTCCTGCATGAAATTGTAGGACGCGGAGTTCGGTTGCACGTACTGCCAAAGGTCCTTGAACCAGACCCACATCGCCTCCGCCTCGGCCGAGCGGTAGGCGCTGACGGCGCTGCCCGTGAACGAGGGATAGAGATAGCCCTGGAAGAACCGCGCCATCAGGCCCTGCGGGCCGGCCGGGAAGCCGAGTCGGCGTTGGCCCGTGCGCTCGCGCACGTTCTTCGCCCATTCCTTCAGCTGCTCGTAGGTCAGCGCGTTGACGTCCGCACCCGCGGGCAGATAGGGCAGCGCGCGGCGATTGGCGACCATGATGTAGGTCGCCTGCATCCAGGGAATATAGGCTTGCGTGGTTCCGCCCAGCTTGCCGAGTTCCATCAGATTGGCGGGGATGCCGCGATCGGCGAGACGCGCCGCCACGTCGGAGATGTCGTCGAGCGCGCCGGCGGGCAGCAAAGGCTGCAATTCGCCGTGCAACGCGCCGACGAGGCTGACCGTGCGCCGGCTCGCCGCCGCCTCGGCGCGCATGCGCACCGTCAGCTGCGGGGGCTGTTCGGTCACGTAGGTCGGATTGCCGGGCGCGCCGCGAAGGATGATCTCGCGGACCTTTTGCGCCTCCTCGATCGGGCGCAACTGCGTCGACATGAACACGGTTTCCTGCGCCGACGCCGGTGCCGCCGTCGCGAAGGCGAGCAGGGCGGCCGCGCTAACGGCTTTCAGCAGCTTCATTGTCGGTTCCTCCAGTTTTCGGGATTTGCGTCGGCGCGACGACGGACGAAGCGGGCGGTCCGTCGGAGGCGCGCGCGACGAGACGCGCCTCCAGAAGTTCGGCGTAGGCGGCAGGGTCCGCTCCCGCCATCAGTTCGATCAGGATCGCGACGGTGCGATCGCCGGCCTCGGCGAGCGGCTGGCGGATCGTCGTGAGCGGCGGATCGGTGTAGCTCGCCATCGGCAGATCGTCGTAGCCGATGACCGAAACGTCGCGTCCGGGGCGCAATTTGGCGGCGGCGATGGCATGCAGCGCGCCGACGGCCAAGCGATCGGTCGCGCACAAAATCGCCGTCGGCCGGTCGGGGGCGCCCAAAAGCTCCCGCGTCAGACGGTGGCCGTTCTCTTCGGTCGGCTCGGCCGCGCGCATCCGTCCGGGCGGCAAGCCGAGACGCTCCAAGCCCCGCCGCCAGCCTTCCGCGCGGAAATGGGCGAACATGTAGCTGTCGGGCGCGTTCACCAGCGCGATGTTGCGATGCCCGAACGCCGCCAGGCGACGCGTGGCCGCTTCGAACGCGGCGGCGCCGTCGACGTCGACATAGGCATAGGGTTTGCGGGTTTCGACGCGCCCGTGCGCGACGAAGGGAAAGCCGCGCGATTGCAGGAATTCGATGCGCGGATCGTGGCGCCGCGTCCGGGCGACGACGATCCCGTCGACGCGGCGATGGTCGATCAGGCGGCGATAAACCTTGATCTCCTCCTCGCCCGGGCGCGCGGCGGTCACCAACAGGTCGATTTCCGCGGCCGCGAATTTCCGGCCCATCGCGGCAAGGAACTGCAGGAAGAACGGATCGTCGAAACGGCCGGGATCGGTCGGCAGAACCACGCCGACGGCCCCCGTCCGGCCGGTGCGCAGGCTGCGGGCCACCGGATTGGGTTTGTATCCCGAACGTCGCGCCGCCTTCTCGACCCGTGCGCGGGTCGCCGGGGCCACGTCCGGATAGCCCGCCAACGCGCGCGACACGGTCGTCACCGACAAGTTCAGGGCTTTGGCGAGATCCGACAATCGCAACGGCGTCCCCCGATCGTTTTTCGTTCCAAACACCCTTCTCCAAATCGATTTGGATGTCAAATCTGAAGAATAGGCCGCACCCTCGCGGGCCGATGGAGCGCCGGCGGCGAGACGCGAAAAAGCCGCCGAATAGACGATGGTCGGACGGCGGGTTACGGGCTATATAACGACGACGCAATGCCGGATAACCCGAGGGAATGCCGTTGTTTTCGCTTGAGCCGATGATGATTTCGGGCCGCGAGGTCCTGCCGCTGATCGAAGGCGGCAAAGGTGTGTCCGTCTCCAACGGCGAAAGCTCGGGCGCCTGGGCCAAAGCCGGCGGGGTGGGCACGTTTTCGGGCGTCAACGCCGACCACACCGACGCGAACGGCAATGTCGTCCGCCAAATCTACAAGGGCAAAACGCGCCGCGAGCGGCACGACGAATTGATCGCCTATGCGATCAAGGGGGCCCTGCACCAAGCGCGCGTGGCCCGCGACATCGCCGGCCCCGAAGCCCGGATCCACATGAACATCCTTTGGGAAATGGGTGCCGCCGAGCCGATCCTCGAAGCGGTGCTCGAGGAATCCAAGGGCTTGATCGACGGGGTGACGTGCGGGGCGGGCATGCCCTACAAGATCGCCGAAATCTGCGCCAAGCACGGCGTCTACTACTATCCGATCATCTCCTCGGCGCGCGCCTTCCGCGCGCTGTGGAAGCGCGCCTATCACAAGTTCAGCGCCCTTTTGGGCGGCGTGGTCTACGAAGATCCCTGGCTGGCCGGCGGGCATAACGGCTTGTCCAACGCCGAAGACCCGCGCAAGCCCGAGCCGCCGCTGCCGCGCGTGATCGAACTGCGCAAGCAGATGAACGAATTCGGCCTCCATCGCGTGCCGATCGTGATGGCCGGCGGCGTCTGGCGTCTGGACGAATGGAAGGATTTCATCGGCAATCCCGATGTCGGCCCGTGCGCGTTCCAGTTCGGCACGCGTCCGTTGCTGACCCAGGAAAGCCCGATTTCCGACGCGTGGAAACACCGCCTGCTGACGTTGAAGCCCGGCGACGTGCTGCTGCATCGCTTCTCGCCGACCGGGTTCTATTCTTCGGCGGTCAAGAATCCGTTCCTTCTGGAGCTCGAAGCGCGTTCGCATCGCCAGATCGCCTATCAGACGCATCCGGTGGGCGAACACGACATCCCCTTCGCGATCGGCGCGCGCGGGCGCACGGTCTATCTCGCCGCGCGCGACAAGCTGCACGCCGAGGATTGGGTCCGCCAGGGCTATACCGAAGCGATGCGCACGCCCGACTCGACGCTGATCTTCGTCACGCCGGCCAAAGCCGCCGAGATCCACGAAGATCAGGTGAATTGCATGGGCTGCCTGTCGGCCTGCGCGTTCTCCAACTGGGCGCAGAACGAGGAAGGCACGACCGGCAAGAAGGCCGATCCGCGCAGCTTCTGCATCCAGAAGACGCTGCAGGACATCAGCCACGGTGCGGACGTCGAGAACCAATTGATGTTCGCCGGCCACAACGCCTATCGCTTCGCGAGCGATCCGTTCTATTCGAACGGCTATATCCCGACGGTCAAGGAATTGGTCGGGCGCATCGCCACGGGGCAGTAAGCGCGCGTCAGGCGCGCGCGTCCTCGCGGATCATCGCGGCGGCTTTTTCGGCGACCATCAGCGTGGGCGCGTTGGTGTTGCCCGATGTGATCGTCGGCATGACGGAAGCGTCGGCGACCCGCAACCCCGCAACGCCATGCACGCGCAGCCGCGAATCGACGACCGCGCCCGCGTCGCTCTCGGGACCCATTTTGCAGGTCCCCACCGGATGGAAAATCGTCGTGCCGATGCGCCCGGCCGCTTCGGCGAGGGCGGCCGTATCGACGATTTCCGCCCCCGGGCGGAACTCTTCGGGCCGGTATTTGCGCAACGCCGGCTGGGCCACGATCCGGCGCGTGAGCCGGATCGCCTCGGCGGCCGTGCGCCGGTCGGCCTCGGTGGCGAGATAATTCGGACGGATCGCAGGCGGGGCGAGCGGATCGGCGGATTTGGCGCGGATCTCGCCCCGGCTGGAGGGCCGCAAATGGCACACGGAAGCGGTGAAGGCCGGGAACGGATGCAACGGCTCGCCGAACTTGTCGAGCGTCAATGGCTGCACGTGATATTCGAGATCGGGGGTCGCAAGGGCCGGATCGGATTTGGCGAAAGCGCCGAGTTGGGAAGGCGCCATCGACAACGGCCCGCGCCGGAACAAAAGATATTCGAGCCCCATGCCGATCTTGCCGAACAGCGAGTTCGCGCGCTCGTTGAGCGTGGCAACCCCTTCGACCTTGTAGGCGCAGCGGATCTGCAGGTGATCCTGCAGATTGCGGCCCACGCCGGATGCGACCCGGCGAACCGGAACGCCGAGCTCGCCCAACCATTCCGCCGGTCCGATGCCGGAGAGCTGCAGCAGATGCGGGGAATTGACGGCCCCTGCGGCGAGCACGATTTCGCGGCTCGCGCTTGCGCGCGCCTCGGCCCCGCGCAAGCGCAAGCGCAACCCGGTCGCCCGCGCGCCATCGAACTCTATCGCGGTGGCTTGTGCGTGCGTCAGGATACGCAAATTCGGCCGGCCGAGAACGGGGCGCAAAAAACCCTTCGCCGCCGTCCACCTGACGCCCCTGGTCTGGTTGACTTGGAAATAGCCGCAGCCTTCGTTGTCGCCACGATTGAAATCGTCGGTTTTCGGGATCCCGGCTTCGGCGGCGGCGTCGCGGAACGCGTCGAGGATCTCCCATGAGAGGCGCATCTCCTCGACGCGGAACTCCCCGCCCGCGCCGTGATGGGCATCCGCCCCGCGCACATTGTCCTCGGCACGCCTGAAATGCGGCAAGACGTCGTCCCAGCCCCACCCCGGATTGCCGAGTTGGCGCCAATGGTCGTAGTCGGCCGCCTGGCCGCGCAGATAGAGCATGCCGTTGATCGCCGTGCAGCCGCCCAACACTTTGCCGCGCGGATAATTGAGCATGCGCCCGCCCAAGCCGGGCTCGGCATCCGTCTTGAAGCACCAATCCACGCGCGGATTGCCGTGCGTGTAGAGATAGCCGATCGGAATATGGATCCAGAAATAATCGTCCCGCCCGCCCGCTTCGAGCAGCAAGACGCGGGTGGCCGGGTCGGCCGACAGCCGGTTGGCGAGCACGCAGCCCGCCGAACCCGCGCCGACGACGATGTAATCGTAGGCGCCGAGATCTTCGATCGTCATGGGCGCAAGTCTAGCGCGATGCGCGCCGCAGACTAAAGGGCGGAGGGTGCCGCGACGTCGCGTTGGCGCTGGACGGCGCGATAGCGGTCGAGTCCGGCGGCCATCATCATGGCGACCCACCCTTGCTCGCCGGTCGGCAAACCCGCTTCGGCCTGACGTTGGGCTTCGAGTGCGGGCGACAGCGCCGCCGGCGGGGGCACCGCGTCGGTCCGCGCGACCGCGGCGGTCCGCGTGGCCGCCCGCTGGTTGGCCAACGGATCGGTGATCGCGGGCATGCGCATCGCGCTCGGCGGCAGCGCGTGGGCCGTTGCGCGGTAATCGGCAAGCGTGCGCCCGCGGCCCGTGGTCGGCAGGAATTCGGGCGCGTCGGCAACCGCAGGCGCCGGGGTGGCCGCGGCAGCGGACAGGGCGGCGGGCGGGGTCGCGGCCGTCGGTCGTGCGACGGGTTCGGACGCAGATGTGTCGCTTGCTGGCGCAGATGTCGGCGGGGGCTGGGTCGTAAGCCGCGCGGCATAGAGCGGCAGATGAGTGGGCATCGGGCGTTCGGTCGCCGGCGCGCGGACTTCCAGCATTTCGGGCCGCGACACCGGCGCACCCGAGGCGATCCAGGTGCTGAGCAGACCATCGGATTCGTAAGTGCCGCCCCCCACCAATTCGCGGTGCGTGGAATTCAGCGACGCCAGAAACAACGCGCCGTCGGGGGATTGGTCGGGCGAACCGCCGGGCCGCGCACCGGGTGCCGGCGGCGGTGGCGGCAAAGCGGGATCATCGCCCGCGGGGCGCACCATCGCGGCCAAATGACCCCCGATATCCTTGCCGCTTTCCTCTTCCACCAAGGCGTTGACCATCGCGCTCGCAAGACCCACCGGGCCGCCGAACACCAGCCCACCGATCACGCGCGCGGCAGGTTCGATGGTCGCCCCGGTGAATTCGCGATAAAGCGTGCCCACGACCGGCAGATGCTGCAGCGGATTGATCGCCTGCAACAGATCGCCGAAGCCGCGCGGCTTGCCGTCGGTGAAGACGATCTCGTCGGGCGCTTCCGGGTTCCACGCGCGCAAGGGCGAGGGGCGAACCTCGAATTTCGCGCGCCGGGTCTCTGTCGGGGATTGGGGTGCGGTCGGCTCCATGCCACACTGACGATGCAAGCTGCGGCCCAGATCTAAGCCACTGAAAACATGAAGAGTCCGGTAGGGGACAAGGGTTCCGCGGCAAAATCTGCCGGGTTGGAATGACCCAGCGGCCTGCTAACGGCCGGTTAGATCGTTCGACGGATTCAGATACCGCTCTTGGTTCGGATCGACGATCTGGAATCGCTGGGGGTCGATCGGGCCGCCGACTCGCGGGTCGAGCAACGTGATCCGCGTCGTCAGACCTTGGGCGTCGACGATGTTCCAGCTTGAAAGCGCGAAGGGCCGTTCGGCGAAGACCAGGGTCAGGCGGCCCGCGCGCGGATCGGTCGTTTGGACGACGCCGACGCGCAAAACACCCGGCCCGCGATCGACGGCGACGACCTGAACGTCGCCCGCGAGTTTGACGTCGGCGCGAACCAGAACCCCCGCCGGGGTCGAGTTCAATGGCAAATAGGCGATGGTCCGCAAACTGCGGTCGATATGGGCGAGCGCGCGGCCGTCGGCAATCAATAGGTTCGGGTTGGGAAGATCATACTCGAGCCGCAACCGGCCGGGCCGGGCCAGCCAGAACATGCCCTCCGCCGTGGCGCCATCGGGACCGATCTGCAGAAAGCGGGCTTCGAGCGTGCGGACGGCTTCAAGATAGGCCTCCACGCGCGCGACGTCGGCGCGATCGGCGTCGGAAAGCGGATTACGGCTTTGCGCAACGGCCGCCTGCCGCGCTACAAGCGCGAAGGTCAGTCCCGCCAAAACCATCCGGCGACCGGTCGTTCTCGAAATCATGACCGTGATGTGCCGGAGCTTTGCGGCGCAAGCAAGGCGAAACCCCAAGGGTGAACCCGCCATGAAAATCCCGCCCCTGCCCCCCGAAAAGCAAGCCGCCCACGACGCGAATTACAATCTCCGCGCCCGCTGGCCGCAACACGCCGCGTTCATGGCCGAATGGGCGCAAAAAGGCGAAGCCGCCGCCAAGCAGCCGGGCTGGAATTTGGATATCGCCTACGGACCCGGGCCGGCCCAGACGCTGGATTTTCTGGCGCCCGCGCGCAAATTGGGCCGGCGCGCGCCGCTTTTCGCGTTCATCCACGGCGGTTATTGGAAGGCGCTGGACAAGTGCCACGTCCGGCAATTGGGTGCGGCTTATGCGGCGCGCGGGATCGCGTTCGCGGCCCTGAACTACGCTTTGGCGCCGGCCGTTTCGATCGAAACGATCGTCCGGCAGATCCGCGCCGCACTGGACTTTTTGTGGCGCGAAGCGCCGCGCTTGGGCGTCGACCCCGGCCGAATTTTCGTCGGCGGCCATTCGGCCGGCGGGCATTTAAGCGCCATCGTCTGCGCGGACAATCAGCCCCTCGCCTTCCCGCTCGCGGGTGCGTTTTCGGTCTCGGGCGTCTACGATTTGGAGCCGTTGGCGCAAAGCCTCCATCAAGTCGAATTGAAATTGGACCGCCGCCAAGTCGAGGCCTATTCGCCGTTGCGCCGCGCACCGAAACCCGGCACGCGGATCTGGGCGACGGTCGGCGCGGACGAGACGCCGGCTTTTCTCGCCCAGCAAAAGGCCTTCGCTGCCAGCTGGCGCGCGCAAGGGGCAAAGGTGACGGTCGTGCCCGCGCCGGGGCTTCATCACTTCGACATCCTGGCGAAGGTCGCGGATTTCCGGCACCCGATCGGGCGGGCCGCACTGGCGATGATCGAAGGGACGTAAGGCCGCGCGTCAGCCGCGGGCGCCGAAGATGGCGCTGCCGACGCGAATATGGGTGGCGCCCAGCGCGATGGCCGTTTCGTAATCGCCGCTCATCCCCATCGAGAGGTGGGCAAGTCCATTGCGCTTGGCCATTTCGGCGAGAAACGCGAAATGGGGGGCCGGCGGATCCGCAACCGGCGGAATGCACATCAGCCCGGCAATGGTCAGCCCATGGACCTCGCGGCAGGCGGCAATGAACGCGTCGGCCGAGTCGGGCATGATTCCGGCCTTTTGGGGCTCCGCACCCGTGTTCACTTGAACGAAAAGGGCGGGGCGTTTCCCGGTCCGGGCGATTTCGTTCGCCAAAGCGGCCGCCAGTTTCGGACGGTCCAAGGTATGGATCGCATCGAACAGGGCGACGGCTTCCTTGACCTTGTTGGTCTGGAGCGGACCGATCAAATGCAGGTCGAGATCGGGGTGACGCGCCTTGAAGGGCGGATACTTTCCTTGCGCTTCTTGAACGCGGTTCTCGCCGAAGACGCGCTGACCGGCGGCGAGGGCGGCTTCGACCGCATCCGGCCCGTAGGTCTTGGCCACCGCCACGAGCGTCACGTCCGCGGGATCGCGCTGGGCGGCCGACGCGGCGGCGTCGATGCGAACGCGGATTTGCTTTAGATTCGTCTCGATCATCGGGCTAGAACGGATACAGGAATTCGATGGGCGATTACAGGGATTTACTGCGCGAAGGCCTGAGTCTGCAGCAGGCCGGACAGTTCCAGGCGGCGGCCGAACGTTATCGAACGGTTTTGGCGGAGCGACCGGAGGAGCCGAACGCAACCTATTTGCTCGGCGTGGCGCTTCACCAAATGGGCGATTCGGGGGCCGCGGTTCCGTTGCTCGAACGGGCTGTCATCCAACGGCCAGATTTTCCGGACGCGCACAACAATCTGGGCGAGGCCTTGCGGGCGATGAAACGCCATGCGGAGGCCATCGCCTGTTTCGAGCGCGCTTTGGCGTTGTCGCCCGGGCACGCGGCTTATTTGACCAATCTTTCCCACGCGCTTCGGGCGAAGCGCGATTTCGCGCGCGCGCGCGAGACGGCGAGCGCAGCACTGCGCATCGAGCCGAATCTCGTTCCGGCAATGGTGGCGCTCGGCAACGCCGCTGCCGCGCAAGGCGATTTGGATGCGGCATTCGCGGCGTTCGATTCGGCGTTGGCGTTGGCGCCGCAGTTTGCCGACGCGTTGGCCAATCGCGCGGATCTGTCGTTTCGCTGCGGAAACTGGGCCGATGCGGTCGCCGCGTTGGAGCGATTGCGGCGCACGCCCGCGGGGCTGAACGCGGCGCAAGGGGGCATGTTGGCGCGCGCATTGGCGAAGTTGGGCGCGCACGAGACGGCGGGCGCACTGCGGGCCGAGTTGGTCTGCCGGCCCGATGAGGCGGCATCCGCCGTTTTGTTCTACATGAACTACGAGCCCGTCCCCGTCACACCGTTGTTCGAATTGCATCGTCTTTGGGGGCAGGCGCTCGAAGCGCGCACGCCGGAGGGCCCCGCCATTCGACGGCCGAGAGCGGGTCGAATGAAGATCGGGTTCGTTTCGGCGGATTTCCGGCGGCACTCGGTGGCGGCTTTCGTGGCGCCGCTGTGGTCCGCACTCGATCGCGGGAAGGTGGAGATCGTCGCGGTGGCGAATGTCGGGGAACCCGACGCGACGACGGCTGCCCTGCGCGAGAGTGCCGATGTTTGGATCGACATCCACGGTCGAAGCGATCGGGATGCGGAAGCTGCGATTCGAGCGGCCGACGTCGACATCCTCATCGATCTGTCCGGCCACAGCGGCGGCAATCGGCTCGGCGTTTTCGCGCGACGCGCGGCACCGGTTCAGGCGACTTGGCTGGGCTATCCCAATACGACGGGATTATCGCGCATCGCGTGGCGGTTCACGGATTCGCATGCCGATCCGGAGGCCGAACCCTATCGGGGCAGCGAGCGGCTGTGGCGTCTGCCGGGCGGATTTTTGCGCTACCGGCCGATGGCGGACCATCCGATGCCGGGGCAACGGCCACCAGGTCCGCCGCGGTTCGGTTCGTTCAACGCGCTGGAGAAGGTGTCGCCGGCTTGTTGGCAAATTTGGATGGATCTGCTGCGGGCCGAACCGGAAGCGAGACTCGTTTTGAAAACCTTTGCGTTGCAGGACGCGGCCGTCATGGCGGATTGGCGCGCGCGCGCACGCGCCTCGGGTTTTGCGTCACGGATCGATTTGCTGTCGTTCGTGGAGGATGACGCATCGCATCTGCGCGCCTATGACGGCATCGACGTGGCGCTCGATCCGTTCCCCTACAACGGTACGACAACCACGTGCGAAGCCTTGAGCATGGGGGTGCCGGTCGTCGGTCTGAGGGGCGATCGCCATTGTGCCCGGGTGGGCGAAAGCCTGGCGGCCTTGGCGCCCGCGGATGTTTCGATCGCCGATACGGCGGCGGCATATATCGCGATGGCGCGCGCCAAACTCAAAGAGCCCGGCGATCGCGAAGCCAGGGCGCGTGCGATTCGAAACGGGCCGCTATGCGATGCGGCGTCGCTCGCACGGGCTTTTGAGACGGCATTCGAAGCGATGTACTGCGACTGATCGTTCGGCGCCGGGGTTCAGAACGAAAAAGGGCGGGATGGTTTCCCATCCCGCCCCAATTCTTAGGTTCGAACCGGACCTTAGAAGGTCAGGATCAGACCCGTCAGGAGGCCGGTGGCCTTCTGCACGTTCTGCACGTTCACCGAAGTGAACGGGCCGGTCGCACGGACATGGAACACGGTGGCTTCCAGGTTCACACCCGGGCCCATCGTGTACGCGCCGCTGACCGAGTACGTGTGCAGCTTGTCTTTGCCGGCGTTCGTGAGCGCCGTCACCGCCGTGGTGGTGTTGGCGTTCTTGACCGTGCCGGACTCGCCGTTCATGTAGTTGATCGACATGCGCGCCGGGCCCATCGTGTAGCCCAGGCCGAGTTCGAACACCCGGATATCCGCCATGAAGCGAGCAACGCCCGTCGCACCGGCCGTACCGGCCGCGTCGAGACGGAGCGGGTTCGCGCCAGGCTGCGACATCATGTTGTCGTACTGCGCGTACGAACCACCGAAGTCGAAGCCCATGTAGGTCACGCCGCCGCCGAGACCCCAAACGGACAGATCGGAGCCGTCGGCGCCGCCCGTGACGTTGTTGCGGGGATTCTTCCACTGCACGTAACCAGCCGAGGCGCGGACGCCCAGACCACCGAACGTGTTGACGTAGTTACCGGCAAACGCGTAGCCGCGCTGCAGAACGCCACCCGTGCCCGTCGCCAGGCCGGAGTTACGATCCTTCGAAGCTTCCGGCGTGTAGTTCGCGCCGAGTTGGAAGCCTTCGATGCGCGGCGTGAAGTACGCGATCTTGTCGGCCGAACGATCATACATGCGCATGTTGGTCGCACCGATCGCATCGTCGGTGCCGAACACGTTCGGGCGAACCGTGTAATCGTTCAGCGCCTTACCAGCGTTGGTCGTCGAACCGGCCGTGAAGGCGTCCATCGAACGCTGGGTCATCTGCATGGCGGCGTTGTCGAGCGCGCCGATGCGGACTTCACCGAAGGCGCTCTGCAGGGCAACCCAGTTCCGACGGAACTGCGATTCGATGCCAGCGCCCGCCGTGCCGCCAGCGCCCGTGTAGGGGCCGGAGTTCGGCTGGATCTGCACGACCGCCGAGGCGACCATGCCGTTCGGCAGCGTCGAGCGAGCCGTCAGATCCAGGCGGTAGTCGCGCTGGATGTCGAAGCTCTGCAGGTTGCCGCCGGCCGCAACGGCCGGAGCAGCGTTGTTCGCCGCCGTGGCAGCGCCGATCTGCGTCTGCGACACGCCGCCGACGAAGCCACGGGCCAAGCCGCCGACCGTGAACTGGAAGTTCGTCGAGCTGAAGCCCTGGGCCGGCGCCTGAGCGCTGGCCGGAGCCGCCGCGACGATCGCGAGGCCCAGGGCGACGATCGCCGTGGTCCCGTAAAGCGTCTTTTTCATAATGTTGGTCCTCTCCTTGATCAGACTTGTACGGCCTAGCGGCCGCACTTCGCCCGCTATGGCTTTGTGTTTGTGCCAAGTGCCGCCCGCACCGTCAACCGATCCGACCCCCTCAACGGGAGAATCGAAAGGGTATGTGGCTGATCAGCCACACTCGGTTTCATGCGGAGTTTTGGGCAGTTGAGTACGCAGAATAAATCTCGATATATCATTTGTTTAAGGGTCTTTTGTGCCTCGGTCCCGATGCGCTTCATGGGTAGGCAGGCGTGAAGAGCGGACAAGGCAGCCGGGGTGGCGTTTACTTTTTGACCCAACAAGGGTAATTACCCAAGTGCCGATTGGCCGGGTGCCGCGTCAATCGTGATTGGAGATTGCAGCAAGATGCGTCACTCGGCGATCCGTGGTTTTTTGGCGATCGGCTTGGTCGGCTTGCTGTCGGCTTGCGGCGGCGCGCGCGTCGAGCATAACTACCCAGCTGAAGTTCCGGGGTCGGATGGCCGATACGCGCCGTCGGACCAGATCAGCCGGGGCGGGGTCTTCGGCGAAGACGGGCTGTTCGGCGGGCCCCGTCGCCAGGAAGAGCAGGGCGGCGGTATCGGCGTAAACGCGCTGTTGTGGCGCGCCTCCCTCGAGACGATTTCCTTCATGCCCGTCGTTTCGGCGGACCCTTTCGGCGGCGTCATCATCACGGATTGGTTCTCGCCCGCGGAAACGCCGTCCGAGCGGTTCAAGATCAACATCTACATCCTGGGCCGCCAATTGCGCGCCGACGGCGTGAAGGCGACCGTCTTCAAGCAGCAACGCGAAGCCTCGGGCAACTGGGTCGACTCGCCCGTGGATGCCGCGACGGCCACGCAAGTCGAGAACTCGATCCTCACCCGCGCGCGTCAGATTCGCCAACAAGCCGGCCGCTGACGCGCGATCCGGCGTCTTCGCCGTCAAGCGCCTTCACATGAGCCGCGCGAAGCGTTAATCGTTCCGCCCCGATTTTTCCGAGGGCGAACGCGACATGTCCGGCCGCTACAATTTCCGCGAATCCGAAACCAAGTGGCAGCAGCTGTGGGAGGACCGCGGCGTCTTCCGCGCGGTCGCGGACAAGGCCCGGCCCAAATACTACGTGCTCGAGATGTTTCCCTATCCGTCGGGGCGCATCCACATGGGGCATGTGCGCAACTACACGCTGGGCGACGTCGTCGCCCGGCACCGGCGCGCGCTCGGCTTCAACGTTCTCCACCCCATGGGCTGGGACGCGTTCGGTCTGCCGGCCGAGAACGCCGCGCGCGACCAGAAAATCCACCCGGCGAAGTGGACCTACGACAACATCGCCACCATGCGCGGCGAATTGAAGCGCATGGGATTGTCGCTGGACTGGACCCGCGAAATCGCCACCTGCCATCCCGGCTATTACGCACAGCAACAGGCGCTTTTCCTGGATTTCTTCGCCGCCGGCCTCGTCCACCGCAAAGAGGCGTTCGTCAATTGGGATCCGGTCGACCAGACCGTTCTCGCCAACGAACAGGTCATCGACGGCAAAGGCTGGCGGTCGGGCGCGCCCGTCGAAAAGAAGAAACTCTCGCAGTGGTTTTTCAAGATCACCGACTACGCCGACGACCTGCTGGGCGCGCTGTCGACGTTGACGCGCTGGCCCGAAAAGGTCCGGCTGATGCAGGACAACTGGATCGGCAAATCCTCGGGCGCTTTCGTGCGCTGGCCGCTCGTCGGCCGCGAAGATAAGGTCGAAGTCTTCACGACGCGTCCCGACACGCTTTACGGCGCTTCGTTCGTCGCCCTGTCGCCCGACCATCGGCTGACGGCCGAACTCGCCGCCAAGGACCCCAACCTCGCCGCCTTCGTGGCCAAGTGCCAAAGCATGGGCACGTCGGCCGTGGCCATCGAACAGCAGGAAAAGCTCGGCTACGACACCGGCCTCAAAGCCAAGCATCCGCTGGTCCCGGGCCTCGAAGTGCCCGTTTGGGTCGCGAATTTCGTGCTGATGGATTACGGCACGGGTGCGATTTTCGGCTGCCCCGGCCACGACCAGCGCGACCACGATTTCGCGTCCAAATACGGCCTCGCCATCAAATGCGTGGTCGCCGCACCCGACGGTGCGCTCGACGTGACGAAGGAACCGTATGTCGGGCCGGGCACGATCGTGAATTCGGATTTCCTCGACGGGCTCGACGTCGAAACCGCCAAGACCAAGGTCGGCGCGCGCTTGAAGGAACTGGGGGCGGGCGAACCCACCACGGTTTGGCGCCTGCGCGATTGGCTGGTCAGCCGCCAACGCTATTGGGGCTGCCCGATCCCGGTCGTGCATTGCGGATCGTGCGGCGTCGTACCGGTGCCGAAGGACCAATTGCCGGTCAAGCTTCCCGACGACGTGAATTTCGACAAGCCCGGCAATCCGTTGGACCACCATCCGACATGGAAGCATGTCGCCTGCCCCAGCTGCGGCAAGCCCGCGCGCCGCGAAACCGACACGTTCGACACGTTCGTCGATTCGTCCTGGTATTTCGCCCGCTTTTGCAGCCCGCGCAGCGACAAACCCGTCGACGCCGACGCGGTCGATTATTGGATGGGTGTTGATCAATACGTCGGCGGGGTGGAGCACGCGATCCTGCATCTGCTCTATTCGCGCTTCTTCACGCGCGCGATGCGCAAGACCGGGCACGTCAAACTCGACGAACCCTTCGCGGGCCTGTTCACCCAAGGCATGGTCTGCCACGAGAGCTACAAAAGCGCCGACGGCAAATGGCTCTATCCCGAAGAGATCGAGCGCAAGGCCGAGGATCTCGTTATCGAAACCGCGACCGGCAAGCCGGTGACGGTCGGCCGGCGCGAGGTCATGAGCAAATCCAAGAAGAACGTCGTGGCGCCCGCGCGCATCATCGACGAGTACGGCGCCGATACCGCACGGCTTTTCATGCTGTCGGACTCGCCGCCCGAACGCGATCTCGAATGGAGCGAGGCGGGCGTGGACGGCGCGTTCCGCTTCATCCAACGCATGTGGCGCGACGTGGCCGAACCGGCCGTCCCCTTCGCCGCCAAGGATGCGGCCAAGCCCGCGGCGTTGGCCCCGGCGGTCGATGCGGCTTGGCGCCAGATCCACAAGACGATCGCCGCGGTCTCGGAGAATCTCGAGGGCTTCCGGTTCAACGTGGCGGTCGCCCAAGTGCGCAGCTTGGCCAACGCGCTCGGCGAACTCGATCCGAACGCGGCGGGTGCCGATTGGGTGCGCCGGCAAGGCTACGAAACCTTGGTCAAGCTCGTCGGGCCGATGGTCCCGCATTTGGGCGAGGAGCTGTGGGCCGCTTTGGGCCATACGACGTTGCTGTGCCAGGAGCCGTGGCCCAAAGCCGATCCCGCCTTGTTGGTCGACGAGACGATCACGCTGGCCGTGCAGGTCAACGGCAAGCTGCGCGGCACGATCGAGGCCAAGCGCGACGCCGGCGAAAACGACGTTCGCGACGCCGCGCTGGCGATCCCGACCGTTCAAGCGGCGATGGCCGGCAAGCCCTTGCGCAAGCTGATCGTGGTGAAGAACAAGATCGTCAACATCGTGGTTTGATGGTAGATTCCCGGGATGGTCGATCAACCCGAAAACATCGTGCTGGTTTACCTCGGCCGCATCGATGAGAAGGTCGATCGTTTGGCCGACGATATGCGCGAACTGCGCGCCCGCGTGGGGGCCGTCGAGCAAGGCGTCGCGCAATTGGGCGGCCGCGTCGACCGGCTGACCGACCGGATCGAACGCGTCGAACGGCGCCTCGAACTCAGTCCGGCGCAGTAATCCTCACACCCTGAGCAGCCAGAACGCGTAACCCGGGAACAGCGCCGGGTTTTTGGCTTCGAGTGCGGCCCAGCGGTCGAGGTCGGCCATCGCGGGATCGTTCGGATGCGCT
>JADCGK010000004.1 GCA_020249045.1 Azospirillum sp. | reverse complement strand
TATGCCGTTCCGCTCGCCGCGCGCGAGCCAACGATGGTCGCCATATCCGACGGTTGGGCGCCGCCGATCGAGCCGGGCTATGCCACTGGAGTTTTTCGGACAAAGCGCTGATTGCGGTTTTGTGTGAGTCGGGGATTCGGCGATCGCGCTGCGCGGGTTGAGTCTCGCAACGGGGCTGGGCATGGTCCGATCCCTGCGACGTCCCCATCCGGGGCCCCGCGGGATGGACGAAGATATTGTTCACTGCGCCGCGGTCTGACGTATGCAAAAACGTCGGACTCTTTGGAAGAATTCAGGACGCTGACTGGCGAATCGGGGTATCTGGAGACGGTCACGCGTCAGCACGCTTGAGTTGGATCAACGCAGGCAAGATCGACGCGCGCGTTGATCTCATCGGGGACCATCGAACGTTCGGTGCGGGGGCGCTGGAAATGAGAATCGATCCGCAAGTCGAGAGGGACGCCTTCCGTCGCGCCGTCGTCAGCGACGGCATTCGACCACTCGCCGAGCAGATCGTTGGCGGCGATTATTCGGCGCTCGCCCAACGTTTGCCCAAAGACCGCGAGCGTCTGCCGACGATCGTGCTGAACCCCAGCCAAGACTTTCTGGTCGAGCCGAGGCACCGCAGCCTTCTCAGTTACTGGCGCGCGAATTCGACCTCCGATGCGCCGATGCGCAGATCGGCGCTCGACCCGATCGCGCTGCGCGACGTGATGGGCTATCTCTTGCTGCTGCACGCCGACGAAACCGGATTGGATTTCGAATTCCGGGTTTACGGCACCGAAATCGCGCAGATCGCCGGACGCGACTGGACAGGTTGGACGGTCGGCGCCATGTCGCTGAAGACCCGTTCGCAGCTCGGCGATTTCTATCGCGCCGTTTACGTGGCCTGCGCTTTGTCGCGGCAGCCGATATTCACCGAGCACGATTCGCCGCCGTGGCTGAGCGCGAAGTCCTGGCGGCGTTTGATCGTGCCGTTGATCGACGATGCCGGCGCACCAAGCTGGTTCCTCGTGGCCAACCAACCGTACGAGATACGTCCGTTGGGCAACGAGGCGCACGCGCTCCGGGAACGCATCCTCGGCTGACCGAGGATCCTCGTCGGCGGATCGCGACCACGATACGTTCAAATCGAATGTTTTTTCCCGCCACTTCGATCGCCGTCGATGGCGGCTCGGGTATCGCGGAACGCCGGATGCGTAACTCGAGCGAAATTTCCGGCGGTTCCCGGCGTTTCTGACCAACGCGCCCGCACGCGCGGACGTGGACATACATTAGTATAGCATTAAAGCGCGCGAGAAAGTTTCATGTCTCTGCGAAGGTTTTTTTACGGACGCTTAATTGCCGCCGACATACAAGTTCGACGCCGGAGACGGCCGTCCGACGCGGCGAATCGAGGGCCGACGCCCCGGATGCAACGAACGAAGTATGGGGTAGAAACATGGGTACGCTCGCGACGCTGAACGGCCGCTTCGCCATCGGAACGAGGATCGGCGCCGGATTCGCGATGGTGCTCGCGCTGCTGGTCGCGCTCTCCGTGATCGCCTATGTCGGTCTCACGGGCGTGGGCGACAAGTTCGGTACCTACAAGTCAATCAGCACGAACGCGTCGCGCGTCGGCGACATCTATGGCGACTTCGCGACGTTGCGGCGTTTCGTCGTCGCCTATTCCGACGGCGGCGAGGAAGAGGTGCGCGTACGCATGGTCAAGCAGGTCGAGGATCTGCGGCCCCTGATGGTCGCTGCGCACGACGCGATCGCCAACCCCGAACGCCGGGCGATCATGCGCGAAGCGCAGGCGGCTTTCGCCGAATACGCCGCCAACCTCGACCGCGTGACACAACTTCGCGCGGCGCGCGATCAGGCCATCTCGGGCGGGATGAACGCGGTCGGCCCGCAGGTGCGCAACACGCTGGCGGCCGCTTTCGATAGCGCGATGCGCAACCAGGATTTCCGCGCGGCGGCGATGATCGGCGCCGCGCAGGACCAGCTCGGCGCCGTCCGCGCCGGCGCGCTGCGGGTGCTGGAGCGTTTCGAGACCCAAGCCTACGAGGAGGTTCTGCAGGGCTACGCCGTCTTGGATCGGGCGCTCGAGCGGGCCCAGGTCGCGTCGGTCGGCGCGACGACCGCGCAGATCGCGCGTGGTCGCGAGCTCGCGCCGCAGTACCAGGCAGCCTTCCGGAATGCGGTCGCCGCGTCGCGCGCGCTCGACGAGATGGTGTCCGTGACCAATGCGCGGCTGGCCGAGCGGATCGGCGAACGGCTCGCGGTGCTCAAGGTGCGCCAGCAAGCGGCCGTTGCCGCCGTCGCCGAAGAGGCGGCCTCCGAGATCTCCGCCAGCGTTACGACGTCCGTCGTCATCTCGGCGGGCGCCATTCTGTTGGGGTTGCTCGGCGCCTTCGCCATCAGCAAGGGCATCACAGGGCCGGTCGGGGCCATGACCGGGACGATGCGCAAGCTCGCCGACGGCGATCTGTCCGTGGACGTGCCGTCGCGTCAGAACAAAGACGAGCTCGGCGCCATGGCCCAGGCGGTCCAGGTGTTCAAGGACAATGCGATCCGCGTGCGCGCGATGGAGGCCGAGCAGAAGGCGTTGGAGGCCAAAGCCGCCGAAGAGAAGAAGCGCGCGATGCAGGCATTGGCCGACGAGTTCGAAGCCAAGGTCGGCGGCGTCGTATCGGGCGTGTCGAGCTCGGCCACGCAATTGCAGAGCTCCGCGAGCGCGATGTCCGCGACCGCCGAGGAGACTAGCCGTCAGGCGACGGCAGTCGCCGCCGCCTCGGAGGAGGCGTCGACCAACGTGCAGACGGTCGCGTCGGCCGCCGAGGAGCTTTCCTCGTCGATCACCGAAATCTCGCGGCAAGTCGCGGAATCCAGCTCGATCACCGGCAAGGCCGTCGAGGACGTTCGCCGGACCGGAGAGACGGTCGAGGCATTGAGCCAAGCAGCACAGAAGATCGGCGACGTCGTGAAGCTGATCTCCGATATCGCCTCGCAGACCAATCTGCTTGCGCTCAATGCGACTATCGAGGCCGCGCGCGCGGGCGAGGCGGGCAAGGGCTTCGCCGTCGTCGCCTCGGAGGTCAAGAGCCTCGCCAACCAAACCGCGAAAGCGACCGAGGAGATCAGCGCGCAGATCGGCGAGATCCAGTCTGCGACCGGCGCTTCCGTCGAAGCGATGCGCGGTATCGGGGATACGATCGCGAAGATCAACCAGATCGCGACCGGGATCGCGTCGGCGGTTGAGGAGCAGGGCGCGGCCACGCAGGAGATCGCGCGGAACGTCCAGCAGGCGGCGGCCGGTACGGGCGAGGTGTCGTCGAACATCTCGGGTGTTACGCAAGCGGCGGCCGAAACGGGCACCGCCGCCAGCCAGGTGAAGGACGCGGCCGTCACGTTGGGGACGCAAGCCACCGAACTGCGTAAGGCGGTCGATACGTTCCTGTCCGAGGTGCGCGCCGCGTGACGGCGCCGCGCTCAGCGCTCCGAAGGTTCCCCCCGATGTCGCTTCGTCGACTGGCCAGCAGCCTGTCCAAGATACAGCTCGCCCGGCTTGCCCTCGCCGTCATCCTGGTTGTCGGGACCGGTTTCGCCATTCGGGACCGGTTGGATCGGGCGCAAGCGGCGGGTCTCGAGCGCGTTCATTTCGAGGCGATCGAAGCCAATAGACGCGTCGGCATTCTGTTCGAGGCGGCTCGCACCGTCCTCGACTCGGTCAGCGAATACGTCGAGGCGACGACGACCGGCGCGTTGAGTTTGGACGCCCGTCTCGACCGATTGCTCGATCGGTCCGTCGGCGGCCCGTCGATTCTGGCGGGCGCCATCGTGCAGGACCGAACGGGCCTGATCATCGCGGCGGGTGAACCGCGGACCGGTGTGGGTCTTCGGCTCCCGGATCTCGACTTCTTCCGGCAGGCGCTGGCCGCGCGGCAGACGGGCTATCACGTCGGTTCGCCCTTCGAATCCGCGATCTTGGGCACCACACTGGTTCCCATCGCGAAGGGTATCCGCGATGCCGAAGGCCAGACCGTAGGCGTCGTATCCGTCGGCCTGAGAATGTCCATGATCCAAGCCGCGTTGGCGCCCGCGATACCGACGGCTGACGCGCGGTCTAGGTTATGGCGCCGCGACGGGCTTTTGCTGGCAAGTTCGGCCGACGACGCCGTCGAGATCGGTAGGTTTTACCCAGATCTTCCGCTTTTCTCGGCCAAGGAGGCCGGGTCCAGCGGCACGTTCGTGGCCCATTCGCCGTTGACCCGAGAGGTACGC
>JADCGK010000039.1 GCA_020249045.1 Azospirillum sp. | reverse complement strand
CCGGCGGCGCCTGGCCCACACCCCGAAAAGGTCCGATCGACATAGCCGACGAATGTACCGGGATTCGGTTAAAATTCCGATAAATCCCGAAAAATCCGCCCGGGACTTACCGCCGTGCCCCCTGCGCCGCCATCTGGGCGAGCGCCAAAAGGCAGCGCTCCGCGATCAACTCGGCGGGTGCCGACCCCGAGGATTTGCATTGGATCTCGGCCTCCAGCAGCCGGTCGAGGGCGGCTTGCAGCTTGGGCAACGGCCAGCGCGCGAGCTGGGTTTTGAACGCGTCCTTCTCCTTGAAGAAGACCGGCGGGAACAGCTTGCCCATCGCCGCTTCCGGGTCCAGGCCCTGGGCCATGTGACCCGCGGCCGTTTGCAGGCGCAGGAAATGCCGTGCCAGCCCGCGCAAGATCATGATCGGACTGCCGCCTTCGCCTTCGAGCTTGGCGAAGGCCCGGTCGAGAGCGCCCATATCGCCGATCCCGGTCGCACGCGACAAATCGTCCAGATCGATATCGGCCGAATCGCCGATAAGGCCGCGCGCATCCTCGATCCCGATGGTCCCGCCTACGCCGGCGTAAAGCGCCAATTTCGCGACTTCCGAACGGGTGATCGCCCGATCGCTGCCCAAGCGTCCGGCGAGCCATTCGACCGCTTCGCCGGTGGCCTTCACGCCTTCGGCCGCGAATTGCTCGGCGATGGTTTTGGCGAGCGACGCCCCCTCCTCGCGATAGCACGCGATCGCCCCGGCGTTCCGCGTCCCCGGGGCTTCGAACAATTTCCGCAAGGCGCTTTTGGTGTCGAGTTCGCCCGCCTCGATCACGACCAATCCGTCGCCCTTCGGATCGTCGAGGAAATTCTTGGCCGCGACGGCCGTCTCCGCCCCGCCGCCCCGCACGCGCACCAGCCGCCGCCCGCCCATCATCGAGATCGCCGCCGCTTCGTCGGCCAGGCGCGCGGGATCGTCCTTCAGCGTTTCGGGCGAAAGATCGGCGACCCGAAACGGATCGGTCAGATCGCGCGTCACGGTCTTGCCGATCGTTTCCGCCCGCTCGCGCACCAGCCCCGAATCGGGTCCGTAAAGCAGGATCGCCCGGATCCCCGGATCGGGCTTTTTCAGGAATCCCGGAATCGCACGGGGTTCGATCTTCATGGCGCGCACCTTAGCAGTTTGGTAGACGCGGTCCATGAACCAGGAATTCGCTGCCCGCGCTTTTGCCGACGCCCGCAACGCCCACGCCGCCGGCGATTTCGATACCGCCTTGGGGGCCTATGCCGCCGCCTTGCGCGCGGATCCCGGCCATGCCGGGGCGGCCGACGGCATGGTCGCGATTCTGGAGATGGCGCGCGCGCCGAACTTTCACGCCGGTCTCGCCGATTTGCTGCTGCTGGCCTTGCGGACGGAGGCGGCCGAGAGCGAGGCTTTGGGCCTATCGGCCGCCCACCAGCTGGTCCGCAAATACCGGATGACCGATCCAGGCCAAGCGCCGTCGCGCGACCTGTTGGTCGCGATGGCCAAGGACCCGTTGCTGCTCGCCACGCTCGAAAGCACGATTTGTCGGGATCCGGTTTTCGAAGCCTTTCTGATCCGCGTCCGGACCGCGTTGTGCGCGCCCGACGCACCCGTTTCGACCTTGCCGTTGGCGTTGGCGCTGGCCCGACAAGCCCACAACAACGAGTATGTTTGGGCGCAGGATCCGGCGGATGCGGCGCGTCTGCCGTTCGATGCGTTCGGACACGCGCGCCGCGCGATGTACGCCCCCCTGGCCGAGGAAGCGGCCACATATCCGGAACTCGCGGGGCTGGTCGAAACGACGATCGCGCGCATGGCCGCCGTGCGCAACGCGGCCGACAACGTGCCGACCTTGACGCCGATCCTCGACGCCGCCGGCGAAAAAGTGCGCGCGATGTACGAGGCCAACCCTTATCCGCGCTGGCTGCGCTTGCGCCGGACGGCACCCATCGACATCCGCGCGGAAATCGCGCGCCGCTATTTGCCGGGCGAGACTCTGCCCGCGTTCGCCTCGCCCTTGCGCGTGCTGATGCCCGGGGCGGGCACGGGCCAGCATCCGCTGTCGGTCGCGGCGAACTACGCCGACGTGACGGTGGACGGCATCGATCTTTCCCGCAATTCGCTGGGTTATGCGATCAAGATGGCCGAGCTGCACGGCGTTTCGAACATCCGCTTCGCGCAGGCCGACATTCTGGGGCTCCCGTCGCTCGGTTCGACCTGGGGTCATATCGAATGCGTGGGCGTTCTCCATCATTTGGCCGATCCCAAGGCGGGTCTGGACGCGCTCGCGCGGGTTTTGGTCCCCGGCGGTTTGATACGCGTCGGGCTTTATGGCGAATACGCGCGGCGCCTCGTCGTCCAAGCGCGCGACGCGATTTCCGCGCGCGGCGACCGCGATGATCCGGCGGGCTTGCGGAAATTCCGGGCGGACGTTCTGTCCGGTGCGTTGGGCGCGGCGTTGCGCGACGCCTTGCCCCTCTGGCCGGATTTCCATTCCGCCAGCTTGCTGCGCGATCTTTGCTTCCACGTGCAGGAAACGCGCTACGACGTCCCGAAGCTCAAGGCCCTGCTCGACGGGCTGCCGCTGCGCTTCCTCGGCTTCGAATTCCCGCGCGGGCATGCCCAGGTCCAGGACCGCAACGCGCCCGCGTTCGAAGCCTATGCCAAAGCGCATCCGAACGATCCCGCGATGGCCGACCTCGACCGCTGGGCCGCACTCGAAGCCAAAAACCCGGCGCTGTTCCCGGGTTACGCGTTCTGGCTGCTGCGGCTTTGAGCGGTCAAACCACGATGTTGACGATCTTGTTCTTCACCACGATCAGCTTGCGCAAGGGCTTGCCGGCCATCGCCGCTTGAACGGT